>MBAA01000081.1:8305-9868 GCA_001940655.1 Promethearchaeota archaeon CR_4
GCGGGGGGGTTCGAAAATATTGACGGAACCTTTCCGAACTCTTCGTAACGGAGCGATTTGCCAAATATTCGTCGGGGAAAATTCCCCGGTACGAAGTCTGCCACGTGAGAAAATTCACGCGATTGATTGCTTCTGCGTCATCAATCGTCGCCGTTCGTATCTTCGCCAGCATTATGATCCTTTAACAAGAGGGGTATCGCTTATTTTTAATGCCTACAGGTTAATATATTCCCTATGAGCGACAAAATACCCAAAAAGGAACTTGCCACGTTCCCTTTTATGAATGCTCAGTTAGATGTCGAAAAACGGGTTGCAGATCTCCTTGGGCGGTTAACCGTGGAAGAGAAATTATCCCTCTGTGCTGGTGCGAAGTCATTCGCCGTTCTTTTTGGGAAGGGCTTTTATGCAACGAAAGCGGTGCTCCGGCTAGGTGTCCCATATTTCAAGATGACCGATGGCCCACACGGAGTAGGTGCCTTGGGATCTCGCTTAAAAAAAGCGACCTACTTTCCCGTGGGGATTTGCCGCGCCGCAACGTGGAATCCCGACATTGCCGAACAATATGGGATAAATTCTGCCCATGAAGTACGTGACATCGGATATCATATGCTACTAGGTCCTGCAATCAACATTCAACGAACCCCCCTGTGTGGGCGAAATTTTGAATATCAAACCGAGGATCCATACCTGAATAAGAAAATGACGGTTCCCATTGTGAGAGGCCAACAGAGTCAGCGTATTGCAGTCTGCCTCAAACATTATGCGGCGAATAACCAAGAAGTCCGGCGCAGGCAAGTCAGTGTAGAAGTTAGTGAACGCGCCCTGCGGGAAATCTACCTCCCGGCATTTGAGGCCGCAGTGAAAGAGTCTGGATGCTGGAGCGTGATGGCTTGCTATAACAAAGTGAATGGCATTTACGGGTGTGAAAACACCGATTTACTGACAAAAAAGCTTCGGAACGAGTGGGGTTTCCGGGGGTTCGTGGTGTCTGATTGGTTCGCGGCGAAACCCACCTCTAGCGCGGAAAGTTGCTTGAAAGCGGGATTGAATCTTGAAATGCCAGGGCCAGGCACGCGGTATCGCACGAAACGCTTAGCGAAGGTCTTTACAGCGGGGAAGATCACGGCGGAGGAACTCGACAGGAGCGTGACTCCCTTATTACGGGTCATGTTCCTTACCGGAGTTTTTGATAATCCAACTATGTTACCAAAAGGATCGCGGAATACCCCTGAACACTGGGCAATAGCACGAAAAATCGCAGAAGAAGGAATGATTCTTTTGAAGAATGCTGGGAACCTCTTGCCGTTGGATATATCTAAGGTGAAGAAAATAGCGGTCATTGGTCCCAATGCCGATAAAAAGCATAGCTTCGCCGGGGGTAGCTCGATTATTCGCGCGGCGCACGAGATCACCCCCCTCGCGGGTCTTCAGGAGAAATGCAAGGGCAAGGTCGAGATCAATTCCACCCCCAACCATGCTGATGTTGCTATAATTGTCGTGGGACTCTCTCATAGAACTAGGAACAGGTCGGACTCCGAGAGTAAAGATAAACGAGACCTTGAG
>MBAA01000081.1:9915-10684 GCA_001940655.1 Promethearchaeota archaeon CR_4
CCCCAACACGGTCGTAGTGCTTGTAAATGGAAGTCCTGTGGTTATGGACCCGTGGTTGGATAAAGTCCCCACGGTTATCGAAGCGTGGTACGCGGGCATGGAAGGAGGGCGGGCACTAGCAGACATCCTTTTCGGGGACGTGAATCCGTCGGGTAAGCTCCCCATCACGTTCCCCAAGAAATTAACCGACTCTCCCGCTCATGCGTCCGAACGGACGTATCCCGGCGTGAATGACAAGGTCTATTACGATGAAGGCGTGATGGTAGGGTACCGCCATTTTGACCTGAATGGCATCGAACCACTCTTTCCTTTCGGTCATGGTCTGTCGTATACCCCCTTCAAGTACGAGAATATCCAGGTTTCGGGTTCTTCACCTACAAAGGTATCTGTGGACATTACTAGCACGGGAAATCGCGCGGGCGCGGAAGTCGTGCAGCTGTATGTCCAAGACGTTGAAGCGAGTGTACCCCGCCCTGTCAAGGAACTCAAAGGATTTCAAAAAGTGAGATTAAACCCCGGGCAACATACTACCGTGACTTTCGAATTGAAAGATGAAGATCTGGCCTTTTATAGCGAGAAAGACCACCGTTGGGTGGCAGAACCCGGTAAATTCTTAGTATACGTTGGGAGTTCCTCGCGCGATATTCGGCTCCAAGCGGAATTTGAAAAAGTGTAGTATTATTTCGCCCTCTTTTTTATTTTCTAATGATCTAACCCTTTCATTTAATTGAACGTCTCTTCAAAAAAGCGGTCGAAAAGCCTGACTGGC
>MBAA01000081.1:10697-11218 GCA_001940655.1 Promethearchaeota archaeon CR_4
AACGATGTGGAGAACGAACTTATATTATCTTGTCGCTCAAATTTGTTTTGTCGTTTAAAACCTACGGCGAGTAGGTTTTAAAACGGGGCAAAAGATGGTGGGACGGTGCTTTCAATCCGAAAAAAAAGTTGTTTCTGATCGGAAATCCTTTTTATACGCTATGAGTCGATGAGGTTATGCACCAACGCTCGCTCTTTGGCAAAGAATTTTCCGCACAGGAGCTCGCTGCATTCGCGGAAGGATCGTTAAAGATCGTTTCGGACGATCTCTTCGCAGCTGTCGACAAGATCGGTTTCTCGGGAGGATCGAAGAAAGAATTCTTCTGGGAAATGCTGTCATTTTCGCCAAGTGAACGTTTTCAGACCGTAAACGAGCTTTTACTAGCCCCCATTGTTCCCATAATTGCAGCTATCCTTAGAAAGGACAAAAAACAGGAACTCGAGGGCGTCCTCATTTACGAAGACCTCGCGTTGGACTTAATCCGAGAATATCTCGAAACGCATAAGCAATTCGATCCGAAT
>MBAA01000081.1:11279-13443 GCA_001940655.1 Promethearchaeota archaeon CR_4
AGATAAATTTAATTTCATCCAGACCGAGAAAATCGGTAATCGCCTCGCATTTTTTGACACGGAGAAATCGTGCCAAAGCACCGAGGTATTGCACTTGATCTCGCAAGAAAAATGCATGAAGATTCTAAAACTCCTGGAATTGAACGTGAAAGGATGCCAGCTCACGGAGATGGCACGACAGCTGGGAATGCATTACTACACGATTAAAAAATACGTGAGCAAGCTCGAACAATTTGACCTCGTTTTTAGCAAATCAACAAAGGTCTATTTCATAGACACACAAAGAATGAAAGAGATCCTCGATGCACCGATGGTTACTCCCACGGAATGACCATCTCGTTCTGTGTATTATGCAATTCCCGCCAAAAAAAATTTATACCTTTTCAATTGCATTTTAAATTTATTTCGAGGCGGATATTTGCCTGTCATAATTACACACTCTCTTATATGACCTAGAAAACGAATCTATGATTTGGAAGATAACTAATCATACATTTTTTGACGAAATTCCAGACCTGGCGTAAATGTGGTTGAAAGAGGGGATCGATTTCAAAATCAATCTAGAGCCTTTTAAATATCCCCCAAATTGCTCGTTAGATAATTTGCTCCGTTATGATTAGGGACACAAACTCGAACCAAAACATACCACAATTGTATGGAATTGGAAACTATGCAAAAAAACACGTATGATTTCACTCAAAAAGGTATTTCGAGGGCGAAATGCAACGACCTTAATTACCCCTACGATGTTTCCCCTTCCAGTTGGCTCATTCGAGGAAGCGGAAATGACTTTGAAAATATGAGTATGGAGGGTCTTGAGGAATATCTCTTAAGTTTGTGCCAAGATTTCGAGCGAGATAACAAACTCATCCAAATCAGGATCCTCTATCTCTGTGCCCGGAAAGAAACGAAAATTCCACGGGCCAGAATCGAAATCGCGATTGATCATCTCATCCAAGACAAGAGAATCATACCGGGTAAATTTTTATACGTACAAAGCGTACTAAAAAACGGGACGCGAAAACGTCTTTATGAGTTAATCGCTTCCCGACCCGCATTTCAGGCACTCGATCTGAAGGATGTAGCAGGGATCGGGGCGAGAATCTTGGCGTGACACCTCAAACAGCTATTGAATTTCAAGATCATCAAGCAAGTGCTGTTTGGCAATAAGCTGTTGTTTACCCTGCCGGATGTAGGCGATTGTGATGCGATCGCATATTATATTGTTTCCCGGAGTGAGATTGAAAGGGATATTTTAAAAATGCTGGTCAGTGGTCCGGTTCCCAAAGCGATCTTACTTAAATTGGATCCCCCAAGGTGAACGACCATTCTTTACCATTTGAAAATTTGATTGGGCGGTTCGGGTGGTCTCCCGAGGATTAGCAGTTGATTTAGTTCCGGACAACGATGATTCCACAAAATTGATTAAAAGAAAGACAGTTCTCCCTATAAGGATCAGTTTTCCCGCAATCTCCTTCTTAGAAATTCTACTCATATTTCTGTTCCTCCTAATTTTTATTTATACGTCGGTCATTTGCCTTTCCTATATCTAAGTTTTAATCTTAAAATGTTATTTTTTCTCATCTCCCATAGCTCAATAAGAATTTATGCCTTAATTTTCAAGATCGTGAACTGGCCATCCAGATACCGTGCATAGTATTGATCTCCCTTGAAGATCCACAGGATTTGGTGACGCTCGCGAGCCATTTTGGCATACTGGGACGCTTTCTGGCGATTTTGCTCCATAATGCGGAAGGGTTCACCCCCGATTTGAACATCAACATACCGGATTCCCGTTTTCGTCCGCTGGATGCGTAACCGCTCGCCGTTGAACTCCACGAACACTACGTGCACTATGCTCTTGAACATCGCCTCCGCGACTAGTTGACACGCCAGAGCGAGTTCACCCGCATTAGGATGTTTGACACTTGTCATAGGAACACCTTACACCATTATTATCACCCGATAAGACCGAGCGTTAGTTAAATACGGATGATATGTATCTGAAGCTATATGAAAGCGCAAGTGTGCCATAAACCTGACTTGATACATACAAATCCTCTTGTTCTAGACTTAACTTCGACAGTTAATGAAGCATGACGTTTTAAAATTTTCGCAGGCACTCGTTTTCATCTAAACGGGTAGCTTAAAGCAATTTGGCTTC
>MBAA01000075.1:0-2070 GCA_001940655.1 Promethearchaeota archaeon CR_4
TACTCCAAAAAAGTGAGTCCGAGATGCGTTTACGCGAAAGTTATATCGTCAAATTCCGCGAGCAAGAGAACGAGTTCGAGCGGACTCAAGTGCAATTGAAAGAGAAAGGCGCGAAATCGGAGGAATTGAGAGAGATCATTCAAAAGATGATCGATGCCTTAGTCCTATAACTTTATTTTTCACTTGTTTCCTTTTTACGCGCTTCTCCCTTTAAGAAACCCTTCAAAAGGAAGATTTTTTCCTCTAAAATCTTGTAAGCTTTCATCGCGTCTTTTCGACTCACGAGGAAAATCGTGTCCGTGTGGCACGAGATGATTTGTGTAATGTTTACCTCCTCACGGGCGAGGTCGGCGGATAGATAGGCAATAATCCCTGAAACCTGCAAAATATCAAGGGGCGAGACTAGGATCAATGCAGATTGATCCTCACAGACCGTGATAATCTCCTCGGAGGCGAATAACTGCGATACATCACGCAGGTTCGACTGGTCAGCAATGATGGTGAACGTAGTGGTGCCTTGACTCAGTTGAAAGAAACGTAACTTGGGAATTTGGTTGAAAATCTCGCGAACTTTGGAAAACACGGACCCTTGCTTGACGGTAATCGAAGCGAGGTTATTTTTCAACTCGAGGACGGAACGGGCTAACACACCTGCAATATTCTGTTCGAGAATCTTCTTCTCCGCTTGGAGCGTATCGGCATAGCGCATGAGGGCCATTTTGATGGCCTCGACATTGACCTTCTCCTTTCGGGTGATCGCGAGAATCTCGGGATATAAGCGTTCCGCGAGAGCCGTATAATTCACAATTTCCTCCCGTAACGCGTCAATAATGGATGGGCGTCCACTCACCACCTTGCGTGTCGCTTCGGCGGCGGTAAGTGGCTGTGCATCAGCAGGTTCCATTATTTTATTTGAATGCGGGAGGAACAGATAAGTTTTATTAACAATTAAATTGGAGATGGAAGATTAAATCAAAATTTGAATCCACCAGGTTGTTAGTAAATTTGTGAATTGACCACTAAAAAGTAATCGTGGTTTATTTTTTATCTAAGCTGACAATTCGTTTATGTTCCGGCATCTTGAGTATTTTTAACCGCCGATTTTTCGCCGATTTGATTTCCACAAAAACGGCAATATTTGTTGTTGATTGGATTAGGCCGATGACAGGACTCGCAAGGTCGCCCTTGAAGCACTCTTGTGCCCTCAATAACGCGAACACCGCAATTCTCGCAGAAAGTCCCACCCTGCGCAGTTTTCGACCCACAAGATGGGCATTTCACTAAGAGATCATAAAAGGCAGTAGCTGGTTCTTCACTCAATTTCAGCTTCCTCCTTATAGACCTCACAGCGATGTTTGAAACTGCTCCGATCGCAAATGGGATAATTATGAGCATTCCTTGGGGCGCATAAACGCTTAAATCACTTGCAAAGATTAGTGTAATTGCAATGAGTAAGATGAAAAAAATACCTTGCCACCCAACTGAAGTCATTATTTCCGTGATTTTTGTTTCCCTTTGCTCGATTATTTTACCTGGATTCAGATTCTCAGCAAGATTCTCCTTGAAGTTGCGGGCAGTTTTCGAAACATTCTTGCTCACGGACCACGTGAGTATGAGAATAGAAGAAAAGAACGCGGCCGCCAGCGTGGTAAGCACGCTCGGGATTGTAATACCCCAAAGGACATATACTTGCTGATTCAAGCGAACCCGCCACCATGCAATAGAGTCTCCGATCCACAGGATTCCGAGGAGTGCCACGAAAATCGACAGAGCTATAATGGTATTTAACAAAATGTGATACCGTGAAATTTTATCACGCCCTTTATGCAGAGTTTGTATGACTCCGTGATTAGTGGCAAGAATCCACAAGAAGACAGTTGCTAGGAACGACCCCACGAGAGCGAGCATTGCTGCTTCTGGCCACGCGTAGGTGAAGAAAAATGTAAGGGAAATACCGATGAATCCAAAGTTCGCAATCAATGTTAGTACTAGCGCACTAAAAGAGAATTTACCATACCCCATCCCAGTACTATGCTGAACCGGATAAGGACGGTCAACTTGTTCAGCATG
>MBAA01000075.1:2129-3003 GCA_001940655.1 Promethearchaeota archaeon CR_4
AGATTTCGCCCGAAACGATGCCTACGACCAATGCGAGGAGAGACATGAGAATTTGTTGAGTTACGCTCAGTTCCCACGGAGGTAACGCCGGAATCAGCGTAATACTTCGCGTCAATCCAAGAGGTACGAGGTTTCCATAGATATCAACTCCCATCGCGCTATAAATTAACCGAGTTGCGTTTCGAGGGAAATTTGAAAATGTAAATGAGAATATATTGTCCCCAACACGGGTCATTGGGACTAAGTGGGTTCCGCTTCCATCATCTAACGTGTAATTAATGTACACCAACGCTATATAATCGCTATCTTCGGGCACGATAAATCGGACTTCAAACTTGTCAATCTTGCTCAAATCAAGGATAAGTTCTGGTTCGAATTCTTCCTCCAAGCGAAGATGAGGTTTTGAGTATGTGAAGGGTTGACCACCGTTGTCCACAATTAGCGAGTTTCCTGCGGAGTCTATTATCTCAACTTCCCAATATACAATATCGTCCACTAACGCAGGGATGATGCCCGTGAAATTTTTTATGCCAAAACCGAGGGAGACTTGATTCATCGGAACCTCGTTACGAGTTGCATTCGAGGATGTCCAGTAACGTAAGATGCCCCCAGAGAGGTGAAGATCAAATGTGGGAATGGTAACATTTATCGGTAAACGGGGATCAGGGCGAGATGGCGCGGTCAAATACACATACGACCCCAAGGCAGGTAAAGTATTGTCAATCGTTAGAGTCGCTGTTTCTTTTACAACCTGCCCCGCGAGATCCGTAAAAGTTACAGTCCAATTATAGTCACCATCTGGGAGGATAGTTCCTGCACCGCTCAATCCTCGAAATGTGAGAACACCATTGGTATCCTTTGAAATGATCGTGCT
>MBAA01000075.1:3036-6396 GCA_001940655.1 Promethearchaeota archaeon CR_4
TTGAAGTTGAATACGAATTATTGATATTTGAAATAATTATCCACTCCCGCGCGACCCCGCTTACAGTCTGCACACCAATATTTAGAAATCGAGAGTGTATTCCCACCCATTGCGCCCCTGCACATATATCATCCGTAAATATCCTCGATATACCATCATAAGTTGCAATGACAAAAGCAGCCCAATCAATGGAACCATTTGCGATGACGAAAGAATAGTTTCTGGACACGGGATCGTAACCAACGCCTGCAAGCTCCACCTGAACTTCATCTCCTCCATATAAATCTTCATCAATCGTTAAAAATTCGCTCCACGTGACACCGAGGTCATTGGACTTTGAAATTCCAAAATGATCACTCTCGGCTTCCCCCCGCCAACAAACGAGATCGCTCGATATTTGGTGAATAGCAACCCCCAATTCTGATCTGAAGAACGTGGCACCACGATCAGGAGAGAGGAAAAGCAGAACGTTATCTGTTTTTTGTACCCAACAATAAATCTCCTTCCCTTTACTCATAGATTGTACATAGATTACTTCACCGCATGTAAAGATTTCCAAAACTTGTGGGAAGCTCCATGAAACACTTCCATCAAAAGACTTACAAAATATTAGTTTATCTGCACTCCCTTCTCTTTGCAAAAAGAATACGTAATTGATCCGTCCATCACCACATATTGCTGGATTAAAATAAGCGCATGTCCCGTCAGTCAGGTCTACCGTGCCATTTATCTGCAAATTTAATGATTCAACAGTTAATACTGCACCGCCTGGTTTAGTACTTGTTACAGTGCTCGAGAATTCATCCCTGACACCGGGAGAACTAGAGGGGGAGAAGATTGGGTTTGACGTTTGGATGTTTATTTCGGGAGTAATATCATCCACCGCTAAAATGACCACATTAGTTAAAGGGGAATTAACATCTCGTGTCACAGTAAGATTGAAATAATATGCCCTTGCTTGGTGGTTATTCCCCATAGTGTCAGTACCGTTGAAAAATAGCGTCATAACTTCAATTGCCGAGAGACTTCCGTTTACGTGACGGAGGCGAAAAGGAAATTGCGCATCCATCAATCCTGCTTTTTTAAATACACCAATGGTTGAGACTTTTGCTGAAAAGAATTTCGGCCCATTCTGCGCCCAGAAATTAAAATGTGTAAAATCACTCTTAGGAAAGAACTCAGAATCCCCAAAAGGTGCTTCCCACTCACTCGCATTTTGGATGATATCGCTTTCAGAGCTTGTTGTATTTAAGAAGTAGAAATAATTTTTATAACTATCGAGCGCACAATAGATGAGCGGACCATTCCGATCCCATAAATCCCTTAGAGGGAGAATTTCCCACTGGCCCGTAGCGGGACTACTAGGACCATTCTCCAGTCTCAATATAATTTCATGCGCTTGCTCAATCAAATTTTCTTTAGTGTCAATGTATGAACTATAGTTGGCTACGCATACGTAGAGTGATCCATCCGTCTGGTTAAACATAACTTGTGGATAAAAGGTAGAATTCCCAATGAGACTCGTCAGGTTTGTGGGTGCTTGCCACCCTGCGCCAGTATCGCGGGTTTCCCAGATTGTTGACAGATTATACTTTTGAGGGGCATTCCAAGTGCTCACATTTGCAAAGCTCCAGACACATTCAAAAGTCGAACTATTTGCCGCCATAGAAATACCCCCAAACCAGTTACCTGACAACGAAGAAATGTCCCAGAGCGTACCATTAGTCCAAGTCTTGCCTGCATCATTACTCGCAAAAAATTTCACCCAACGCACTGGATCAAAATCTGAAGCATCCACATCGCGCTCTAAATATACGATGCGGATCGCCGTATCATTCGCCGCAATCGTCATTCCTGCTGTTTGATTTACTAAACCTATAGTTTGCCATGTAAGGTTATTCGCGTGATTCCCAATTCCCAAGACTACTTGGCTAGGTGTATTTTCTTCAAAATTGACAATCTGCCCAGTCACAAACCATGTGCCATCGGGTCGGCAATAAGAAGTCAATACTTCAATAGGGTCATCACAACTGATTGGTTCATAATAAGCAAACACGTCAAGCGAGTAATTCGCATCCAAATTCGCCGAAAAGGAATAAATCGTGAAATTGGTTCCACCTGCGGTACTGTTAGGGGATATATATTGAGAACTAACTGTCGGAACTTGGAGAAAAGCAAAATTTGCGGCAGTTCTACCTTCAAGAATACGTGTCACATTAGATTGATCAACAACTCTTTTTTCACCCACTGAGTCTGTGATACTATTTACCTGCCAGACTCCTGCACAAATTATTGTGATAAGACATACGCACGCGATAATACGGGGAGAACTCCACCTTTTCATTTTATGTCTCACCATTTTATCTTATACTGCACATATGCTCCAGTGGCTTTTATATCTTTATATGGATTATTTTTTCGAGGAGAATTCAGATGGCTACAAAAGATATACAAAAAACAATGATTCTAAAGAGCTTCGGTTGGTTTATGGCCTTACTCGGCCTGATGATGGGTATTTTCTCGTGTTATCAGTATTTTAGACCTATATCAAATTATGGGTTTGCCTTTGGGGTCACGTTCGTCACGATCGTGGTATCCTTGATCCTCTTATCCTTTGACCTCCCCAACATTAAGATCAAAAAAATCGGGGTAAAAACCATCAAAAATCTCATTTTTTTCTCGTTTATCATCATTGATGTTTTACTCTTCGTGTTTACCAGCGATGGAACATTTTCTATTCACGCATTCGTTCTCTTCATTGGTATGATCCTAGCCGCAATCATATTGAAACTCGAAAAAGAATTCATCGAAAAACGAAAAAAGCTGCTAGGTCTGATCTTTATCGGGGTGGAAATCATCCTCGTTTTGGTAGTCGTTCTCGCGATTCCTGATCCAGGGAATTGGCTGTACTATATATTCTTGGTGTATGGTATTGGGGGAATAGTTGGGTGGGATACGCTCCAGTCCATATTTTGGAAACAGAAACTCCGGTCGATCATCTTACTGGGAGTGGCGATCGTCCTCGGGTGGATTTATGGCATAACGATGGTGGTTGCCACCCTTTCGTGGACGAATCTACTGGGGCCTATCTTTGTCACGTTGGGCTTATTCCTTGTTTTATACCTCGAAACGCAGATGCGTAAGCAGAAATTACTTGTCTACGTCAAGTAATCCTTTTATCTCTTTCTTGCCCTTTTTTTCATTCACCCCTTTACCGTTGGATTCGAGTATTTGTCAAATAATTGAATTTTTAGGTGTGCGTATCATTGTGAGATAAAAATGAGTTGAATACAACTTTCGGTCGGTCATTGTAATGGAACCCACGGAACTCTACCCTTTCATCTTTAAGCGGAAATCAAT
>MBAA01000075.1:6431-6767 GCA_001940655.1 Promethearchaeota archaeon CR_4
TCTTGACGACACTTACCACGTTTATCCAATCCGTTCATCCTCTTTATCCCCAGATTAAAACAGAAATGAAAATCGTTCTCCCCAAAGAGGTCCAACGGAATTTTATGGCGAAACCGGCGCATTATCTTTTATTTTTTTCTGAACCTTCTGATGGATATTTGGAAAACGCAGGGTTTATGCTACAACAAGTGGATTTATTTCTCTCTGCGAACGGATTTGGTAGTTGTTGGCAAATGATTGCCCGCCCCCATGCCAGTACTCGAATCGATCCATCGCTGGTATACGTTATTCTTTTGGCAATCGGGAGTCCGGCGGAACCCCTCTATCGTGTAGCAA
>MBAA01000075.1:6785-6892 GCA_001940655.1 Promethearchaeota archaeon CR_4
AACCGCTTGACCAGATTAGTACTGTAGTATCCGCTGCCGAGCTGGTGGAAGCGGCTCGCTTGGCTCCATCAGGCATAAATCGCCAACCATGGTTTTTTACTGGCACG
>MBAA01000075.1:6911-7026 GCA_001940655.1 Promethearchaeota archaeon CR_4
AAATGATGACATATAGCACGCGCTTGATAGTATACCGTGCATTGTTGCAGTCTCCTTTCCCACCGGTCTCCCAACTACCTAAAACTATTTCTCTTTTCCTTTCTTAACGTTGAAA
>MBAA01000075.1:7260-7843 GCA_001940655.1 Promethearchaeota archaeon CR_4
CGAACCGAGTTCGGGTTTACCGTGTATGAAGATGTGCTGGCCAATCTTGCCAAAAGTCTCAATTTTTTCGCCCGGAATTGCCTCGTCAATAAACCATATCTCCAAACGAAGGTAATAGCGATTGATGAGCCCTCCCTCGGGTTTGTGGATTTCTTCAACACCTCCCCAGAGGGGCTCGCAAAAGCCCTCGACATAACCGCAGAGGGTTTATCGTGTGATGTGCAAATCCACCTCCATTCCTTAGCTGCCGCGGCCATTCCAGCGAGTACTCGCGGTATCACCACTCTCACCTGTGAGTTCGCGTCAGACAACTCAAATGTAGTCGCAAAAAAAATGCTCGAAGAACATGACAAGTTTATCCGGGTGGGCATTTGCCGTACCAATTTCAACGCCATCGTGGCCGAACATCTGGACGCGGGAGAAACATACGAGGCTGTCATGGCCCAACCGGAAGCACTCATCGATTCCGAGGCGGCCATTCGCAAAAATTTCCGTCTGGCCAAGGAACGATATGGTGATCGTTTGACCTATATCGGGCCAGATTGCGGTTTGCGATCTTGGAGTCCCCCGGAGCTCGCATCTG
>MBAA01000075.1:7869-8892 GCA_001940655.1 Promethearchaeota archaeon CR_4
GCCCGGGAGGAAAAAGCGACCGGTAGAACCTAGGAAAAACGGTATCAAGCCGTAGCAATATTACCAGATAGAACTTTTCATTTTTTCTTCGGGATCGAGGAGAAATCGGGCATAATCGGCATCGAGTATAGTAAAAATGCTCACGTCCCCATCCCATTTCCCCGCAAACTTGTCGCTTTTGAATCGCTTGAAAAATATTTCTTGCATTTCTTCCAGTGTTTTCTGCATACTCTTCTCTTTTTCCTTGATGTCTGTTCGGGCAACGAAGAGCAATTTATTGGCATTAACGATGAAATATTTGGACTTCCCGAGCGAAAACGCGTTGAGATTGTCCCTCGCCAATTGATTTGAAAAGGTATTGAGGGCTGTCATAAACCCGGCGAAGAGGGTTTGGTCAATATCGGCCGTCCGCGATTTGCTATAGATGCAATTCCCTGTTTCCGTGATAATGTAAAATTCGTCAATGCCAGCCAAGTTTTGCACAATCCTTCGCAATACCCGATAATGAAAAAAAAGAGTTACTCCTTTATGAATTTTTAAAGGAGGTATCTTCCTGTGAGGTTTTAACTATGTTTTTTTCCCTTTCAATCCGGCTTCGCACTCTCGCGGGATACACGAAACCCACGAAGAGCATAATACCGGTAACCCCCGCACACGCCCACCCAGCGATAACCCAGTAGGTATAACCCGTTCCCGCAAGAAAGTCAAGAATGAACAAGGTAAAAGCGGAAATGATAGTAATACCCGCTACCCGGAGAAACGCGAATCCTTTCCGGGTTATAGCATCACTCGTCTTTCGCATACCGTTGGTGGTAACCCTGATGAATATTACATATAATATAATCGAGAATAGTAAGTGAACCATAAGTACTATCATAGATGGTATTTGGGGAGCGGTAAATAATGGGTTCACTATGGGGGACAAGACTGCTACTGCACCCTCTACAATCACGAATATAGTTAGCTTTCCTCCACCCGAAGCACGACCGGACATAAAAATCTCAAGCATAAAAAACGCCATGA
>MBAA01000075.1:8905-13074 GCA_001940655.1 Promethearchaeota archaeon CR_4
CGCAGACGCCCCTAATGCCAAACCATATCCAAGATTATCAAAATGAAATAAGGGCATAAAAACTAAGGGGTCGAAAGTCTGGAGACAACCTGCAAAACCTAAAAATAAAGTGGTGAGCGTGAGGTATCGCAATGCGACATTTGGGTTTCGTTTATATCGCCGATAGAGGTTCGGCGTCAAAAATCCTAGCAATACAATGCCGCAAAAGATTTGCGTGCACGCGGTAATAAATGCACGATCGCTTTCAAAAATACCTAAAAATAATTCCTGCCATATCAAAGGGTGTTCACCCGAATGATGATAATTTTGTTGTACAGATAATGTAAAAAACAGTGTAATAACATTTTCCTATTCCATTCGCGAATGAAAGTGCCTAAGTAATTTCGGTGGAAAATGAGTGAGATTTTGAAGTTCAATTCAGGAGGAATAAGAAATCATTGCCAAATTGCTTCTTGCATGCGGACGTGAGGATCAGCAATAAATTTAGTGAACGGCTCGTTCAGGCCAGCGAAAATGTCAAGATTACCCCTCCACTTCAGAGTCATATATTCTGGGGAATACATCTCGAAGAATTTCCCGGCAAATAACTCCAATTTCTTGCGAATTGTCTTTATATGAGCTGATTTCGGAACCAACGCGACAAATAGCATATTGTGCTCCGAGTAGAGGATTAACTGACAAGTGCCGAAACGAAAAACTTGGATGGTATCTGAGGTGATGTGAGCGGAAAGCAAGTTGATCGCGTTCAGAAACCCCGCTACTAGGTCACCTTCACATTTGTCTCGCGCATTTGTCCGCGCGAACACGCACGTTCCATTTTCGGCAATCACGTAAAATTCCTCGATTTCCGTCATAGTTCTGAGACCACTTTGAATATTGAGATTACCTGTAGGTTAGTGAGTAAGAAGTGATCCATCGAGTATCTCAAGTAAACGGCGGCCGGAATTTAGCGGGTCTCGTTTCGTTAGCTCGTAAATTTTCCTCCCATAAGGTTTTAAACTTGGATAGTAATGATGTCAGGGTAGGACGGGAAACAAAAGATTCAAATTTGAAACCGTAAATATTGTAATTGAAAGGTGAGACCCGTATGATGATTCAGTGCCCCTATTGTAAGAGTTCCTTTCAGAACGAAGTGGCGTTGAATGCTCACTTGGCGGACCCGAAAGGATCCCATTTCGCGTTTCTCCACGGGTGGTCCTCCGATGTCGATAGCAAAGACCGGCAGATTTACGAGATCCTCCGAGAAGCCACTAAAAAGCGGGGAAGAGTGAGACGCCTCTCTGCCCGGTTGGCTTCGCCGAAATAATGCGGATTATCAAAGCAGCATAATAAGAATCGAAGTTGTTTTTTTTCCTCAATCCGCTGCGTTCCACAATCTCCTGCCAGCGCAGAACTATTATAGGAGTATTCTGACATTAATACCTAGGTCGCGTTTATGGTAGAAACCGTCACAATTGAAGATGTACAACTCGTGCTCTCCCATCCCGAGAATTTCACGATGGAATGGATTGGAAACCAGTATTACGTGAAGCAGCTGCTTGCTGCATGGCTCATGGTAGATAAGCAGGATCAACCACTGAACCCGCGAGTTCTCGGCCCGCCGGGGATCGGCAAAACCACGCTCGCGTGCGCCGCGGCCAAGCAGATGGGGCGGCCAGTGTACATCTATCAAGCAACGGCGGACACCCGTCCAGAAGACTTGCTCGTGCAACCCGTGATCTCCGCGCGCAACGAAATCACCTACCACGCCAGTCCCCTCGTGACGGCAATGCTCAAGGGCAGTATTTGCGTGCTCGATGAGGGCAATCGGATGAGCGAAAAAAGTTGGGCGTCTCTCGCACCGCTCCTCGATCACCGTCGGTATGTGGAGTCCATCATCGCGGGTATCAAGATTCCGGCCCACCCTGACTTCCGGATCTGTTGCACGATGAATAATGATGCATCCACTTACGAGATTCCCGAATATATCCACTCTCGCTTGCAACCCCAGATCACAATCGAGTTCCCGGATCGCGAGGACGAGTTGAAAATTTTGAAATTCAACCTGCCCTTCTGTGGGGATGACCTACTCAATTACGTGGTGGACTTCCTCCAGCGCGCCCACGCGAAGGACGAACCCTTCTCCGTGCGGGATGGCATCAATATTGCCCGGTATTGCTCGAAATTGATGGTATCAGAAGTCAAAGACCTCGCGGACATGCCGGACTTTGTCCAGCGGGCGGTGCAACAAATCCTCGGGGAGAAAGCAATTCAATACTTATCAAACTTACCCGTGTCCACGAAGGAGATTCTTGGTCCAGATCGGTCTCTAAACGAGATTCTCAATGTCATCAAGAAACCCACGAAATCGCCCCCAAGGAAGAATTCTAAAGAGGATTGGCGGTTGGTTTCAGAGGATTTAGGGGAAGGGGATGATGAGTGGGATGCAGGAGAGGATGACGAATTAGGGGACGTACCCGACGATGACGACAATCCGGACAGACGGGAAACCTGAGACTATCCATCACGGGCGTTTAGTCGGAATTCCCTCATTTCACTCGTGTCTCGAATTTGCTCTCCAGGTGCGACAAGCTTTCTTCACACACCGCCCAGTTGCAGTCTGCGTCGAACTGCCGACCACCCTTGCGAGCGAGGTTATAGAGGCGATCAAGCACTTACCCAATATCAGTATCATTGGGTATGGTGCTCCTGAAGCCACCAAACAGGTCTTCATCCCGATCGATCCTGCCGATTCCATTATCGAATCCGTCCGTCTGGCATTAGATTTTGACGTCCCCGTTGAATTCATCGATCTTCCCCTCGGTGAAGCACCCCCACCACTAACGGGAATGCCAGACGAGTATGCCCTCCAAGGCGTGTCCCTCACTCGTTTCTACAACACGCTCGCACAAGCGGATGTTCTGGCACCCCCGCTCGAGACCATCAATGCACGAAAAGAATCCCTCCCAACTCCCACCGAACGAGAGCGATTTATGACATGGAACCTGGAGCGTGTGCTCCGGGAGAACCCCGAGGGACCCGTCCTCGTAACGTGCGGGATGGTACATTGGGCTCCTGTCACTCGCCTCATTGGTAACTTGGGGATTTATTCACCCCCAGCCGATTTTCCTCCTTCATACGCAAAAATATACAACGTGCACCCAGATTCCATTTACAGAGTCTTGCGCGAGATTCCACATGTCATCGGACTCTACGAACAAAAACGGGACCGAACCACGAAGGTGTATGGGGATCGCAATCCAACCAAGGCGATTTTTCCTTTCGACCGCTACACCCACCTCCCGGAGATCTTCTTCCACGCCCACGAATATTATCGGAAGATGTATCGGGAAACCTTGTCGATCGCCCAATTCCGCCAGCTCTTGCAATATGCGCGTAACTTAGCCCTGATCGGGAACAGACTCATTCCAAGTCTCTTCGAGATCGTGTCGGCTACGAAGAACGTCTTTAATGACGACTATGCCAGCATCGTCTTTGAAATTGCAGCGCGATACCCATGGGTAGACCACGACAACAAGTACCCTTTCATCCAGCTCGCTGAAGATCCTCAGCAGGTAGAAGGTTCGGTCGCATTACAGCGGCACTTACCCGTGGAGGAAGGAACCCCGGCGAAAATCACCCTCAAGAGGCGCCCCCGCGAACCTCGCCCCGGCGCATGGAAGGAAGCGTGGGGGGAAACTTCTCGTGGCGATCTCGTATCATGGCCCCCCGAGGACGTTATCTTCGAAGACTATATGCAATTCTGCCGGATCAAAGCGAAACGGTTCCTTAAATCCCGCCAAATCCTCATCCAAGAATTCACTACCAACTTCCTAGACGGGATCGCCATCAAAGAAACCCTCCAAAACTGGTGGCGCAAGAAGATTTTCGTCAAGGAGGAACGATCCTTACGCGGGGAAGTAGGCCCTATCGTTGCAATTTTTGCGGATGAACCTTCGGATGAAGAATATCCTTGGGAATTCGAGTGGTATGCCGAGCATCCCCACGAGTCAGACCTCTGCTTGTACGCGACCGCTCCCGAAGCTCGTATCATTGGCCCCCGAATCGCCCAGATCGAAGTTGGTGGACTACTCTCCGTGTACCCGCCGGTTGGATACGACCAGCTCTTCAACCCATGGCAACCCTACTTTTTCGGGCGTGATTTCTTTAAAGCGCTCGAGACATACGCC
>MBAA01000075.1:13093-13386 GCA_001940655.1 Promethearchaeota archaeon CR_4
TCCTCGTGGCGGCAGTATTCAATGCAACCCGGCAGCAAAAATATGTTGCTTATATTTCCACAAAACAACCTTCCCCTCAACTGATGGCGTTTGCAGAACAACGAGGACATCACATTGTTTTTCTACCTATCAATTCATTCTCCCCCTCTTCGATCAAGAAATTACGCCGCTTACATGTGCTGAAGGGGCGTACAACGCGGAATTTTGCGAGAAGATACATTTTTCTTTAGGAACAACCCGATACTTCGCTTCTCAATACCCTTCCGTTCAATGATTTACTTCTGTTTATATTC
>MBAA01000075.1:13546-13668 GCA_001940655.1 Promethearchaeota archaeon CR_4
GCGATGGCATCATCGAGAGCTTGTTGGAGATTCTGTTCGAGCGCTTTCAACTCGATACGACTGACTACGACCTCCTTCAGGGGGTCCACGGGAAGATCTGGCATACCTGTAACACACTAATT
>MBAA01000188.1:0-4317 GCA_001940655.1 Promethearchaeota archaeon CR_4
ATTGAACGATCGAACCAGGCATGCGGGCGGCCTGTCCGCTTGATTACCGACCGAGCAGCGATTATTTTGCTCGATGACCGATTCAAGCAACGAGCCCACTGGTTGTCGAGTTGGATTAAAGACTCGCTTGAGATTCTCCCTTATCAACCCGGGGCCATATATCAAGAAATTCGGAACCTCTTTAAAACCAAACCACCAAGTTAACTCATAATTTTAAAGATATGGTCTTTTGCATTTTTATTTTTTAAAGACACAGAGAAATATTAAATGAATTCTCGCTTTCAAAGGAAAAATAACGTTAAGATTGAATCCTAATCCTATGTTCACTAAAATTCTTCTTGTACCCAACTCTACCATTCTCATCCCGGTAATTACTGTTAAATTCACTATCAAAAACTAATGATCTTCGACTTTCAATAACATTAATACTTACTTTTTTCCCGTAAGTCCAAAGAACTGAGAAATTATTCTTGAGGACACGGAAATATTGCAGATTTTACATTAAAATGTGTATTCTAGATTATTACAATTGCACAGTAATGTTAACGAATCTTTAAATAAGCGACTAGGGAGCTGTACAAGAAAAAGCAATGCCATTCCTAGGATTCGTTCCTAAAATTCAATTACCAAATGATATGGGAACTCCGGTCAATTTTTTTAATGTAAAAAGTGTTTCACTAAAGGAGAAGGAAGTGATTATAATATGCAAGTATCTATTCAATGCCCTTTATGCAACAGTTCAGGAAATATTGAGGTCCCAGCCACCCTTACGCAAAACATTACCAGAGGTCTCGTTTCGGTAAATGTTCCGTCTGCATTTATTTGTCAGCATAATTTTCAACTCTTCTTAGATCGTAATGGAGCCGTTCGGGGCTATCAAAAAATTGATTATCAAGTTTGGGTTAGTGGTGGAGAGAGTCGACAAATTGAAAGCGAGCAAAAAGGAACGGAGTTTAGGTGTAAACTATGTAATACTAACATCCGCTTTAGTATTGACGATACTAGCACATTCTTGACCAAACGAGAACATAAAGAATACTTTGGAATGCAGCTATCAACATATCAAATCGCACACGTTTTTAAGAATGAAATGCACCTCAATTCCGTCATCGTTGACGAAAATGGGGTTTTCCAAGGTTATATTGAAGGTTATCCTCTTCCTCTGTCGAAATTTTTGATAGACGGAATTACACCTTCTCAAGAATTGACATTCCGCCTTTTAGATGAAACGATGATTCCACTAAATTCGCATAGATTCATAAATATTTTATACATCATAAATGCAGAAACACTCCAAATACTTGATTTAATTTGCCCCCCATTTCTTAATATCGTTGAAATGGCAAAATTAACTCATATTAAGATTCAGGAAATTGAAAAAATCTATCGCAATATCTCAGAATGTCCAATTGTTAAAATTGCAGATAAAGAATTCAGAGTTTGGATTTCAGGAAAAACGATGCTTATCGCAAGTTTTGTCGGAGAAGATTTTTTAAGTACATTCAATCAAATTGCACGGAAATTGGTCGAATATTCGTTTGATGTCTTGATTGATCGGTTTGAACATACGAAAATTGCATTAAAATTCTTAGAAAAACAACAAATCTCAGATGATGACATTCAGGTTTTTTTCAGGTTAATCAATGATGATCGTTTTTTTTCGAAAATTCAAATCAAATATCCCGAAAATCTTCCACGCATTGTAACAAGATTGAAACAGGAATTCGGGATTAAAATCGATGTCCTCGAACCATTTCTCTTCGGTCAGAAGAGTATAAACCAGCTTCTAACATCGGATCTCGTTACAAACGCTTCTGAGTTGTTGGAAATGATTGATTTTATTGAAAGAAGGAGACTATTAGCGTAATATATTTTCGCTGAAATTTACCAAAAGGACCAGAAGAGGAGAGAATAATGCCAAAAACAATACCAAAATTACGTGCTTGGATGCAATTATTCAAAATTGGACCCGTCGGCGAGTTTAACAGTGATGTGAAGAAATTTTACCGGGGGAATATAATTAATGTCCTCCAAGGTGAAGGTTGGTTTAAATTCTTAGATACACCGCGCACTCTTGATGAGATTGCCATAAATTTTCACTATACTGACCTAAACTTGCTTACTATGATACTTCGGGCGTTAGTCAAAGAGAAATATTTAGAGCAATTTAAAGATAAAAAGTATCAAGCGAATGATGGGATAGATTATTCCACAACCGTCCCCAAACCTTTTACTGAAGGGATGGTTGGGGTACAGCGAAATTTTGCAAAAGCTCTTCCAGACCGGTTACGGGGAATTTATCACGAATTTAGCGGGGGATTTGACTTGTATGACTGGGATGATTCGCTTACAGCCGGTTTATACTCGCACTTGCGAAAAGGTGCTTTTGCGTTTGCAGGCGTATCGAAACGAAAAGGATCTTTTCTCGATGTAGGATGCGGTAATGGGTTCCAAACAGCGGGAATTTGGGCCACATATTACAAGAATCAGTGCTTTTACCCTGGATCGCCGATGAAAATAGTGGCAGTGGACCCTGAAAAAGATTTTATTGAAATCGCCCGAAATGAATTCACCCGATGGTTACGAAAGCATATTGAGGTAAATCCAGAGGTTTTACGCGCCGCCCAGCAATACATGCCAGAATTTCAAATAGGGAAAGCAGAAAAAATACCCTTTGACGAAAATTCCTTTGATTATGTCTATACCTCTGCAGCGCTCCATTGGATGAACGCTCCCTTAGCTATTAAAGAAATGGTGCGAGTGGCCAAACCTGGGGGGATAATTTTTGGAAGTGTGAGACTATTTCCTCATGCGGATTTGTTTCCCTTCTTCCATACTCAAGTAATTAAGGGAGCGAGTGGATTCTTCTACAAAAAAGACTTCATTAAATGGATAAAAGAAGCTGGTGCAAAGAAAGTGGAATTTGCTACAATAGTAACCTTCTTTAAAATAACCAAATAAATCTTTTTTCCCAATTTTTGGAGATTGCCGACAAGTTGTTATTTCAGACGAGAGATCAAATTAGCTGGTCATTTCTAAGGATCCAATTATTCGCAATTTCCCAGTAAATTTTTCAAGATATAGCAGGATGCCAAATGACTTCCCCTTATTCAAAGAAATCTTCTTGTCAACCTTAAATTGCATATTGCCGTGACCCCCAGGGGCGATGGTATCTCCTCCCGTAATTTTCACGGGAGTAACGGCTAGATCCACAATCAAGTGATATTGGGTTTTATCTTCTGCACTGAGAGTAATTTTTGAATAGGGCGAGAGAGAGCATTTTGCCTCAAAGTTCTCACTGGGTTCCATCATTCCTACCGTTGCGAGCACGTTGTCCCGACTAATTTCTTCGGGTTTTATCCCCTTGATCGCGAGACCCACGTGATCTCCTGCTTCCGCGGTCTTGAAGTCCCGATCTTGTTTTTGGATGGATCGAACGATGACTTTTTTTTGGTCGGGCATCAGTTCTAACATTTCACTAGCGACCACCTGTCCGGACTCCACAACCCCCAAAATGACGGTACCAACTCCCTTCACGGGAAAACTATTATCTACGAGAACTTTTGTAAAATTCTGAGGTGGGGGAAGGGGTGGTGCTTTGAGTAACGCCGCTTTTAAGGTATCGAGGTCATCTTTAGCACGTACTGTGAAAATGGGAATTCCTTCGATGGCAGATCCCTTCGTTACTTTACGTAAAGTATCTTGAAGAGGTTCTACGTTATATTCGGTTTTTGGCGTGATATCTCCGATACACGCGAAAACGTGAGTATTGCGTAGGCGTTTGAAAAGATCCATCGCAACTATTGCTTCACCCGCTAGTGGGCCAAGGGGTTCCCCTGCAGGCAAACAAAGAATGTGCAGATTGCTCAAGCGCAATGTTTGAACGAGGCTCTTGATCTTGTCGGGGTATCCTGTTGGATGGGCAACAGCCCAAATGTCCCGCTGCTCGTGACGGGTGTAGAAAACAACATCTGAGTCCGCACCTCTCGTCCCGAGGAAATCTCCAATCCGCTTCATCATCTCGTGGTGATAACCGCATAATCCCACAATGTGATGAACCTCATCAGTAGGATGACTCATTTTTCAGGCACACGCATACAGGAATAGTAATAAAAAGCAATAATATTAGGATAGGAATTTAGTTTTCGATTTCACGCATTTCGCGCGGCTTCTAAAATGAGTTGGGCGACCGCGAGATTTTGTTCTTCATAGGATGGATCGGCTGCCTCCGCGGCCCAGGCGACATTCTTCACATTGATGCCTCGCTTAGAGAAAAAATCCCGTATTTTTTGTTCGTAGTCCTTAATTCGATCGTCA
>MBAA01000188.1:4324-6547 GCA_001940655.1 Promethearchaeota archaeon CR_4
CCAATGGTAATAAGTCAAATTTTGACAAACAAATCCAGAGATATTTCACGTAAATCTTGAGTTTGGTGAAGTATTCCAATTGGGGTTTTAAATCATTCGTAAGATCGAACACAGCCACGATGGATTTCGCCAGACGACTTGAAGTGATGGCCCCGATTTTTACAACTGGTCGATCGGTTTCGCCACCTGGAGCTAAAATTGTGAAAGTTTGGTGATTTTCATCTTCAAAAGTGACCTTGTTCGGATGAATTGTCTTGGTCTCTCGACCTCCAGGTGCTAATGTTGTCTCCCCAAAAAAGTCCGCTTTCACAAGCGTTCCACTAATTTGTCTCTCTTCTACCAATCGAATGAAGATTCGGAGGATATTGGTGCGCCCAATACTTGCTGAACCGAGGATGGACACGGTTTTTGGATTCGATCTAGCCATAGGTTTTTCACACAATTAACCTATTTTAATTTACTCTGCGCTAGGAAAATTAAACTGTTCGCATGAGTTCAATGAAGACTATGGCATTTTTGGCCGATAAAGTCACCGAAATCTTGCGCGCCTACCCAATCTGTGACTCATGTTTGGGACGACAATTCTCATTGTTAGGCACGCAAACCACGAATGCTCAACGAGGGTATTCCCTCAAACTATATCTCACGATGCAGATGCACTTAGAAGCACAAGATTTGGATGAAAGTAAAAAAACTCAAGCAATTGAAACCTTAAAGGTAATATCAGAGAAGGGTAATCACCTTCCTGCAATGGAAGTTCTACGGAAAATATTGCCAGATGCAAAACTTCACGAGGAACCTGCGGAAGGGCAAAAATTCAAATGCTATTTGTGCGACAACATCTTTTCCCAAGTGAGGGAAATTGCGGAGATCGCATACGAGAAAGGGAAAGACTTCGAATTTGACAATTTCCTCGTTGGAACTGCTCTTTTACCTGAGATCTCTGACAGGGAGGATGAACTCCGGGCAAAATTCCAGCTCACGCAGGGAGAAGCATTCAAAAGTCACATTAACCGCGAAGTGGGCAAAATTCTCCAAAAACAATTCAATGTCCCGGTCGAATTCAAAGAACCTCAACTCCTTTTCCGATTTGACCTTGGATTTTCGAAATTGGAGATAAGTGCTCAGGCAAACCCACTATTTATCGCGGGAAAATATAAAAAATTTGAACGAGGTATTCCTCAAACACACTGGCCATGCACCCAATGTGGGGGCAAAGGATGCCCTCGGTGTAACAACCTTGGGAAAATGTACCCTACCAGTGTAGAAGAATTGGTTTCTAGCGAAATACGTGATGCAGCCCAAGGCACGGAAACGAAATTCCACGGCGCGGGGCGGGAGGATATCGATGCTCGCTGCCTCGGAAATGGACGACCCTACGTTCTTGAAGTGAAAAACCCCCGCCGTCGCCACTTCGACCTACGAGCAGTGGAAGACCTGATTAATAAGAACGCTGGCGGTAAGGTCTCTGTCTCAGAGTTACAATTCTCAACTAAAGAATACATGCAGGAACTGAAAACAGGGGCGGAATATCGCTCGAAGAAATATTTTGCACTATGCCAGATGGAACCCGGTATCTCCAAGGTTACATTCGAGCAAAAATTGAAGGAAGTGCGCGAGAAAATCACTATCATCGTGCAAAGAACGCCCATGCGCGTGGTACACCGGCGAGCAGATTTATCCCGGGAAAAACGCGTATTGAAGATTACTGGCGAGTGGCGGGACGACCAGACTGCTGCGTTCACTATCGAAGCGCAGGGTGGGACATACATCAAGGAATTGATCTCGGGAGATGGGGGAAGAACTCGTCCGAATATATCAGAGATTTTTGGCGTGCAAATTACTTGCACGGAATTGGACATTATTAACGTGGATGAGATTTCGAGTTGTGGAAAAGTTCGTGAAGTTCCGGAAAATCAAAAAAAATAAAAGAGTCGTGAAATTGAGATTTTTATCTGTTTTCGAATTTACTGGTGATTGCCTTGGGAAAATCAATGGGTTTTCGGCGCGGCACGCGGGAACTTTTACGGAAGAACCCACGTAAGAAAGGGATGTCGCCCCTCGGACGTTATCTGCAGGACTTCGAAGTCGGTGATCGCGTTGACATTCTAATAGATCCTTCCGAACACAAAGCGATGCCACACTCTCGCTTCCATGGCAAAACTGGAATTATTGTCGCAAAGAGGGGAAGGTGTTACGAAATCAAAGTCAAGCAAATGAATA
>MBAA01000188.1:6570-7486 GCA_001940655.1 Promethearchaeota archaeon CR_4
GTGGCTCACCTGCGAAAAAATGCATTAAGTGACCAGATTAAGGCACAACAGAAATAAGAATCCTAAAATATTTTTAAATGTGGGGAAAATAATATGCCACGCAAGATTCTGGACAGGCGATTGATTTCATTAGCTGAGGTCAAGCAGATCCTCGAGGAAAAGGCTCAAGTACTCTCTTCGGAAGATATGGACGTGTACCAGCAAGCCACTCTAGACTATTCCAAGAAATTTACAAAAACCTCAGTAGAGCAAGCAAAAAAGATCATCCAATTGCTGCGGAATGATTTCAACGTGCCAGAAACCTATGCGATTATGGTCGCCAACATTCTCCCTACCTCCGTTTATGAGCTCCGCACTATTTTCGAGAAAGAATCTGCCCTCAAGAAGTTAGACGATGGAATGCTTCAGACAATTATCTCGAAAATCGATGATATCCTCAATGCATGAAGTCTGTTTTTGTTTCTACCAAAAAGGATTTAAAAGTTTAAGCCACCAAGAAATAAGAGAACAAGAGATAACGCCATCATATTCCCGTCAGAGGGGGTTTGAGTCATGGATAATGAAAAACCAACTGCTAGCAAGCGAGTCTTACGAAGTCCACGCGCTCCACGGCGTGATGGAGGCTTACACGGCGGCAGAGGGTTTTATGACTCTCCCGATGGAAGAAGGCCGGAAAGGTCTGAAAGAACCGAGGTAAAACATACTATAAGCGGCCCTGTTGAAGAAGCCATCTATGTCCTTGACATCCTACCGACTGGAAATCCTATGGATCGGTTACCATCGCATCTTCGGGTTCCAATTGTTATCGGAATTGGCAACAAATTTTTCTCCCTCCTAGAAGTCGAAATTAAGCGGAAGAACCCGGACATAAAATTGCAACAGAAGTTATCACTCGAAAAAACGGAAGATTCTGTTC
>MBAA01000188.1:7495-7803 GCA_001940655.1 Promethearchaeota archaeon CR_4
TGAAAAAACGCCTTAAATTTGAAGAACTTTCCCCTACTTCGATAAACCTCCTCGAGTCGACCATCGAACATATTATTCGAGATGACGAACATCGGTTTGTAGAGTTCTTCAACAACGCTCGCCCAATTACTACCCGGAAGCATCAATTACAGTTACTTCCAGGGATTGGCAAGAAAACACTCTGGGATTTCATTAATGCGCACAAACAGAAACCATTTGAAAGTTTCCAAGACATCCAAGCACGTGTAAATGTCACACCAATTCCTATCTTGGCGAAACGTGTCATCGAAGAGCTTGAAAGCGCGGAT
>MBAA01000188.1:7834-8651 GCA_001940655.1 Promethearchaeota archaeon CR_4
CTAGTTCCTCTAGTTAAATATCCAGTTTTTACCCTATGAAGACCAAACGGGATGTTTCGCGCCGGCGAACAAAAGAATTAGGCCAAAATTTTCTTGTTGCGCAGAATGTGGCTCAAAGAATTGTGGAACTCGCAAATATCGATCCCAATAATGATGTTGTCTTAGAAATTGGACCTGGGGCAGGCCATCTCACTCAATTTTTAGTGCGAAACGCCAAAGAAGTCATCGGGGTAGAAATCGATCAGATTCTAGCAGGACAGTTAAATATGAAATACAAAGATATCCCAAATCTACGAGTCATCATGGCGGATATCCTCCGAATCGAGTTTCCTAAATGTACCAAAGTCGTAGCCAACTTACCTTATAGTTTATCATCCCCCATAACGTTCATGTTAATTGCCAATCTCGACAAGTGGACCGAATGCATCCTGATGTTTCAAAAAGAATTCGCGGATCGTTTATATGCTCTACCCGGCAGCACAGAATATTCTCGTCTTTCCGCGGGCGTTCAAAATTTTCTCCTCGTTGAGAAATTAATGTCCGTGTCTCGTCGGAATTTTTCCCCCCAACCAAAAATCGATTCCGTTGTCGTGCGATTTCGTCAACGTAGTCCCCAACCGAAAATGTCACCTTCTATTTATCTCGCAACGACTCGGGGCATTTTCCCCTACAAGAATCGCACGTTACGTAATGCAGTCCAGTTAATGTTGCGAGAGTATCAGCTACCTTGGGAAACCTTATGCCGGGAACTCGCTTTGGAGGAACTGGGCGCTCGCCGCGTGCGCACCCTTACCCCTCTAGAAATTGAAGGTCTTGC
>MBAA01000188.1:8672-10914 GCA_001940655.1 Promethearchaeota archaeon CR_4
TTGGATTGGCAAAGATAAAGAGGAACACTAATATGCCGCTTGCTTTCTGGAATCAGCTGAAATTTGAGGTACCTGAAGGCGTATATCATCCCGCGGAAGATACATACCTGTCGTTAGATTTTTTGGCTGAGCAGATAAGTTCTGACAATCCTTCCCGCATGTGCGAGCTAGGTTGCGGTTCGGGTATTATTGGCATTAGTCTAGCAATTTTAAATCCTCAAAGTGAAGTGATTCTCGCAGACATCAATCCCCTTGCTGTGACAACAACGGAAGTAAATGCGCGCCGACATAATATACGCAATCGCATAGCAATTTTGGAATCAAATCTCTTCGAAAAAATTCCCCAAGAACAAAAATTTGACTGGATAATCTTCAATCCCCCTTATCTCCCTGCGAGTGGTGAATTGGAATCTACTGCTTTACGGGAACAAACTGAAGGGGGTGAATCGGGACTTAAAATAATCCGACAATTCTTGGTAAAACTCCCTACTTTCCTGAAAAAGGCGGGCAAAGCTTTTTTCATAGCATCATCACTATCCTCTCTTTCAGAACTCGAAAGTATCAGTGAAAAAATGTACCTATTGCTCGAACGCAAAAAATCCATCCATTTGTTTTTTGAAGATATCATTCTTTTCGAAGTCACGTGTATTTAAAAAGGACGTCGGTCTCGTCGCTTGCGTAGGAATCCGAGTGATAAATCCCATCCAATTTCCCGCATAAGTTCGTTGACAAACAAGTCTATTTCTGTAGGATCCAATCGCGCTCTCAGATCAGCTTCTATTTGTGGAACAGGAGCAGCAAACCCATCGTGCCCGGAACTCATCGGAAGGAGCATTCGCGCGATCAAGTCTGCTTTTTTTGCCACCTCGTTAGTATTTGCACGTGCAAAGAATTCAACCCGCATTGGGGCGTCATGTTGGACAGGTTTCAAATAATATGCGAAGAAATCAATTGGGACGTTTTCATTCAAGAAATCCTTGACAGTGTGCATCATATTCGAAAATCGACTCTCTTGAGCAGTAGGGAAAGAACGGAATGCGGCAGTCCGTTCTCCGGAGCGCAATATTTGATTAAAGAGGTCCACATCTCGAAAGATTTGGAGGTATTGTTTATAGTTGATGGAGGTGAGCTCTCGTAATTTGGGATTCCGCTTGATGAGCATAGGGAGAATCTCACATAATAACTGACATAATTTTGCCGAGCGACTGTCCTTGACGCAACCCACCAGAAGGACATTGTGATTTTGGCATGCTTGGTACAACTTTGCATAATCATCCAAGAGACTTTGATAATAGTGCATTACTTCGTCATTTGAGGCGAAGAGAACATCCACTGGTTCCATGCAAATTGACCCGTCAAGAATCATCATTTCGATGGGAGAAAATTTGTCGAGAATTTCCCTGGCAAGTTTTATCTCGAGTCGTGCGCGTTCGATAGACGACCTAACCTCTAATTTATGACTGGAAAGGGGGGTTTGGAAAATTGAGAATATGTAATTATTGTTTTCATGTGGATAATATTTCACTAAGGGGGGGTTCGTCCCTTGGAACGAGAAAATGACCCCAATCGCTCTGATAAAGAGAAAATCTGCTGACATCAAAGAATGCCGAGCAAGACCGCCATCTACTGCCGCAACCTTTAGTCCACTAAGGTCGATGGGTTGAACTTGATTTAAAAATGCAGGTTCACCAAACATACAATTCTCATACTGCATTAACCATCCCAGATCCAAGCATTGAGCGAGTCTCCGGAGCAAATCCCCAATTTCCCGCTTGGTTTGCATGACTTCCCGCATCTGGCGGGCAATAGATTTGATTTGCTGGCCTAAAATCTCCTCCTTGGGCGCGCCGGTGGGTTTTATTGGTGGGATATCAACAGCATATTCTTGTTTTAATACCATTAAACCACGTTACAATTTCACTCCTTTTTAACCACGCATCAGCGATGATTTACTTATTCATCCACGAAACAGGGAGGTTTGGGAGGGGAAAAGTTATGTGGGGGATATCATTTTGGATGTTCGATGCTCAACCTGAATAGTCAAAGGTCATCACGAATCCTAAAATCTGGGGATGTTGCTATCTTGTTTCCGCGGGGACCCGCGAGGACAGTTGCCAATATTACAATTTTGGGACATAATCCCGCCGTTATTATTGACACGGGAGAGTATTGGGATCCGGGGGCTACTGCGCTGGTTCAGGCGCTCCAAAAATTAGAAATATCCACCGAAAGTGTTACTGCA
>MBAA01000188.1:10946-14899 GCA_001940655.1 Promethearchaeota archaeon CR_4
AGGTGGATTATCGGCAATCGCTCGAAAATTACCAAATGCCAAAATTTATTGCCATCCCAACGAGATTTATAACGTATTACACCATTTCCGCGCCTTCACCGCGTGGAAGGACATGTTTCAATTCAATAATAATCCGCCTATCGTTCATTCATTGTACTGGGCATTTTCTACGATATTAGATATGGTGCAAACTTTTCATTCCCAGCGTGCGAAAAAAATTTCGGGTATAAAAGATGAACATACATCCTTTTTAACAGGGACAGGGAAGGTACATCCTATTTTTACCCCTGGTCATAGCGCCGGACATGTATGCTATTTACATGATGGCGGGGATCTGATCTTGGGCGATATGGTGCCTCGCACGCCGTGGCTTGATCCAATTCCCGGAAGTCTCCGGAGATATGTTCAGTCAGTAAAGCAATTGCTTGCCATTCCAGTCGATAAAGTACGGCGCTCTATTCGATCCCACGCGAATACTCGTGAAGGGGGGCGTGTTTTTTACCCCTGGAAACAAGAAAGAGAACGGTTTATTCAACACCTCTCCCAGATACAGGAAACACTCGAAAAACTCCCTCGCCTGCTTAGGAACCGCGAATTAACTGTCCCTCAGATTCTGCCTTTAATAATATCTAGAAACGGTCACTATTCGAAACTAATGAGTGACCTCTACATCGATCCAGATTCCACGTGGATTGCAGCTTATCTCGATGAATTAAAAAACCAAGGCAAAATTTCCCGAAAGTTAAAACGGGGAAAAATTTGGTGGAGTGCGTAATTTTTCATTTTTTAGTTCGAGAGATCATTATGCGAGTGATCGCGACAAAACTCTCTTCGACATTAAAACCGGTTTTGGATGACAGCTCCAAAAATCCCGCAAGATTATGCTCCTTTGCGGTTTCTACCCCTGTGGTGTAACTTACGGTACGTTGAGCTATCGAATCCTGTTTACTACCAACTAAGAAAATCGGGATATCACCCGCGTTAAGCTTCACGATACGTGTCCAATCGGGAAGGTGGTTCAAACTTTTCGAATTCGTGATATCGTAGACGAAAATTGCACCATTCGCCCCCTTGCAGTAGGTTGGGAGGAGAAATCGAAACCTATCTTCGCCTCCAAAGTCCCAAATTTGCAGACGCGTGCTCTTCCCGTCAATCACCACCTTTTTTGACAAAAAATCAACTCCAATAGTGAGGCGGGGGTTATCCAGAAAAATTCCTGAAACATACTTGTGGGTAAGGGTGGTCTTCCCTACACTCGCGTCCCCAAGGAGAAGTAATTTGAAAGTGTAGTCGAAAAGTGGATACGTCATGAAAGCGACCACCTAATTCATAGATAAACGGATATTCTGTAAAACCCTAGGAAAATCTCCGAATAATATTAACATTAAATCCTGACTTAAAAAGTATTACGGCAAGAATTAATATTGCACATGTGTCGACAGCTTTGCAAAGAAAATGCCAGACCAACTGTTCATTCTCAATCAAAATGGAGGATGTGAATTACGTTTAAATTCCATTGAGAAGGAGAAAAATATTCTTAGGAAAATCTATGGGATGTTTTAATTTCCTTTAACGTGTGATACATTTTTAGGCATAGCGTTGACTTAATTCCTGAATATCGTATAATTTCTCTTGAAGTTTTTGTTGGAGGGTCGGGATTTTCCCTTTTAATTGTTCGATTTCGCTTTTTTTAGCTTTAAGTTTCGCGTCTTTTTTCTCATCGAGAGTTTGGTGCTCTTGCTTTTGTTCGACTTCGCATAATACCTCTAACCCTCTTTTTGCTTTATTACGGATCAAAGGGACAGGGTCATCGAGCAGTTCCTTCAAAAGATCTTTCATTGAACGCTTACCAGTGGTGCATTTAGATCTATTGCCTTTTCTCGCACTCTTAGTTCTTCATCTTTCAGCAGCGGAAATAATTTCGTGAGAACTGATTCATCAGAAAACGGAGAAATCAAATCAGATTTACTCAAAAACTTCCGAGTTGAATTGCATCATTCCTTCCTACTTTTTTTACCACCTAATTTTAAGCGAATGCTATATAAGGAAAGAGAGGATCAAAATTCTTAAGGCTGGCCTGACTATGTCGAGAGAAAAAAAGGACGATTATGGCTGTCGCGGCACGAGCTGTCGCCCTGGAAGATTTAGTGAGATCGTCATGGAAGATGATGCTGCAAGTATTTTTACTCCAAAAGCTCCAACATTTATTCTTGGTTTTGCGAATGTTGGACTCATAGGATCGATTTCTGCGAGTACTTTAATCGAGCAATTAAAAATGGAACAAGTAGCCCACGTGCTCTCGGACAAGTTCCCCCCGGTGGCGGTGTTTTATGACGGGGTATTGAAACAACCTTTCCGCATATTTTATGCAAAAAAGCACGACCTTATTGTGTCGTTTTGTGAGATTCCCTTGTCGGCACGATATTTCACCGACACCGCCCATACCCTCATGCGTTGGGCTCTCAATGTGGGTGTCAAGGAAGTTGTGCTCCTACAAGGCCTCGCTGCAGAGATGCCTATCGAAGGAGACAACCCCGTCTTCGTTGCCGCGGAAAAGGTGATTCAAGAAAATTTAACGAAGTATGGGGTACAGATTCTCCCAAAAGGAATCCTCCTCGGACTCGAAGCCGCAATCCTCAATGTCTGCCTGAATTCAAAGTTGGACGGACACGTACTGATGACCCCCGTCAATCCCCAAATCCCGAGTCCTGAAGGAGCCGCGGCGATCTTGGAGACACTAAACAAAATCTACAAACTAGACGTCAAAACCGATGAGCTCAAAGAAGAGGGGGCAAAGATTAAGAAAAAACTCATGGAAATGGCTACCCAAGTTCAAAACCAGCAAATGCGAGACTCGGGTTTCGTGGACTCCAAAGCTTCGTCGCAACTCTTTATCTAATCCATCTCTTCTTTTATAGCAAATTTTTAATGCAAGGGAACATAGGAAATGCTTACTTCAAGTAAACGATGATTTATCATGCCTGAAACCATTACAGGCGTTGTCATGAATTACCGCATGTCACGCTGGATAGTTCACCCCCATCACATGCTCCTGAAATTCCCCGGAATAGACGACGACAAAGCTGTACAGCAAATATTGGGCAAAAAAGTCTACTGGGAATCCCCCGCCGGAAAAGTTCTCACAGGCACCGTAGCCGCAGCCCATGGCAAAAAAGGCATCGTACGGGCGATCTTTAAGAAGGCCGGCCTGCCGGGGCAAGCAATCGGGCAAAAAGTCATCCTTAAGAAGTAATTTTTCTTGTTTTTCATTTGAGTTATATCAGAAATGTAACTCGTGATTCTCGTGAATAAAGGTCTAGTTTTTCTCGGACCTGCAGGTGTTGGGAAGACCTCCCTCTGGCAGGCGTTTGCTACCTATTTGGAAAAAACTAGAGGATTCACGGTTAGGCGGGTCAATCTGGATCCCGGATCCCAAATGACGCCACAAAGCGTGGATTATGACATTACCAAGGACATTTTAGTTCAAGACCTTATGAAGCGGCAAAAATTAGGACCGAATGGGGCGATTTTAGAAGCATGCAGGCAAATTAGAGACCGACAGGTCGAGTTTTTTCGGAAAATAATGCCGCCTGAGGACAAATCAGTCGACTTCATCCTCATTGACACGCCTGGCCAGCTCGATTCGTTCGTCCTCCAACCTTATGGTGCTACATTTTTCAACGAATTAAACAATTTAATGCCCCTCGATGGCATATACTTATATGATGCCACTGCATTAGGAAACCCGGTTAATATTCCTACCCAACTCTTCCTAAATGCCGCAGCAACGTTTCAACTTCATTTTGAAGTCACCCCCTGCTTGACGAAGGTTGACCTTGCGGATGTTCAAGATATTTTACCTCACTTGCAAAACCTCCAGACACTGAAAGCGACCCTTAATGGCTCAAAGCAAGGTATATTAACTAGTTTCGCGATCCAGAGTCTTGACTTGC
>MBAA01000188.1:14921-15480 GCA_001940655.1 Promethearchaeota archaeon CR_4
ACGCGTTGTCCCCATTTCCGCGGCAGAAAATCAAGCTACAGGACTCGATGACCTGTTCGCTCTCTTGGAAGAATCAGGATGCGCGTGCGGGGATCGCTTATGATTTCAGAAATTTGTCGCAGATTACAGATTAAAGGGGTTCTATTAAACCTCTATAAGCGTGGAAATACCGGTTTTTCACATCGATCTCGATGCATTTTTTGCCAGTATCGTCATTCGGGATCACCCAGAACTCGAGGGAATTCCCGTAGTCATCGGCCCGGATCCCAGAAAAGGACACGGGCGAGGCGTGGCACTCACGTGTAATTATGCCGCCCGGAAATTTGGCATCAAGTCGGGAATGCCTGTTTTAAAGGCCTATGAGCTTTGCCCGCAGGCGCTTTTTCTCCACACCTCATTCCCCGAGATCTCAAGATCATCCCGAGAAGTGATGGAGCTTGTAGAAACTTACGCGGCCACCTTCCAACAGACGGGATTAGACGAGGCATATTTCACCGCGAAACAGGAATTCGATTCATGGGAACACGCACAAAACTTGGGTGAGGAAATTCAGGAGTTA
>MBAA01000188.1:15488-17568 GCA_001940655.1 Promethearchaeota archaeon CR_4
ACAAAGTCGTCTTCCCTGCTCTATTGGCATTTCTTACACCCGGGCTCTCGCAAAAATCGCAACGGAATTAAATAAACCCCGGGGTTTGACAGTGATCACTCCCGAAACAAGAGAGAAAGTGCTCAAACCCCTCGAACTTCGACGTATTTCAGGAGTGGGAAAGAAAATGTCCAAATTTATCGAGAAACGGGGATATTTCACCTTCCAGGATGTATTGACAAAATCGTTATCCCATCTCGAGCACGATCTTGGAGATATTGGACGACACATATGGTTTGTCGCGTTTGGGAAGACGGGAAGCGACATTTCCGAGTGGGTTGGCCGCAAGTCCATCGGCAAAGAACGAACTTTCGGCAAGGATTATGGTACTTCCAAGTTAATTGAGAAAAAATTGCACTCGATTGGGGAAAAGTTACATGCAGAACTCACGAAGAAAGGCTTGCAATATAAAACTGTTACTTTAAAAATCAGATTCGCCCCGTTCAAGACTTATTCCAAGGCTCATACGTTTCCCGCGCCTCTCCACGATCCTGCGGTGGGATTTCAGAAAGCATTGGAATTATTTCGGTCGTTTTACCCCCTCCAGAACAAAGTACGCCTCATTGGAATGCGCTTTTCCCACCTCAGTTGGGGACAAGGCGAGCAACAAACAAATCTCGCGCAGTGGTTTACTAAGAATTAAAAATTGAAACAAAGGGACTCTTGCGAATGTTATTTAGAAAATATGACCACATAAATTACACACCTTTGCTGTCTTGTCGGAATCGGGAAAGCCACATTTGGGACAAATCCTCGCAAAACAAGTCTGACATGTGTTTTCGTTTACTCTTCCCCCACAGCGAAGACAAATTATTTCGTCCGTTATGGGGGGGTTGAGACGGGATGTCCCAGAGATCTCGAAAGTTGTCCGTTGGATTATCGTTGGAGGTTGTTGTGTGCTAATGGGTTCTTGAATAACCTCCCCCGTAGCGACTATACCCGTGAAATTTAATTTATACGAGTTTTTCTCAAAATACATTCGATTAATTAAACGCATTATTCTCCCATTCCCGCCCCACATATACCTAGTACCGAAACCGCAGAAAAACGTTATTCCCCCAATAGTGATTATGATCCCCCAAATTGTGTTATTTCCTTGGAACAGGAATCCAAAATTCGTGAAAATGACGATTAGGAAAACGATGCCACCAAACCAACTTAAAAGGCCATATGCTGTTCCCATTCGAAGGTTTCTCGCTTTTTTGATTAGGATTTTTTGGATGTCAGGGGGTCGCCGAAGCACACACGATTTGCACACGTAACTAATACCACATTTTTTACAAAACGCATTCCCGCACACTTGACACAAATGGGTGGGACGAGCCCAGACAACATCTGTTTGCCGCCCACAATGAACACAGGTAGTGGAATATCCAACGTTATCTTCAGGCATAATTTTTACTTCGTTTAACAGTTTAAAAATTCTCGTTTAAAGAAGACCAATGTAACTCAAATTAAGGTTCAAGTTATGTTTCCAACATATTATCAGTGTATCACGGGGCTTTATTGCTCTCAAAACATCGAAGAGGGGTGTTGGACCCGATCGACTCACGTGAGTCGCCCGCGGGCCCGAGGTGTTGCGTGTGAATACAGGTTATGTTGCGTGCGAGTACTGCGATAAAATGACGCCCGTGTCTTACTACTGCGAGACATGTCACGCCATGTTTTGTTCGGATTGCTTGCGAACGCCCACGCACCACGAAAAAGTCTGCGGGAGTTGCGGGTCGAATGTCATTCTCCGGGACGCTACTGGCCTCGAATTTTGCCAAGTCTGCAAGTCCCAGCACGTGGATCAGATTTATCGATCGATGAAAGTCTGCCCGAGCTGCCATTCACCTACCGCGGTGAAGATCGAACAAAAAAAGGTCAGTCTCAGTCAGCAGTTTTACGCGGAAGTCCAAGCATCCCGCCAGCTCATGAACCCGGTTAACGAGATGGTCAACCGGTTCAACAACTGCCGGCAGAAATTGCTTTTACTCCGGACGCAAATTCCCCCGTCGAAACATTTTCCCACGTTGGAAGCAGAACTCATCAATGTCGG
>MBAA01000188.1:17617-18955 GCA_001940655.1 Promethearchaeota archaeon CR_4
TTTTTCCAAAATGTGCAACGAAGCCTAGATTTTTTCCAAGATCAATTAATGCGGCCGCAAGACCTTCCCATCGTTGAAAACACTCTCAGGACTGTGGAGGCTGAAGAACATGATTTGATGCAATACATCGACAGGTGCTTTATAAAAGTGGATGAAGATCTCGAGACGATAAAAGCGAGACTCACCTTCATTGAGGACGTCATCGAGCGGTTCCGCCCCCACCTCCACCTCATCGACCTGACACGACAGGAACGCCCGGTTTTCGCGATGGAATGTATTGTGAAAGGAGGGCAGCAACAAGACCAAGAAATTGGCAAGAAATCAGGTCTCATCCTGCTCACCAACCAGAAAATCTACTTCATCCACTCCCACGGTATGCGAAAGAAGAAGAATGATGTCTTATTCCAGGCTGCCATTGGGGAACTGGAAAATGCAGAAGTACGGGGGAAAATCTTCAAGAATTTATACTTGGAATTTAACACGGGATCTTATAAATTAGCGTTGGAGAAAGATGACCGCTTGAAACTTCTCCAATATCTAGAAGTAGCCCGAACATTTGATGAAAAGAACAGGATCGACCAAGAAAAAACTCAAGAATTGAATCAGTTACGGATAAGTGCGAGGGACGTGCGCCAAGTTATCGAAGAACAGATTGCTTACATAATGTATGCGAAATTAACCAACCAAGGTGGTTCTGAAATACCTTCAAGTCTCTCTGGGCAAGGATACACGCAATGGGGATACTCCCCGCAAGCACCCCAATATCCGGGCAACCCAGTTTACAATTCACCTACTGGAACCCCCTCCCCGTACATGTCCGGCACAGGACCCATTTTTCCCTCGCCCCATCCCTCCCAAGGATACCCCCCGGGTGTTACCCCACAACCATTTAACGCACCCCCATTCATCCCCTCTAATCCCGTCAACATATATCAACCCTTCCCCCACGGATCCGAGAGAACGTCAAATGCCCCATTTTTCCCTTCAGGGCAACCAAGAATGCCACGTTATGGTCCACTTTCACCCCCACCAGGGTCTCCCTCCCAGTCTCCGATATGGTCCATCGATCATAATATGGACGATCAAGTCTTTGTGGATGAGAAACACCTCATCCTGAAACTGGAGCGAGATGCTTTTGCCATTCAGCAAACCATCAATGTTCTGGACCAGAAATTCAAGAGGTCGGAAATTTCCCAAGTTGACTTCCTCAAGTCATATCAGGCGTTAAATCAAGATCTCTTCACCATTCAGTACCGCCTCGATTCGTTGAGGGAGAAGAACTCGGACACAACCCCACCATATGATCCATCCATGCTCCAATAATTTATTTTGCTTCTG
>MBAA01000189.1:0-140 GCA_001940655.1 Promethearchaeota archaeon CR_4
ATAACTTACGTTATGTGATTATCATTCATTTTCGCCCAAGGTACCCCTACCGCTTCACACATATAACCAGTAAATAAAATACTATATATACCAAATCCTAGGCCCCAACACAGGGTAGACCAGTTTTTTCTTCCCGTTTT
>MBAA01000189.1:334-557 GCA_001940655.1 Promethearchaeota archaeon CR_4
GGTTATTTTTGAAGAATTTTATCATTTCAGACATTGATATATCGCCAAGTGATAAACCATCAATTGTCAAATATAAAGCAATTCTTGACAATATAAGAAAATTTTGAATTATAAATCTTAGGGATTCAAAACAACTTGTTCCGACCCTTCTTCGGCTTCCTTGGTTTGGATCCTAGTGAGGCATATCCAGACTTCAAAGAAGAATGCCAGTTAACAACAAATA
>MBAA01000189.1:586-10247 GCA_001940655.1 Promethearchaeota archaeon CR_4
GATGATCTCTGATTGTAATGGAATATTTCAACTAACTCTTATATTTAGAAAGAATCCCAGCTATCTTGAGGTAATATTCGAGTAAAGAAATTCGATTGTAACTTAATTCATCGAATGCCGTTTGAAATTCTGCATAATGTTCCTTAATTGCTTTGCCAAAAATGTCAGATTCAGCAAAATTTTCCAGAGAATTCTTGAAGCCAAATTTTTGTCTATCATATTTTGCACCCTCGGCTTCGAATAAATCGACTGTTTCTTTAAATTTCTTAATATATTTGAATAGTTTTTCCTTAAACCCGTCAAAATCCTTGTCATCATATTCAAAGCCTAATTGGCGACTTAAATTGATTTTTTCTAAATCACCCCAAGAAACATCGGCACCCTTGACTGGGATAATTTGAATGTTGTGTTGTTTTGCTAATGCGAGCTCATGTGCGCAATCCACGGAATTAAACACGGATTTTTGTGACGCAAAGAATAGTAGGAGTTGACTGTCGGGAACCCGGTCATTCATAAATTGATCAATATTGCCAGTTAGATCCTCCTCACAATAATAGGCCTTATCTATTACGTTTTGTTGTTCAAAATAATCAGATAATGCGGCAATTTTGAAATAGTCAAAATCTGCCACGGTATGACTTAAAAAGATATTCATTGCCGCGTGTTTTCGACAATATTTAAGAATTTCTGGAATTCCCTTCTCGATGATTTTCTTCGATGCTTCGTCCCAGGGATTTTGATCAAGTATGAGATCTGTTAGATTTTTTAATCGCCATATCGAAATTGGAATTGTATTGAATTCATTAGATGCTAACGTCAGATAAGTTAAATGGATTAAATTACCAATACTTTCTGGAAGTGTTGTTAAATTATTTTTGACCAAACTTAATGTATTAAGTGATTTGAGGTCTCCGATCCCATCAGGTAGAGCTCCAATTGGATTGGCACTTAAACTAAGAACCTTGAGATTTATGAGGTTTTTAAGCGAATCAGGAAGCTTATGCAATTTATTTTCCGATAAGTCCAATGATTCGAGAGAGATTAAATTTCCAATAGATTCTGGAATAGTCTCTAGGGTATAAGCTCCTCCAAGATCTAATTCTCGAAGTGTAGAAAGATTTCCAATTGAAGTAGGGATGGATGTTAATTTATGGCCACCTAAGTCTAATTTCTGAAGGGATGCGAGAGTTCCGATTGATTCAGGAACACTTGTTAACTTATTGCTATGCAAAATTAATTTCTTAAGAGACTTCATCCTTCCAATAGATTCTGGAAGAGTTATTAAATAGTTATTCCTTAGATTCAATTCCTTGAGATTTAAGAGATTTCCAACGGTTTCTGGAAATTCTTTAAACCGGTTTGCCTCTATATTAAGAATTTCAAGAGTTGTAAGTTTGCCAATTGCCTTATGAATGTTTTCCAATCTATTATTACTTAAATCTAATTCTTTAATTGATTTGAAATTGCCAATTGATTCTGGTAGAGATTCCAAACCATCTGATTTTAGATTTAATTTTTCAAGATTGGGAAGTTGTATAATGACTTCCGGGATTGACTCACGAATGGAACTTTCTAGATTGAGCTCTTTCAGAGATATCATTTTTTTCAATGAACTTGGAAATTTGGTAATTTTTGTCGATGCGAGAATTAAAGTCTCCAGTGATTTAAGATCCGAAATCCATTCAGGGAGTTCAATACTTTGTTGATTACTCGTGAATATTAATTTCTTAAGATTTACACAATTTCTAAGACTTTCAGGAAATGCGCTGAAATTACATCTTCCGAGATCTAATAAAACGAGAGATGTCAAATTTGCTATCGATTTGGGGAGATTTTGTAACATTACTCCATCTAAATATAATTCTTTTAATGATTTAAGTAGAGAAATTTCTTCTGGGAGCTCAGGTAATCCATATCCCTCCCTTTTAAGTTTTTCAAGGGACGTTAATTGCTTGAAAGAAGAGGGCAATTTGTTTATTGGATTTCTCCCTATATTCAATTCTCTAAGGCTTCGAAGATTGCCTATGGATTCAGGAAGAGATTTTAATACTTCATTGCCATAAAGATTTAATTGCTTTAATTGAGTAAGATTCCCAAATGATTCTGGTAATGAGGAAATCCTAGCTTTTTCCAATTCTAATTTTTCAAGAGAAACAAGTTGTGTAATTATTTCGGGAAAAGTTCTCAATTCATTATAACTTAGAATTAACGTTCGAAGGGATTTTAGATTTTTAATGGATTCGGGTACATTTGTGATCATATTTCCCGCTAAACTTAATGTTTTAAGAGAAATTAGATTCCCAATTGAATCTGGAAGGTTGGTAATTCGTGCTTTATCTAGATTAAGAGTAATAATCTCATTGTTTTCAACCTCATAAAAATAAAAATCTGCCTTAGTTTCGTTTTTATTTGGTATTGGCCTATTAAATCGAGCTAATCGTTCGATTCCTTCTAGAAATGCTAAATCTTCTTTTTTTAGAGGCTCACTTTTTATCATTTTGCTCATTCGCCTATCATTCGCGGAAATCATTAAAAATACATAAAATTTAGTTTTCTTTGCGGCAATTTAATTTTACGTTTTTCCAGAAATATCACATTTTTAATAAATGTGATATGAAAATGGAAGAAAGAAAATTATATCGGTTTACCAAATTTTTTGTCCAGAACTGCTTGTAGGAAAGCGGTATAGATAGGAGAGGGGTTTGTGGGACGGGACTTGAATTCTGCATGAAATTGGGTACCTACGCAGAAGTAATTCGGCCAATTTAATTCCAATGCATTCACGATTTTCCCCGTCTTGTCTACGGCAGACACGACCATCCCCTTGTCATCATTTTTTTTCATAAAGTCATCCATAATGTGATATCGGTGACGGAATCGCTCGATAATCTCCCCTTGGGCGTACACACTCGAAAGGCGAGTGTTGGGTTTCAAAATTACAGGATACCCTCCCAAACGCATAGTGCCGCCCATTAGTTTAATTGCTTTCTGGTCATCCATCTTATCTACGACAGCATAGGGCGTCTTGGGATCAATCTCTGTAGAGTTGGCGCCTTCAAGGCCGAGGAACTTACGGCAATATGCGATATATAACAATTGGCACCCGAAACAAATACCCAAATAAGGAATTCGGTGTTCCATTGCAAGTTCAGCGCAGCGGATCATCCCTTCTACCGCTCGCGACCCGAACCCCGGCGTGTTCAACATCCCGTCAGCACTCAGTACCGCATTTTCATCCAAATACTCGGTATCTACCCATCGAATATGCACTTTCGTGCCAAGATGTGCCCCTGCATCCCTTAAAGCGGCGTTAATAGACACATAGCTGTCCGTGATGCTTGTATATTTCCCCGGCATCGCGATGGTGACTTCTTTATTAGTATTTTTGAATAAGTCGACAGTCTTCCGCCAGTCTGAAATACACTCGATGCAACTCAGCGTTTTAGGTTTCAAGTCCAAGTTGAAGCACAGTGAGTCCCCCAAGTTTTGCCGCTCGAAAATGAGAGGTAGATCGTAAATACACTGGATATCGGGGTTGGAAATGACGGCCTCCGGGGGGAGGTTTGAAAAAAGGGAGATTTTCGCGCGAACGGATGGATCCGTTTCCAATTCTACTGGTGCCCTGCATACGAGGAAATCCGGTTGTAATCCCGCAGCTTGGAGCATCTTGACGGAATGTTGCGTAGGTTTAGACTTTAATTGTCCCACGGCCTCAGAATAGGGGATGTAGGTCACGTGAATGAGCACCATATCCTTTCTGCCCACCTCCAAACGGAGTTGGCGAATGGCTTCTAGAAAAACCGTGGATTCTATATCGCCCACAGTCCCACCGCACTCGATCACGAGCACGTCTAATTTTTCCTCTTGAGCAATCCTTTTGATGCGATCCTTGATGATATCCGTGCAATGCGGGATTATCTGTACGGTATGCCCTAGGTATTCTCCCTTTCGCTCTTTGAGAATCGTTTGGAGGTAAATCTGACCGCTCGTAATGTTATGTGAAGGTGGGATGTTGACATTCAAAAACCGCTCGTATGATCCAAAATCTTGGTCGATTTCAGAAATTTGAAATTTCTCCCCATTTTCCACGGGTTGGAAATTCCAAACTATTTCCGTAACGAAACACTCGCCGTGCTCGATGGGATTCAACGTTCCTGGATCCACATTCAAGTAAGGGTCGATCTTCACGATACTGACCTTGAATCCGCGAAATTGAAAGAGTTTAGCGGTGCTCGCAGCGGCAATACCTTTGCCTATGCCAGACATAACCCCGCCAGTGACAAAGACGAATTTTGTCATACAAATCCCTTTTTAGTTTAATTTGACTGATACTATCTGTTACAATTTCATACACACGCTTAAAATTTCGACTTATTTTTCGGCAATGGGGTACTAGGGGAGTCTAGGAAAGGGAAAAAACACTCGATTGCGAATTGATTGTTATTTTTCTACTGCCTTGAATAAATGATCCGTCCGAACAACAGGAATATTAAATTGGTTGAGGAGGGGGAGGAGTTTGTTCCGATCTGCTGCATTCAGACCTTTCCAGTCCAATAGAAATCCTGCTACGGGTTCTACTGTTCGCTCAATCATCTGCTGAATTTGATCACGTTCAATTTCCTGAATAAAATACTTTGGGACGATGTGCGAAGTGCACGCAGTGGTTTCAAGGGCGAATCTTGTGAAGGAGGGGGCGTAATGGGGCCCTCCAAACCCAAGGTATACCTGAGATTGAACATTTGCAGTCACATTCTGTGCAACGTCCATAACCGCTTGGGCGACCACGCTTGCATAGGTTTCGTTTGGCCACTCACGTTCAGTGCTCCCAAGCTCCAAGAACGCAAGGGGAACTTTATTGGCGGTTGGACCGTGGTGGGTCACCTCGAGGGACACGTCAAAGTGGAGACCCGCTTCCAGATTTCGTTTAAACAAGGCACGAAGGGCTAATTGTAAGATTCGTCCGGATGCGCGGGCTAATCCCCTTGGGAATCCCCCGTGTTCCGTGGCATCAGTCCAATTCCCCGTGCAATGAGTGAGAAACGCCGGTGCACCACTTTCAGACCTGTGTTGGTTAGCGATCAGAATTAAGTCTGCGCTACAGCATTCATCAAGACGTTCGCAAAATATGGCGCGGTCTTTAATCGTCCCCAGGAAAATTTCAGAGGGGGTAGTGTCCTGTAACTTTTGGAAGTCTGTGCACTGGAAAATTGGGTATCCATCAAACTTTTCACCAGTTTCCGTGAAGCGCCAGTTAGCTAGGAATATCTTGCGAATGGTTTGTGCCGCGGGGTCTTGATCAGACGTGATAATTGCAACACGTTTAAACATACCAAGTCCCGTCCAGAAAAATAAAAGAAAATTTACAAGGATTGTGCCATCTGGATGATTTTTTTAGCGCCTTGTGTCGCGTCATCCGCGTACTCGTCCGCACCCAGTTGCTTCGCCAATTCCATATTGAGTGGAGCACCGCCAACGATGATTTTCACCTTGTCTCTCAACCCTGCATCTTTCAGGGCGTTACAGACGTTCCGGATTTCCTCCACAGTCATCGTCAATAATGTCGAAAGTGCCACAATTTTCGCATCGGTTTCTTTAACCTTTGCAACGATTCTACTCGCAGGAACGTCCATACCAAGGTCATGTATCTCGAATCCCCCTGAAAGGAGTAAGCTGATGAGAATATTCTTCCCAATATCGTGTTGATCCCCTTTTACGGTCGCGGCAACTATGGGAATCTGCTTTTTCGCTTTTTGGCCGGATTTTAGCGCCGGTTCAAGTAGTTTGAAAGCTTCCTTCATCGTTTCGCCCGCAAGCACGAGCTCAGTTAAATAGTATTCTTTCTGGTCATAACGCCGCCCTACTTCATCCATGCCATCGGTTAAAGCAGCAAGGACACTCATCGGGGTCATACCGCTAGTTAATGCTTGTTTCACCGCTGCGCCAATATTGTCCACGTCAAGTTCGATTACCATATTTTTCAGCGTATTAGCGTCCATAGTGGGCTCATCTGCGTTGTAGTAGTAATTACTTGTTAATTTACTGCGTGGTTAAAAAAAATCATCACCCTATTATTAATGGCTTAAGACCAATTTCACAACGAATTATCCCGTGCGATATAGAATAACCAACCAGAGTTTATATTTACGATTTCCATATGGTAGTATATGGAATTTAAGAAAGTCCAGTGTGTGAAGGGTAGTTACTATATTTACCTACCCAAAAATTGGTGCCGTAAGTTTGTGGTGGGGGAACAGAAAGAAATTAGCATGCGACAACTTGACGATGAAAGTTTGTTAATACTCCCACGGGATAGGAAAGTCGAGGCACAAAAGGAATTGCACATCGAGATAAAGGGCAATAATTCACTAGAATTTATTATGAATAAAATCCTAACGGCATATATTATAGGGGCAAGCAGGATCATCATTGAAATGGAAGGGAAGGAAAAAATACCCCTCGATTTCCAAACGCAGATCTCGATGCTCACGAAAGGATTGTTGGGATTTTCAATCATTGAACAAGATGCGTCCCACATCGAGATCCGGGATTTAAGTCAATCCAATGTGATTAAGGCCACAATGAAACAAATGCTGAGCAAAGTCCACCTCGTATTTGAGAACATCCTTGACGTCCTCCAGAAACCGGAGGATCTGGTCCACCAGCTCCAACTTTTGATCGCGCAGGATGACATTATTGACGAATATCGATACCAGATTGACCGGCAAACACACCTTCTTCTCCAAAATCCAAGTTTATCCCGGCAGATGGAGGTGAGTCCCGTGGAGTGTTTGCATTTCGCGCAATCTGCCCGGTCACTGGAACGAATAGCTGACCATCTTGGCGATATTGCCAAGGAAATCATAAAAATCTTCGAGAAAACACATACGATCCCAAAAGAAGTCATAAATTTACTCCAAAAATCGTTGAACTATTACAATGCGGTCATGGATCACTTTTATCGCTCTACAGCCACTGAGATGCACTCAAAACTCGTAGATATGAATCGTATTGTTCACGAAATCCATGAAAGTCCCCCAACAATCGAAGAGGAGGAAATTTACTTGCATCTTGATAGAATTCTTCACCACTGTGCAGATATTCTCGAGATACGGATTAATTCTGCAGTGTTCCGGCAGTTATTGTAAGATTGAAACTTCCTATCATATCATACAAAATACAGGAAAATTCCGAAAAGAATTAAACTCAAGGTCGTTTTAACAGAGTAGGTATATGATGAGCACTCTAATGATTCTGCAGGATGGGTCTGAGTTTGGGGATCCTTTTACTATCCTCATTATGCTCTTTATTCTGAGTAGTTGTTTGTGTGCACCCATTGCCAGAACCATGCAAGATCGACGACAACGGCGTGCTAACCAATTGGCTCAGCAAGCTCACCAACAAATTGCGTATGGGGCAGCTGCACCAAATACAATCCCAGCAAATATACCAATCCCCGATGATAAAAATTTGCGATTGTGGGAAGAGACATTACTCAACGCCCAAGTGCAAGATAGACAAGTCAAACTCGATGCAATTTCGAAACTAGGGAGGTTGGGCACAAAAAATACATTCGACATGCTTTCGGAATATGCAGAGATGGATCGCGATCCGGAAATTCTTGCTGCGATTGAAAATGCGCTAGCCCAAATAGAAAATCGGATGCAAAATAATCGAATTTCCTCGTAGCATAGAAGAAAAAATGTTGCGAATTCAGTATTTTAAAAGTAAATATTTTTTCGCCGGTATGCCCATTTCCACAATTCTATGGCAACAAAGGAGGGAACGGCAATTATTACGCACCACAACCAATCAAGGGGTGTGAGAGCTACTAAATTTAACAAAAACCCTATGTTAGCTAAAGCTTTTTGAATGTCTGGACTATACATAACCAAATTTGCCCCGAAGTAAAAGATACATAGGAAAGCGAATAGAACTGACCGATCTTCTTTGAGCGCCTGCCAGCAACTCTTGTTAATCCGGCGAATAGATATTGCAGCAAAGGTTTCCGTGACCATAATCGTGATGAGCATCATTGTTCGAGTTTTATCTAAAAGTTGAGCGGGCACGTATATTAATAAATTCTGTGGGAGTAATGGGATAATCCCATACTGGCAGAGGAAATATATTGCTAGAACGCAAACGCTCATGATTATCGCGTGAAAGATTAGTATGACATAAATTGGACGAGTTAAGATTTCTTCCGAGTCGCGGGGTTTTTCTTTCATTATAGAATCGTTCTTCTTGTCGAACACAAGGGCAAAACCTGGGAACGTATGGGAAGTAACCAAGAGTAACAATAATTGGGATACGTAGAAAAGTTCGAATTGTGGGTTGATACCAAATCCGAAAAATATAATCGCTTCCATAACATTAATTACTATGTAGTAATACACGAGCGAACGGATTTTCCCAAAGAGGTTACGCCCCTCGAAAATGCCACGGACGATGGAATTAAAAGAATCATCGACAAGGATGATATCTGCGGCTTCCTTGGCAACGTCCGTGCCAGTTTTACCCATTGCTATCCCAACATCGGCCAAATGTAATGCAAGTGCATCGTTCACGCCGTCTCCCGTCATTGCCACGATCTTTTCGTCCTCTCCTTGGAGGCGCTGCACGATGATCTCCTTGTGGCGAGGCGAGACGCGCGCGAACACTGATGTCTTCGTAAACTCGTCAGGCAGAATAGTTTGTACGTGTTCCCCTTCCACAACCAGATCTCCTTCTCGGAACAGACCCACATCTCGCCCAATAGTCTTGCCCGTGAGAGGGGAATCCCCAGTGATCATCACCACTCTTATACCCGCTTGGTTGCATTCTGCTATCGACTCGAGGACGCCAATTCGTGGTGGATCTTGGATGCATACGAAACCAATGTATACGAGGTTATTTTCGATTACTTCCCGAGCTGTGGTTAAATCCGCTGGGAGTGTGGAGATCTCTTTGTACGCGAAACTAAGGACTCGATATCCCCGTTCTTCGTAGACTTGGACATTTTTTACTAGTTCCACGCGAATTTCATCCGAAATAGGCGATACCTGGTTCCCAATCACTACGGAAGAACATAGGGGCAAAATAATCTCGGAAGCACCTTTCGTATGAACTATCTGCCGATTCCCGACCTCAAACAATTTAGACATTCGTTTTTGCATAGAGTCGAATGAATATTCATAAATCTCTTGATGTTGGGATCGAATGGTCGTGTCATCAACCTCTATTTTTTTACAGAGCACGAGGAGCGAAATTTCAGTGGGGGCCCCAATTGAGTGATATGTCGGGGATTTAACAAGGTTCTGCTGTTTGGGTTTCCCTTTCTCATTCTCTTGTTCAATTAACGGCGTTTTACTTCCTGTAGTCAAAGTTGCATTATTATTGAGGAGAGCGCCCGTCAAGAGCAGAGTAAGTACACCACTCTGTTTGATGTCGACTGGAAGTCTGGAATTCTGTGGTTGATCCACCCCATCTTTGATCTCAGTTATTGTACCTTCTGGAACATACCCCTGCCCGGTTATATCATACAGGTGATTATCTGCCCAAATACGTCGAACCGTCATCTCGTTTTGGGTGATCGTGCCCGTCTTGTCCGAGCATACTACCGAAACTCTCCCAAGAGATTCTACCGCAGAGATGTTGCGCACGATGACTTTACTTTTGGCCATCC
>MBAA01000189.1:10273-16390 GCA_001940655.1 Promethearchaeota archaeon CR_4
GTGGTGAGGAGAGGGATGTTAACAGGCATCAGGTTAAACCCATTTCGGATGGACTTTACGAGAGTTGTTTTTATCACTTCCCAAATATTCTCCCACCCAGATGGGGGCTCTTCACCAGAGAAAATCAAAATCATATTGATGATAAATCCTAACGCTAAGAGGCAGAGCACAGCAATGGTGATATATTTCGCAAAATGGTTGATCTTTTTTCGTAAAGGGATGTCGGCAGCGGATGTTGCTACCATAGTCGTAGAAATTTTCCCTAACTCGGTACCTGTACCCGTGGCAACTATAAGCGCCCTACATCGCCCTGTGGCAACATAGGTTCCAAGGAATAGTATGTTGTCCCTTTGTGTAAGTGGGAGTTCTTTGGTACCTTCTGGGAAATCATGAATCTGTTTTTGGACCGCAGCGCTTTCCCCTGTCAACGATGCTTCATTCACTTGGAGATTTACCGCATCTAAAATGCGAGCATCTGCAGGCACTTTGTCCCCTTGGTTGAGTTCTATCACATCCCCCATAACGAGGTCACGAACTGGGATGACATTTTTCTCCCCTTCCCGAATGACCGTTGTGGTAAATTTCGCCAAGCGCTGCAGCGCTTCCATCTTTTTCTGGGCCCGTAATTGTTGAACAATCGCAAGGAGAGCATTAAACAAGATAAGAGATAATGTGACCGTCGTCATGAATTGTAATCCTTCCAAGGCAATGAGCACGGCACCATTGATGAGGTACATAATAATGAGCCAGTTAAAGATCGGGCGAATATATAATTCCCACACTGATCGCTTGGCGGGGGGAATTTCATTTGGCCCGTCCCGACCTTGTCGTACGTTCACTTCATCGTAAGTAAGTCCCCTCACAGGACTCGTTTCCAAGCGTTGTAAGAGGTGATTCAAAGTTTGTAGATAATGTTCTTTGGGCGTGTCTTTCATAGAATCTCACAATCAAAGAATATGGTGCGTATCTTAATTCAATCTAGTTTTCCTTTAAGAATTTTTGTTAAGGTTTTTGACTTTGGTAAAATTCTTAATTACTTAGCGAGCTATTTAGTCGGGAATCGATCAAATGGTACTTTTTTCGGTAATCCTAGTCATAAATTTTGCATTCTGTCTTTTCTTGGGTAGCTTTGTCTATTATAAAAATCCAACGGAGAAATTGAATCGTTACACATTAATTTTATGTATTGCGTATGCGTACCAAACATTGATAAATTTTGGACTCACGGTGGTCGAATCTCCTGAAACAGCGAATACGTGGTTTAAATTTGGTGCATTCTACCCATTCTTGCTCGCATTTCAACTCCATTTCATTTTTTTCTTCACCGAGAAAAAAGTCGTCCTCAAGAGTAAGGGATTTTACATTATAGTATATGGATGGGCATTAATATTCTCGATCATTGATTTGTCAACCGATTTACTGATTGGGAAGATTGAGCATGTAGGGGAATCTTGGGTAGCACAAAATCCAGTAAATTCTGAGTTGTGGTTGGTCAGAACCGTTAGTGTGTGGGTCATTTTAGCAATGATGTTGGTCTTTTGCGGGATTTATTTGTTACAGACCTCAAACGAAGCACGCCGTGCTCAAGCTCAATTCTTATTTTTTGGATTAATCGCATTTTACCTAATTGGACAATACCTGCCGTTTCTTGGTTTGTCCCTTATTTGCTACGCAGTTTCTCGCTACGGGGTAAATGCCCTCACCGCGAAGTTAAGTGCGGAGATTATGATGAACCGACTCCCAGAAGTGTTATTGTTTATAGATGCGACTGGCCGCGTTCAATTCGCGAATAGCGCAGCATCCGCCACGTTAGATTATTCTCGCGAAGAACTTGTTGGATTACCATTTGACTATATCTCTGCAGGGGGAAACAAATCCCAAGGGCCCTTAGAAAGTTTTGAAAAGATAAAATCCACGGGTCATGCTGGTAATTTAGAACTAAAGTTCAGGGCTAAGAATGGAGCAGAAATTCCGCTATTGACTTCAATTGCCGAAGTGCGTGGGTCAACTGGACGCGCTCTTGGTTTTCTTTATCTAGGGCGGGAAATCACTCAAATCAAGAAACGTGAAGCGGAATGGGCAAAAAGTCAGCAAGAATTAGAACTTGACAGTATCATTAGATTAGATTTTTTGGCACTACAATCCACCGAATTACTAAGAATGACGAAAGTAATCTCGGAGAACCTCAAATCATTGCTCGGGTCGCAGGAAGAACCGCTCTCAATTTCCCAAAATCGGCAAATTAACTCTATTTTTGAAGCTACTCAGGGATTAGATAAAATTGGCCAAGAAATGCATAACATTTCCACCCCAGGAAAAGATATTAATGCATTGCATCGCCAGAATTTTCCCCTCAAACCACTGCTCGAGTATATTTTGCAGCTGTTTAAAGAACAAGCATATAACCAAGACCTAATGTTAATCTCCGATGTCCCAGACACAATAGGAACAATCTATGCCGACAAGCGAATGATCCAGCAACTCGTGTATAATTTGATCAACAATGCCGTGCATTTCACTCCCGGTGGCGGACAGGTCGGTATTGGAGCACAACGATCGAGTAACGAAGTCCAAGTAACCATATGGGATACGGGCATAGGTATCGCGCCTGATGATGTCGCGAAGCTCTTTCAAGCGTTCAAGACGGTTCAAACCCCCGTGAGTCAAAAGCACGAGGGGAAGGGCCTCGGTCTTTATTTTTGCAAGAAATATGTCACGTTACATGGGGGTCTAATTTGGGTAGAGAGTCAGGTCGGTAAAGGGTCGAAATTTCACTTCACGATCCCCACTAATGGCGAAAAAAATAGTTGATGAAGGGCAGAAAGATGACCTTGATTAAGGATTAGTTTCCATTTTTCACATTTAAAATCCTGAAAGCTGCATAGTTTGCACCAACCGCAAATAATGACCGGGTAGTTGAATTTACGTGGTGAGGGACAAGATAATGAAAGAGAAAATCTATGACGTCTCCGATCCGAAGCAGCCCTTCATTGACGAGGCCCCGGTTTTAATCGTACCGATCATAGATGCGAATCAATCTTTGCTGCCAGTTCCAGACCTGAGTCTTGCTTCATAAAATATCTTTTTAGAAGCGTCAGCGCTTGGTTTGAGAAGCGTTTGGAAGAATTTACCCCCCAGTGTGGCCGAGAATGTGAAAAAAAGTCCTCGGGATACCGAAAAATTTCGTACTAGTCAACACCATTCCGATTGGGTTTCCTACAACTGTAATCCCTCCCCTCTCCAAGGAGGAATACAACGAGGAATGAATCCATTTCGAGAAATTTAAAGAACCCTAATTTTTTCTTTAGTATCGGGCATCAATCCCAACAATTCCCAGATGCTGCGATAATTCTATACTCAAAATCCTTTTGTCTTCATTTGAAATTTCATATATTATAATTCTGGATTTTTTGATATTCAAAAAGAATGAAAAAGAATGATAGTGGATCCTGGATATAGTTATAACTACGGGCCAACGTAACCCATTGCAACTAATAATACTCCCACTACAAAAAGCATCAAAAGATAGAGGAGGAACAATATTATGGCGAGTAGCAACCCGGCTCCCAAACCTCGTCCGAAAGAACAGCTGTACAAGATTACGATGATGAATGCGAACGTAAACCAAAGGATAATGATCATCAGGAAATACGCGAAATAGATGTTTGGTATTTCAGCTTCGAGAAATGGGAAGAGGAACATATTTAATAAAGTAAAGACGATAATCCAAATCAACATTGCCGCACAGGCTATCCCAAACGAGCCCGCATTTGATCCCTTGATAACACCCTTAGAAAGACCATTCAAAACTGCTGCGCCGATAATGAATACGATGATGAATACGATAATTTCTACGATAAGATCTGCCAAGTAACTCACCTTGATTGATTGGTACCAAGAGGTTATTTCAAGAGTTTATGAAGCTATTGAATTAATCCCAATTGCCGAGTTCTCGAATTTTAGTGAGAATTTACAGTAATTTGCGCACCAATAAGTCGTATTGGGGAGGATAAATTCCCCGGACTTCGTGTTCCACGTGAAAACGTGCTCGTTGGTTTTCGAGGCACTTTGTAACGACTTATCGTTGTAATACTTGAAGCGGCCTCCACAGTCCGGGCATTTCGCGTTAGGGTCCAAGAAATTCGTCAGCACGATTTTATTACATTTTTCACACAATCCGGGAGCGCCACAGAAGGTTTCGAAATTCTGGAACCCCCCCCTGCGAGGAATTGTTTGGTAAACCCTCATTTGCAGGTAGCTCTCAATGTGTTGCCTATAATTATCAATACACATAACGGTTAAGTGATTTTAAATTTCGCGGGACTGGAAACCGCAAGGGAAATCAAGCGAGTAATATTTGGGTATTGCCTTTTTTTTCATAGGGAAGAATCTGTCACTAGTTTCATGGTCATTGTCTTCAATGCAACGGGAGGATATGCCGCCCGTTGGTCCCACGTGCTTGCGAGCACCCGTTATGCGACCCCCGCAGTTCGCGGCACGTGTGATTACTTAGTAGTGGATTCAGACATCCGTGACCCGGCCACGTCCAACGCGAAGGTGGTCGAGAAAGCGAAGACTATTGGAGCAAATTGCGTGGTACCCAAGGACATTTTCGGAGATTGGCGCGCAACCGTTGAATCTGTTCGAGCGTTCTTCAAAGCGGGAGAATGGGGTGGTGACGTTATAATCCCATTACAGCGCCCCTACGCGAAGTGTTTTCAAGATTTGGAGGAATACGGCCACTGGTTTGGGTTGGGGGGATTATTGCCCCTGCACAAGGAGGAACAATTCGAGGAACTGAAAAAAGGGGTCGAGATCGTATCTCGTATGGGCAAGGACGTTCACCTGTTCGGTATATTCCCGTCCCCGAGTACACCCGTCTTTAAATACCTGCGCAGCGGGGCACCCGTGCACTCCCTCGACACGACTGTGTGCGAGACGATGGCGGTGACTGGGCGCGTGTACGACCTGTCATTCGACCGATATCACCTCATCAACACGACCGGGGCGTGGTCCCGCCAGCTCCGCGTCAAGATGGCAGAACTCAACCTCACGTCCATTCACATCGCGCTCAATCGCCCTACTCAGGCAGCCCGCACGAGCAAATCGATATGTTTTCAACATCTCAAGCGTCCGGTGCTGAGTTAGGGCGTAATGTAGGATATGTCTACGGTGGAAAATTCGGAATTATGAAAAAAAGTGGAGAAAGAGGAAAACAAGGAAAGGGCGACTCAACTGTGAGGAGTCCGCCGGGTTTGCCACGCGAGATAGAATATAGCGAACCCGGCGATCATCAGGAGCAGCGAGGCGGAAAATCCAGGAACGGCGACTCCACTATTGGGCATTATGGTATCCGTAACTGAACCTGCCGCCTCGATGGTGCTGTTCCGGATCCTGAAATACCCCGTCTTCACGCCCGCCCCGCTTTCGAGTGTCCATGCTTTCATGATGTTGTATGCCTCCCACTCGGTGTACGTAATACCATCGTTCGAGAAGCACATCTGGGTCGCACCCGTGGCAGAGAGGGTTAACGTCACGTTAGGCGTTGCAGTTTCCGCCGCCCCGCCATTTATGCTGACGGACAAGTTGGTCGGCGGGATAATGTAGACGATCGTGTCGGTGACTGGAACTGCTGTTACTATCGTGTTGTTGCGCGTTTTGAAGTACACGGTCTTCTCTCCAGGATTATCATCGAGCACCCACGTCATTGACGTGCCATAGGCCTCCCACGTGGTGTACGTGGTGCCATCGTTCGAGAAACACATCTCAGTAGCACCGGTGGCGGACAGGATCAAGGTCACGCGGGTGCTCCCGGTCTCTACCGCCTCGTTGTTGATGCTGGCGGACAGGTCGGTGGACGACTCAAACACGATTACCCGCTGGGTGTAGAGGTTATAATCCCCCGTTCTCTCATCTTCCCACGTGATGATTGCGCCCCCGAATCCATCATTGACGAGTTGAATGGTTGTATCTTCATCTGCTGCGGTGCAGATGGCGATCCCGTTGACACCCCACTGGGCATTCCCCGTAGAATTGACCCGCTGGGCGTAGACCTCTTCATTGGTACTAGTTCTATGATCGACCCTTGTGATGATCGCTCCACCAACCCCATTGCTT
>MBAA01000189.1:16405-18545 GCA_001940655.1 Promethearchaeota archaeon CR_4
TATTGATAATCTGCCGGGGTACAGGTAGCAGTCCCGTTCGCCTCCCATTCGTAACTCTTGGCCACGAGCGGAAATCTTTCTCCTTTCTCCGCGATCCCGTCCGTTGTCCCCCCGATTGTATCCATCCCGTCCGCTGCGAGGTGGGGCAGGAGCAGGAAGGCCACGAGGACGAGGAGAAACCCGGACAAGTGGATTGCGGTGCGGAGATTTCTTATGTTCATCCGTTCTGCCATTCCTTTTTGCATATTCTGTTTTCGCCTTTTCTAATTGTTATTCATATGCAAACGAATGCTATAGAGATTCTGTGGCACGTTATCTGGTGTCTTAACACATCTTTCGCCATACGTGATATAATACACTTTATCTCTTTCGGCCACTCTGGTTGGTAGAAGGTTCTCATCCTATCTCTAAAGTCAGAAAAAAAACAAAGAACCTTCAATGTTTAACGTATCTCGATGATATTTCACACAATTCAAATAATTCATAGAAAGAATATTTCTCGAAAAAGGGAGTATACTAGTATACGTTTAAATTTGTATACCACTTCTTAATTAATGATGGTTTATGAGCACAATCCGCATTGATGAAAAACATGCCCGTCTCTTAGATCGCCTCGTAGCCCACATCACGTTGCAAGGGAAAAAAATGAATAAAAAGGCGTTAGTGGGAAAGTTGATTGAAGATGCAGTCATTGGCGAGGGTATCCCTGTTCAAGACGAACTTAGACCTCTCGAAGAGGATCCTGCCTGGACGGGGTTGCAAGATACCTTCAAACTCGGCATTCGGGATTTATCCGAGAAAGTGGATAAGTTGCTCTACCAATTAGACGGAGAAGGATGAGATGCCGGTCTTCTTAGACACGGGTTTCATTTTAGCGGTTAAAAGTCTGGATGATAAAAATCATAATATCGCACAGACATGGATGCGACGATTTTTGAAGAATGAATTTGGGCAGATTTTCACCTCGCATTATGTTTTTGACGAACTTTTGACATTAGCTTTAGTTCGCTTGGAACGGGCAGATTTGGCAATGAATTTGGGCGAATATATATTAAAAAGTCCTAGGATCCACCTCGTTAATGTCTCTGATGACGATTTTAATCGAGCCTGGGCTTTCTTCCAACAATACATAGAAAAAATGCTATCATTCACAGATTGTTGCATCCTTGCCCAATGCGAGCGACTGCACTGTAATTTAGTTGCTACCTTTGATTCGCACTTTCATGGCCTGATTGGGGGCATTTGGCAATAAATGAATTGATTTTTGATTCGAGATCATAATTTCTACACATCATCGTTACTTTCACAAGAAGGCGATGGGATTGATCTCTGATTCTACTCAACACTTTATCAATAATCCTTGTGCCCAATCGGCAACCTGCTTTCCACACGTTTCGGGATTGTTGGAGAGTGGTTCCATAAAGTCTATCTGTCCGAGAAATTGGTTGCCAGGGAGCGCCTTCTTCATGTTTTCCAAGGTTTTTCCCTTAGACCCCCCGTGAGCGCAAAAGAGGGCGATCCATTTACCCTGCAATTTCACTTGAGAGAAGAAGGAACGTAGGGCGGGGGTAAACGTGTAAAACCAGACGGGAGTGCCTACGAACAACACGTCATAATCGGCCGGATTTTTGTCATAGGGGGTTAGCGCAGGTTTCTGCCGAAATGTCACCTGCTTTCCGCCCCAAAAATATTTGGCCCCTCCTTTCGAGTGGAGGTCTTTCACGGGGACAAGTCGCAACAACTCCCCATTCACGGCACGGGCAATGTGTTCCGCAATAAAGTGGGTATTTCCTTCAAAAGAATAATAACATACCAAAATCTTTACCATGGCAAACACTAAGATGAGTTAAAAAAACCGCGATTAATCAAATCTCTTTTTTGCCAGTAACGAGTAAAATAAAGGGGACTTCGTTGTAGCAACCAAGAGATGTGATTTTTTTCTAAACTTCCTTTGTCTTTTCGCACATCTCTAACAGGGCAGATTCGAGGGAAAACGTGCCCGCGATCGCTTCATTCTCACGGATTTGATCCCCGTCAAAGGAGATAGATCGGAAATCCCCCTCGTGGGAAATCCCCTGCACGAGCAGGAGGCGTGTCCCCCCGTTATCCTGAGATTCATTGGAGTCTTGAGGACTATCGA
>MBAA01000189.1:18567-18714 GCA_001940655.1 Promethearchaeota archaeon CR_4
CATTTCCTCCACGAACATGAAGTATTCCCACTGGACCATCGTCATCGATAAGAGGGTCGCAGCGCGCATGCGATGCTTAGTTCCTGTCAGGGGCGTGGTGTTAATAGTACCGTCCTGCTGGCGGAATACAAGGTGAGGAACAATGGG
>MBAA01000189.1:18730-19016 GCA_001940655.1 Promethearchaeota archaeon CR_4
TTGATGCTCTTCGCGGTAATTGTGTCGAAAAATTCCTGGAAGGTCACTAGTTATATCCCCCTTTGGATGATGCCATAACAAAATTAGTGAGATAACCTTCGTAAATGTCTGCCGAGTACCTTGGAGAACGTTTTTCACAAGGGAGGCGCTCACTTCGGATGTGCCTCGCATGCGTTTTTTCATGCCCGACTGGGACGATCGCGTGGACCCCGGGTATAATTTTCTGACGGACGAACATAGTGAAGCCCACGCCGCGAACCCGCGGGAAAATGATGCTTACATGTGG
>MBAA01000189.1:19025-19185 GCA_001940655.1 Promethearchaeota archaeon CR_4
AGTATTATCACCACGCAGGGGTCAATTACGCGGTGTCCATCGACCACCTTGTGGTGCAGTCCGTGCGGGTGCTCGATGCAGATGGCAATCCTACGAAAGAAACACGGGAGCTCACTCGCGCAGAGAAAGAAGAACGCGTTGCCGTAACGGTCCGGAACGC
>MBAA01000189.1:19381-19475 GCA_001940655.1 Promethearchaeota archaeon CR_4
GAGATTCACCCTATCGTGAAACAACACGCCCTTCAGCTCCATATTTTTGGAGTATTTCGCCTTGATGCCATCCCTGACTTGTATCGGCTCGGGG
>MBAA01000189.1:19520-22209 GCA_001940655.1 Promethearchaeota archaeon CR_4
GATCAGGTAACCCCCGAGGCAGTCATAGAGGTACTGACGGAATACACGAAATATTTCGCCCCTGACTTGAAACTCCTCAAATGGTATCGGGAAACCTTGGAAGAACGCCCATGGCAAAGGTGCACATGTCCCATCTGCAAGAAGGTTGGCGTGGAAGTGATCATCTTCCGGGGTAACAACCGAAACCGCCGTAGAGGTTTCCACAACGTGTACGTGGAATACTTCGAATTGCAAAAGATTCTCGAAACCCTTTCGGATAACCAAGTAGGACTAGAAAAGGATAGGGATGGGCGAGATCAACCCAAAAAAGCACGGCAAAATAAAACCTTAACAAGTTATTTACAGCCTAACGCGCTCAAATAGTGTCATTTTGCTGGTTTTGCCTTTTCCTGGGAGGTGTTTTTTTGGAATTTGGGAGGAACTGGATTGATTTCTCTGGCATATAAGTCTGCTGCCTTTTGAGACCCTCGGGATTCTCCCCATGCAGCTCCTTGTTCATAACAATATAGAGCTTCCCCCTCTCGACCCGTGCTTTCGTATGCTTCTCCAAGATTCACCCAAGCGAATCCATTTTTGGAGTCAAGCTCGAGCGATTTCTCATAGGCTTGGATCGCCCCAGGAACATCTGCTTTCAAGTATCGCGCAGTTCCCTGTAAATTCAGCACGTCCGCGAATTTTGGATCAATGGCCAGGGCTTGTTCACACGCTTGAAGAACCCCGTCATAGTCTAGCAAAGCCAAGCGGGCAGTCCCGAGCATCCGCCATAGAGCGGTGTTTTTCGAATCAACTTTCAAAGCATCCTCGCACACTTGCTCAACGCTGGCAAAGTCCTTCTGTGCTAACCGGATCTCGCAAAGGAAGAGAAGGGTTTCCGTTTCTTGGGGATGAATTTTGAGAGCTTCGTCAGCAGCTTGTTCTGCCCCAACGTAGTTTTCCTGCTTTAACCGAGTAGACCCAAGCGCGATCCACATTCCCGTGGTTTTTGGATAGATTTCGACTGCTTTTTCATACGCACGCTCTGCACTGGAGAAATTCTTTTGCGATTTCCGTATATATCCGAGGAATTTCCAAGCGGGGCCAAATTTCGGGGTAATATTTCTCGCGGTCTCACATAAAATTGCCGCCTCTGGAACCAATCCTAACTTAAACGCACACCACGCCGCGTGAACCCACATTGCGGCGGAAATCGGATTCTCAATTTTGGAGGCGAGGAGTTGAACGATCTCCTTCAACATTCTTTGGTCGGTCTCAGGCATCTTGGACAAGTCAAACCCTCCCGCCATTATCCCCACGTCCCCAACCATATAACCAACTCGCCCGATATTCCGGAGAATTTCTTTGGTTCGGAGTAAAATGCGTTCGGCTATCTTCGCGGTACCGATTGGATTGTCTTCGGACTTACTGGTCTGCCAGTCTACACGCGCCTTCTTCAAGTCCGTAATGGCTGCGTTGATTTCTTTCTCCATTTGTGCAGAGATTGGTTGACTGGATTTTCCCCGCGTAAATTCCCCTTTTTCAGCGTCAAATGACCCGATCTCTGGATCATATTCTACAAGAGCTTCAATCTCTTCCTTTATCTCAAGTTCAGACCGGTTCCCCCTCTTCGCAATTTCTGTGAGGGAACTTTTTTTCCCAGATGCCAAAACGCGGAGAATCCGCTCCAAATCATCCACTTTGATCTACCTCTTACACATGCATTATTCTGTCTCATCTTTGTTACGTAAATGTGTTTGCAGGATTTCTAGGTCTTATTTTCAGCTTGACTAACGTAATGATGTTTCAAAAAAAGTTTGGATAAATCCAGCGTTCAGGTTCTAGATTGTCGTGATTTCTTGGAAGTTCTCCAGAATATTTAACCTCCATACCAAATCCTCTAAGGAGAGGGGACATTACGGTTTAATCCAGTCGGGATGCTGAAAAAAAAGAAGTAGTATGATCCAGGATTTTTGGTTTTTACGAAAAGTAACTAAAAATCCATTATTCACATCATTAGAGTAACTCCATAAATGCTTCAAGCCGTGTTAGTATCTGCCCTTCCGCAAAGTTCCGCTCATCCACGCAATCTACGTCCAAGTGGATGAGAGGGATGCCCATTGCTTGGAAGGTCTCCTTGAATAATGCTCGTCCACCACTACTTTGGCGGCACCCAACGTGGGCGGGATTTATGACTCCATCTACCTTGAATTCTTTGGCTAACATAGAAAGGATCTTGAGTCTCCGTTCAATGGGACCCTGTAGCGGGTATTTGATCTGCCGCATCGCCAAACTACGGAGCGGATCTCGTTCATCCATCGGATCCCAATAAATGTGGTTTAGCTCATCGATGACCACGTTCGCGCCGTAGATTTTCTCGAGCTTGTCAACAAGGTCTGTCCTAAACTGAATCCGGTTCTGAATCCAAAGCAACCGGTGTCTCTCATTAGGAATGCCGGGAATGCCTTGCTCTACCTTGGTTCGGAAATCGTCCCGGTAGGTCTTTGCAACCTCAACTCCTTCTTTGGTGCCAGCGAGCATTGCAAATATGTTGAAATTCTTCCAATCATTCGAGCTCGCGGGACTCGGGACGTTCTTGCACAAGTCGAGGGCTTCAACTAAGTAGGCACGCCCTTCATTGTTCAACCGGATGGTTTCCCGTAAGCGATCCTCATCGAGATCCCGGCCGGTCTGTACCTTGACATACTTAATTAAT
>MBAA01000189.1:22250-27805 GCA_001940655.1 Promethearchaeota archaeon CR_4
TGGGGTACTCGACCCCGCTCCGGCAAGCATTGCCCCGACAAATTCGATGAAATTTCCGGAGACATTCATTGCAGTCAAGATTTCATAAGGTACAACAATGGTTGTCCAACCAATAGACCAATTAGGGTCAAACATCCGCGCGCTAACTCGAGTGAATTCATACACGAATTTCCGCCGAGCAGTTACTTTTTGATCTAATTTCTTCTTTAATCCGTCAATCGTATGGGAAAAATATGATTTCAACAACGACATATGCATAACCTCCTCATTGATTTAAGAGTACCTCGCGAAACGCTTCAATACGTGTTTTTAATTGACCGATGCTCCCCAGCGTGCAGTCTCCCTCAATGGAGAGCATTTTAAAACCCTCCGCGTCTAATTCTTTTTTAAACGAGGGAAGGTCATACGAATAGGTATCACAAAATTTCAACGTATGATGAAGAATGCCATCCGCGTGGGCATTACGAGCTCCAGACACGATATACTTTGTCCGGTCGGGCAAATTCATCATCCGGGCGCAGGGGGGTTTGAGAAGATAGGCCTTGCTTAAGGCAGAAAGCATATCTGCTTGATTGTCAACGGAAAGATCGAAGAAACGCTCCCCCGCGCACAATTCTTCCCCGACAACATCAAATCCGCATTCTTCAATGAATCCCACAATTTCTGGACTGTGAATCGGACTTCCCGCAATAAATATTCTGGGTCTATGATTAATCCTACTATCTGGTGGTGGGTTTAGTGTTTGCCTGCGTTTTTGCCCTAATAGTGCTTTAACATCACGCACCCAATGGTCTGGATTTGTTTCGAAGAAATTTCCTGCCACATGTAACATTTCCTTACCGCTAATCAAGGAAGGGGTTGCTTTACGCAACGTATTGAGTTGATGATATGCTTCTCTTGCACTATTATAAACTGAAGCGGCGTCTTTAAGCAACTGGTCAGTGATCTGAATCTGATAATGTTTTTCCAATGCTATTTTCAGTTTTTCAAGTTCTTCGTAGTAATATTCTTGATCTATCGGTGTCTGCCCTGCAGGAAGGTCCAGGAGAAACGAAAATTCTGTAGGGACATACCGTTTCCACACGTCACGCAACCTACGCATAGCATCACATGAGTTGACAAACACTACGCCCCTTAGATCCCCAATTTGGTGGGTGACCGCTGCATCGATGGCACTTCGGACATATTGACACAAGTTGGGGTGCATATAGGTATCACCAGTCTTTATGGCATCAGAGTGGCCCGTGATGCGAATTGGCAATGCACCTGCAGCATACAACAATTCTAGAGGGGTATAACTACAGAACCATCCGATTCTGCGACTTTGACGAGTTTCATATGTTGAAGTTGGCATTTTATCCATTCATACACCACCATTTAAACTAAAAATGGGATTAGATTGTGACGTTTCTAAGGTAAGCAACACCTGGGGGTGTCAAGTCCACCATATTTCCTTGCACGGTAACGAAAAACACACCCTGGAGAAATTGCAGGTGATACAGGATTGATTTTTCATCGCATTTGAGGTGACTTGCTATCGCTCCTACCGAGAGGACATTGTTTTTGAGCATTGCAAGAATCTCTCGCCGAACGGGGTTCTGCATCGCGTACATCCTTCGTCGGTGTTCTTCGCCCGGATCGGGTAATCTTTTATCTCCAAGCTTTGCTCGCCATTCCTGAAGCTCCTCGTCACTCATTTCACGGCAATCTTTCGTTTCCATATCAATCACTATTATGTGAAAGCCTTACCATTTTTCAACTTTGAGAACAATTTCGCACTTTTTATCGCCTTTCATCAAACACGTTTCACATTCATGAGAAATTTCTAATTTTAAAGCGTCACAGAACCCGGACCGTAACGCAAAGCACCCGCATTCATACGAACCTGTCGCACGTTTCTTCTTAATATTGTTGTAGATCGCGCAATTATTAATTTCAAAGAGAATTGAACCGTCAGGTTGGCATATTACGAGATTTTTATCCATCGCTTCGGGATAGTTTAAAGAAATGGTTGTTACGAGTATGTCTCGTAATTCATTGGCATCATTTATCCCCGAAATGCCCGCATTCTTCATGAACCGGAGCATCATTATTTTTCCGATTTCCCGGGTTACTTTTTGATTAAGATAGTTGCCCAGGTTCCACCCGTATTTTGAGACAACTGCCATTTGCCATTTCGCATCGTGGGATAACCAATTTCGTCTTAACATCTCAATCCGAGTTTCTTCACTAATTTTAGATGCTATATCTTGGCGAGGATCCATATTTTAACCATCACAAAAGAGAATTCCTTGTTAATCACTCGGGTCTTGAATATATCACCCGTTAATCTTCCTCCTTTTGTATATCACGTACCTGCTCTGCAGTATTCCCCCACGATTTCATGTGGAGGGTGATGTCGCACCGGCCGTCCCCCGTCTTGAGACACTTACCGAGGGTTTCTTCAACGTCCACCCCGAGCGCCGCGTACCACCCAGCGCGCATCGCGAAGCACCCGCACTCGTAGTGCTTTTCAACGTTGGCTCGTTTCACGTTGTCGTAAGTCCCGCACCGCCGGATGGTACCGAGCAATTCTGTGTCGGACAATTGCTCGAACTGATGTTCAAAACCGGGCGGCGGGAAAAATAAGCTCATTGCGTTTTCGCAGACCTCTCTGAGCTCGTGGAGATCATTTACCCTTGTGACCCCGAGATGTTTCATCAAGCGCTGCATCGCCACCTTTCCCACTTGCCGTGCCACCTCTTTATTCAGGCGGTTGCCAGCATCCCACCCAAATTGCTGGAAGACCGCCATTTGCCACCGGGCATCGTGAGATAACCAATTACTCCGGAGTACGTCCGTTTGTTGCTCCGTAGTGAGGGGAATTTCTGCCAGCGGTTTTTGACCAACCGCGTTTCCATTATTTTCTCGGATTTGTACTTTCATTTCAACTCATTTCCATTTGTTGTGAAGTCCATTTCTATCGCATCGGGCTGAGGATAAGGCGGGGATTTTATTTAAATCCTTTTTCGCACTACAACAACTAAATTTAGGTTGTACTGTTCCGTCCTCCCGATGAGCAACGCATTGCTTGTATGCATCAACTTACGTTGCATCATTTTGCCGCGTCTCGGTTGAATTTTGCCATTCTTTCACCGTGAGGAGGATTTCACATCTAGCATCGCCTTTCATCAAACATTTTTTGCGTACTTGGGAAGTCTCTAATTCTAGGGCGTCAGAAAAACCGGATTTTAATGCAAAGCTCCTACATTCATATTTGTCCGTTGCATTTGCTTTCGAAATATTATCGTGAATTAAGCACGGATTAACTTCATAGAGAATTGAAGCCTCAGACGGGCATTCCACTTGATGTTGACACGAGGCATCGGACCAATTAGAAGATACTATTGCTAACAGTACATCTCTCAATTCTTTGATATTCTCAACTCGCGAGATGCCCGTGTTCTTCATGAACCGGAGCATCATTGTTTTTCCCATGTCTCTCGTCACTTTTTGATTAAACTGATTCCCTGCATCCCATCCAAAGGACTAAACAACTGCTATTTGTCATCTTGCATCATATGACAACCAATTTTTATTAACATTTCAATTCGCGTTTCTCCGCTAATTTTAGAGACCAGATCTTGGGAGGTTTCCACCATAATTACCACAATTTTTTCTTCTTCTCATTTTTGCCACTTTTTCACATTAAGAACAATTTCACATTTATCATCGCCTTTCATCAAACACTTTTTACATTCTTGTGAAATCTCTAATTTTAGGGCATCACAAAAACCAGAACGTAATGCAAAGCACCCACATTCATATTTATCCGTTGCATTTGCTTTCGAAATATTATTGTAAATTAGGCACTTATTAATTTCAAAACGAATTGAACTCTCAGACTGGCATTCAACTCGATTTTTATCCATAGCTTCGGACCAGTTTGAAGATACTGTTGTTACTATAATGTCTCTCAATTCTTGGATATTCTCAACTCGCGAGATGCCCGTGTTCTTCATGAACCGGAGCATCATTGTTTTTCCCATGTCTCTCGTCACTTTTTGATTAAGCTGGTTTCCTGCATCCCATCCAAATGAATCAACGACTGCTATTTGCCAACGTGCATCGTGGGACAACCAATTCCTTTCCAACATTTCAATTCGCTTGTCTCCACCAATTTTGGAGACCAGAACTTCAGGATCGTTCATAGAATCAATCTACCTTCCCTGGAGTTACTGGGGAATGACAGGCTTTACACCACGTTGCACCGCGGAATAAAGACCTGCCGCAATTTTTACATGAAAACCGTTCTATTTGCGATCTCGCAAATGCCCGGTTTCCGGTCTCTGTACCCAATTCCATGCAGAGCGATCTCCACAAAGGTATCGCTTCGGACATGAACTGACGCGCTACGGGGAGGGGAAAGTTGGAGATTTTCTCACACGGGAATTTTTTGCATTGAGCACACGACTGCAATTCTTTCCCTTTTACACAGTTACGGATCACGCAGGCACCACATATAGGAAACTGGCAATCAGCTGGTTCGGGTTGCATGCAACCCCGACAAGCGGTTTCCACGACCTTCGTACCATAAAACTTAGACAGTTTCTGTCGTAGTTCTTCGTTGCCATCCCTAGTGGCAATATAAATGCCACAGACGCCACAATAAAGACCGCAAGGAGCGAGTAAACTTTCATTTTCTATTTCGGGGAGAGGTAGGGTCATATTATTCCGCTTTTACCTATTAATTTTCAGAGAAGAGAAATCAGAGAAGTATATAAAGTTGTAGCGATTACTATAGTTTTATTCCTCAATCCATAATTCTATAGCGTGAAAAAAATGACAGAAACTCCACTTGCAGATGATCTTGACCGAAGGTTCGCCCAGATTAACGAGCAAATCGAGACAATCTCTCAAGCAATCCAGGGCATGCAAGATGCCTTCCTCTCTCTCAAGACAGTTCTCGAGATGGTGAATCATAAAGAGTGGGACAGGAGTTATTGTGCTCATTTAACTACCACAACAAACACAACTGTGAAAAAATTCCTCAACAGAAAAAATCCGGACTGTAAGAGAGGGGATTGGTGTACTACATTGTTAGAACGATCGGCTACCAAAGTGTTACACAGATACATCCAGAGGGGGAATCAAGCTGCGATTGAATTGATTGACAAATATGAAAAGTGGGCAGAAGAGAATTTCAAAGATACCGATTGTCATGATGAAGAATGTTACAAGATTGCTATAAATGTGCACAAGGCATTACGGGAATTACTGGAAAGCTCGCGAAATTCACCGATACCACTTTCCACAAATGTCTTTTTACTCGGAAATGGGGGGAACCAAAAACAATTAACAGAGGAGATTATTTGCGATCGCCTCGCCCCCTTGTCAAATGCCACTCGGTTGCGAATCTTGGGAATTCTCGAAAAGGGAGGGCGGAATTACGCGTTCCTCGAGCGAGAAACAGGCATCAAGGCAGGACACCTGCTCTTCCACCTCAATAAACTCCTCTCTGCGGGGTATGTTGTTCAAGAAAAACGCCAAGGTCGCTACGTGATCACGCGCAATGG
>MBAA01000189.1:27815-28031 GCA_001940655.1 Promethearchaeota archaeon CR_4
CTCCAAGCATCCCGTGAACTTTGCAATGTTATTTTTTAAACTTCAAAGAAAATTAAGTTATCATATTGAACGTCAAAATCGAGAACAGAACAATGAAAATGACCGTAATAATTGTGCCAATTAAACAGAACTTGTAGGCTCTATTTGACCATTTGTTAAGCCCTTCAATTTGTCGTGTTTTTCGGGCAATTGGTAATAAAAATAGTGTTGCAGGAA
>MBAA01000189.1:28041-30369 GCA_001940655.1 Promethearchaeota archaeon CR_4
AATAATAAACGCGAACGTGGCAATCCGACTAAGAAGGTGAGAATCTCGTAGAGATTGGTGATAATTGCTATCCGCCTCGACAAGATTAATCCATTGGGCGTGATAAAACTTCCCTTCCACGTCAATTTTGCCATATTTGTACCATTTCAATTTGGTGCCCCGTGGTTTTTCCATTATTACTACTGAATTCCCGCGGTTCCTTTCATTTGGGGCAGGCGAGGATAATATCCGTTTGGGAATCACAAAATGCCTAACCGTCCCCACACCCCACTGGATCGACCCGAGATAACCTATTCTTTCCCAGGCAACATTAATTCCGTGAAAAAGCAATAAAGAAATAAGGACGAGTAGCCAGGTATATCCCCAATCTAATCCCCACCCAAATTTTGGATCTCCGTATCTTATTGCTGGTGCGAAATTATACACTATTGCAACGAGTAGATTTCCGACCGCATAGATTATGAACTGATTGTCATAATTGTTAAAAGCCACGAGTCCAAACCGGCGAATAAATGTCGTTTTCTTGGCAAAATTCTCTTCTTTGCCCCGAAATTCCACCAAGCAGAAAACGATCGTGGTCAACATCAACGCAAATCCATTCAAACCAAGAAATTGCCACAACCATGAGAGAGGGATCATGTAAGCTCCCCAAGACTTCTGATTATCTGGATACCAAGCACGATGATTAGAAATATCTTTGTATGCTCTCGTAGCTTCACTAAAAGACGCATTTGTCATAACATTAATCATATTAAATATTATACCAATGGCACCGATGACAAACATAATTAATCCAATTTTCAATGTTACTCGAATAAAATTCTTAGGTCGCTTTTCTGCAGGCAGGGTAATAATGATGCCAAAGATACTTCCCATGAAAGATACCGCTAAATATGGGAAAATAGGTTCCATCGGTGCCGATAATGGCGCTAGAAAAGACGCTCGAATCACCACCCAAATGTCATCAAACAAAAAACTTGGTTCAGCAGTCATTGTTCCAGATAGATTTTGACCCCATGGAAATCCTCCAAATGTAACATTCACGAGGTCCCAGATTGGTTGTGTTAAAATTAATACAATTACAATTAAAATCATATAAGCTTTAATCATAAATTGGGGATTTTGCCAACGACCTTTTCGAGCTAATAACCCTTGAATTAATCCATTGAACATCACACACCATGCGATGGTATGTATTGTTTCAAAGTGATTGTATCTTGATGAAGCGATATACCACCACGGTGCGGGGGTATCCCCCATATAACGAATCCATTGCCCAAGAGCGCCCTCATAGCCAACTAGTCCCTCGCACAACATCGCAAATATCAAGAGAATGGCGCCTTCTAATATTTGACGCACGATCAAATCCCTTGGATTTCGGCCTTTTTCCAGATAAGCGTGCATCGAGACTTGATTACTGATTGCTGAAACCAGCAGGAAGAATCCCGCTAGACCCCCCAAAAATGGGATTACAATTAAAGCTACAACATTTATCAGCGGAATAGAGTCGATCTGGCCGATTAATCCATCTATATCCAAGAAGCGTAAAATAACGTGCAGGACTAACATCAGCACAATAACGATACCGCGTAAAAAATCCAAAGACGCAAATCGTCGCATAATATTCCCTCTTTTCAAGAGTATTTATAGCTGATCTTCAGTGGGTGCATATATTTCGTATCCGATGAATTGTAAAGTCTTCCTCCGGTTTCCTTTTTGACGAGTCCGGCTAAATCCAAGTTTTTTCATACATTGGGATTAGATTTTTCACTCGCATCAATTCAGTTTCATTGTCACGGAATTAACCTTTCTGAAAGTGACTTAAAATGTCCGGATTTTGATCTGTGTGTAAAAAAGTGAAGGGTATGCTAAGAGACCTTATTTTCTGACGACATCCGGTCGGAAGTGATCTTTCCCTATTCACTATCTCTTATGCTTTAAGCATTTTTACCGTTTTTATGGTTTCAGAAACGAGCATTCCGGATGCTTTCAATGCCTAATCATCCTCTATATCACCTAAACGGTCTAATGGTGGACATCCAGGTAATCGGGACTTGCATTAAAATTGTGTTAAAAAACCCATCTAAACACCCGTTGGCATATCGAAAATTTAGCACAGGCGCGGTATGTAGGCATTTTATTCGCCATCACCGGCACTGCCTGCTTGATTGGGCATATCTCTTAGATGGATGTAGGTTAATTTTATTCGTATTTTTCCTTTATCTTTACCTCAATTCATTCTTCGCTTTGTACATGCCATCATTTTTATAGAGACAAAGAGAATTTAAGTTGATATATTTAGAATTAAAATATATCGAAGGGATGATA
>MBAA01000189.1:30381-34010 GCA_001940655.1 Promethearchaeota archaeon CR_4
ATTTATAGAATTAGCTTTAGTCATTTGGCAAGGAATCTCGTTTGGATTTTTGACTATAATAATGATCTTGGCCATCCAACGCTATATGTCGAAAAAAACTCAAATAACAAAGAATTTATTATTCATGTTTGTATTTTTTTGGATGGCGTTGTTATTCCAATTAATTGGTCTTCTGATGAAGTATATCTGGTTGCCTAATGAACCCTATTTGGGACAATCGGGATCAGAACTTTTCTCAAACCCCCAGTGGATAATCTTCATCATTCCTCGTTTAATTCGCCATTTCGTCCTAACCCTGATTTTTAGCGTTGTTGCCATATTTTTCTTCTATCGGTTCTCCACTCTTGTTTTTTCTGAAAAGGAGAAGCAGGGAAAAGTGGGGATTACTCTCGCACTGATTGGCATGGTTTTTCTCATAACCTGGGGGTTCTTACATCGATCCTTGGCAAAACCTTCCAACTTTGGGGATTTTGAGGTGGTTTATACAATTGACATCTATGTTGTATTATACGCGTTCATCTGTTGTTTCCCGATAATGCGAGGCAGTTGGCACTTACTGAAACGACTTCCTCGGGATCAACCTTACCGTCGATCTATCCAATATATTCTGCTTACCGCGGCCGGGATTGTGTTAATCTTAATAATGTATGCTTTGGAAACAATCACCAATGTCCTCTCTAATACTGCGGCCAATATTAATGTATTCAGCTTCCTCGGATCTACGATAATGGTCCTCACCCTCTTATTTGCCTTTCGGGGATTCTTTGTCCAAAAACCCATTAACTAAATGAGAAAATCAATTGAATCCCTACGTTACGAAGGAGTGATCTGGTTTCGTTAACGTACTTTTTTTTATCGAGACTCGTTATTTAGGATAAAAATTACTTCTTAGTCGCGTCCCATATTCGTCTACGAACGGCCTCTTGCCACTCCTACCTGAGCAAGTATTTCTTGATTCGTTCCGAGGAAGTCCGCAACATCGGTTGAAATTCGATATACCGGGGTACCATGAAGTTAGCCAAGTTTTCCTGCAAGTACTCGTAGAATTGGGCAGGTGTCAATGTACTAGCCATTCGCGTATTTTTTAGAACCACACAGATTTTGAGATCATCCCCGGAACTTTTATTTCCTGGTACGCCGAAGACCACACTTTCTAAGATGAAGGGGTGTGCATTCGCAACGTTTTCGATCATATGCGCTGGGATGGAACCCCCAAGTCGCTTGATGATGTCTGCTTTCCGCCCCGTGTAGTAAAGGTACCCGTCTTTATCTCGATATACCATATCTCCCGTGTAGACAAATCCGTCTTTTCCCCGAATCATAGGGGTCGATTCCGGTTCCTTATAATATTCTAGGACATTTGGCGTGAAAGTCTTTATGGCCATCTCTCCTATGTGTTGAGGACCGGGGGGTAACGCGTTGCCATCCTCGTCCACAATTTTGACCTCGTATCCGTCTAATGGAATCCCAATCGACCCCATCTTGCCATCTCTCGATCCAAGTCTGTTAATTATAGGGCCTGGCGCCTCCGTTGCCCCCCATCCCTCAATTAAAGTGATCCCAAATCGATTTTCGAAGTTTTCCCATATGTGGCGGGGTGCTTCACCCCCGATAGCCCACCTGGCTGGTTGATCGCGATCATTATCCCGCGGGGGTTGATTGAAGAGCGTCTGCAATATTCCCCCGTAATAGATGATAAGATCCGTTTTATACCGCCGGACATCGTCCCAAAAAATGGTGGCATCGAATTTCTCCGTGATAGCAATGGATGTATTAAGAAACATTGTTGGAAAGATGATGTCAAGCTGGGCAAATGATTGATATAATGGAGTAGGGCAATAAATAAGTTTTACTTGGCCATATCTGCCGGATCCTAGACCTGCGCTAATGATTAACCCCGCGATCACCTTCAGATTCCGGTAGATGACTCCCTTGGGTTTACCAGTGGTGCCTTCCGTATACAAGATTTCCATTACATCATTTGGCTCGATTGGGATTTGTGGATTATCGGTGTTATTGGAAATAATTCCGGTGAAATTCACGTAAAACTCATCAAAAATAAAGGTAGTAGGGGGATTTCGGAGTAGTACTTTTTTGATGCGAGAGAGCGCTGCTCGGATTTCCTTGAAAGAGTCTAAGAATTCAGCATCGAGGATGAGGTACTCGCAGTCGCAATGATTGAGAACGTACTTTAATGAATCGCCTTTCAGGAATTGGTCAATGGGGACAAATACCATTCCCGTTTTTCTAATACCAAACCAGCAGAAGAGAAATTCGGGGCAATTAGGTAATAACGCCGCGATCTTAGGGGGTTAGATTTGTGATAGTCCCCTACAAACTTCAAGATGCCGTGGGCTATGCGATTGGCTTCTTCGTTAATTTGTTGGTAGGAATATGCTACATCTTTGAAATACAGAAATGGAAGACAGTTATTTTCCACTGCCTTTGTTTCGATCAGATGCTTGAGTGTGATATTTTCCAGACCGTATTTGGAGATTCGTTCTTTCAAATTATTACGGGATCTAACAATCATTTGCTTGTCTCGAATTTCAATTTCCACATCTTCGCTGTCCTGAAAGGGAAACGCCGAATCCTTAGCAAGATTGCTTGGGATATATATCCAAACGTTCTTGTAACCCGTCCCGGACTTTTTTATCGTAACTTTACCTTTACCCGCTTGAATTGTCATTGCATCCGTCTACTTTTTCTTGGATTTCTAATATAAATATTACGGTCCTCAAGTTTACAAATAAGGTCATTTTCTAATAAGCTTTTCTCAAGTTCCACGTTGGTTCCATCCGACATAAAAGTTGCAATGTAGATTCGTCCCAGAACGACTTCTCCTCCGTTCAGCAGGTTCGATGAGCATAGAGAAAGAATGGTCTAAAATTATGGAAAAATTAGGTACCTGTCACCTAACCAGTTATCGCTTTATCACCGAAATACCTCATTAATTTTAATCAATAGGAAGGAAATATTACATTCCTGTCACCTAGATCATATGTGGTCCATATAGCTCGGAAGAATCTTAAGGGCAACACATATTGTATTTGCAAGAAACGGCGTGAATTGGGGGCAAACGCACGAGGGGAGTGGCAAATAAAATTGCGAACGCCCTCAGCTTGCGGCATTTAGCCAAGTAGTGATAAAACCTGTCACCTAACTTTTTCTAATCAAGTCGCTCAGGATGGAGTCTGAAGGATGTCCGGCGAGGAAAACCTTAAGTTCCTTTTGTTATTTGTAAACTTGAGGGTCGTAAAAGACAGCAGTAGACTTACAAAGCTAATTGAGCAGTTAGAATTAAAATTATACTCGTTGCCTTGGAAAACATAGCGAGCTAAGGTTCCAATCCATTCTCCGAAACAAACAATAACATTTCAGCGAAATGGCAGAGAATTACCTTATTCTTTTTCTTTCATTCTTGAGGTTCTTGACTAGTTTCTTAACCTGCATTCGCAGCTCCTTGTTTCTCCTAGAAGGGCCTGTTTTTTCAGATTCTGCAATCCATTTCTCGTAAAATTCAATGGCGCTCGGTGTGTTGTTGGACTTTCAACTGCAACCGGGTGACCGTGGCCCGGAGGGCCTCGAGGGTCACGTAGGCCTCTCCCTCCGACCCCGCGTCCGGCACG
>MBAA01000189.1:34104-34642 GCA_001940655.1 Promethearchaeota archaeon CR_4
CTTGCCACTTGAAGTGGGTCTTGCATTGCCCCATCGTGACGCCCTCGAACCCCGTGTGTGTAACAGATATCCCAAGTTGGTCGTGCCGTCCATGACGAGCGATTTCAATGGGTCTCCCAGGCCGTGGTGGCGAATGCACTGTGCTTCCTGCAACGTCGCGCGCCCGGCAGACCTACCCATAGTGGGGGTCGCGTGTATGTTCAGGTTGAAATTGGTCACTGTATCATGCAACACGATGACGTAGGCGCGCTCGCCCCCGACCCGGATGAAGATCTCGTCGTAGTGCCACACGCCACTCGTGGGCACGAGCGTCCCCGCCAGAGCCTCCCGCAACTAGCCCGCCGGTTGGTTTACCCACCGGGCGAGCGTGGAACGACCCACTGCCACGCCGAGATCTACCACGAGGGCCTTCCGGGTTCGTCCTGGCTGTAATCCCTGCAGGTAGTGCTGGCGAGCCCAGCGGCGATAGTTCTCTTGGTAATGGCCGAAGCGGGGCCAGAGCGCCCCGTAGTCCGGTTTAATCTCGCCGCAGAAGGGA
>MBAA01000145.1:0-883 GCA_001940655.1 Promethearchaeota archaeon CR_4
GGTGAATCTCATTTTAAGCGCAGGCATCATCTTTGACATTGTAGGGTATGTTGTTACTAGCGAAGCAGCTAGCGACCCAGCTACTATTATTAAATTTTGGATTGGGATAATAATGGCGGTCTTCTTGGTCATTATGGCAATCATCTACTTTGTCAACCGATCCAAAAAGTAATATTTTCTATTTTTTCCGATGATAATTATAATCCTAGGGATTTCACGTCATTGCGAATCCATTCCGGGAAATCTCCCGTGATAATATTCTCTGGGACTACCCAATAGTATTCAGTATGTTCCCACGACAACTGGACTTCGCCACTGACGTAATCACACGCCACAGTTTTCCCGATCGTGTCCCACTTTAGACTTTGCCACGTCCGTATCTCCCGGATAAAGGTCACTTCTAATGCCGTTTCCTCCCTGACTTCTCTGGAGAGTCCTTCATTCCATGACTCTCCGGGATCGAGACGTCCCCCTGGTAAATCCCACTGCCCTGGGTATATATCTACCTTGTCCGATTTCCTGAGAATGAGGATACTTCCCTCCTTGAGAATAATTGCCTTAATGGCGCGGACCGGCATGAAATAATGCTCCTACGTCTCTAAGCTATTAATGGATATTAAATTTAAGGAAGTTACGTAATGCAATTTCATTCCACATTATAATTAGCACACTGATGTGAGTTAGTACTTGCATATGCTCACTCGAATTAGTTCCAATCTAAGAAAACTCCTTCAAAAAGCAACTGGCGCATCCTCTCTCATAACAACAGATCCTGACCTGATTGAAGAAATTAAGTCGTATATGAACCGATACAGTTACCCTTGAATAAGGTCAGGTTTGTTAAAGAGCGGTAAAATCATATGCCAACGTTCAAACTTTCGAA
>MBAA01000145.1:1313-4447 GCA_001940655.1 Promethearchaeota archaeon CR_4
GAAGAAAAGTTCGGGCAAGGTGCCAAAGCCATTGGAGGCGAAGTGCGTCTCACGAGCATCGAAAAAGCCCAACTCCTCAAAAAACGCGGGTACCTGGTTATCCCAGACCCGATGGATCCCCAAGTCATTGAGGATTGGCGCGCGGGTTTGATCCCAGACTTCGAACGGCATAGCCGGGTAGGGATCACGTCCACAGTAGGTTTCCTGGAAAATATGGATCGCCTGCGGTCGTCTGGTGTTAAAAATGTCTTCGTGAAGACCGGCGCATATCGGCCATCGGCGACTGCGTGGATTATACGCCTCGCGGTGGAGGGCAAAGCAGATGGCATTACCTTCGATGGAGCGGGTGGTGGGACGGGAATGAGCCCCGTGTCGATGATGAACGAAGGGTCTGTCCCCACGGTGTATCTCGAAGCGATGGTCACTGGTTGCCTAGATCGCATACACAAGGTTCACCCCCACGTGCGAATTCCAGATATTGCTATTGCCGGTGGGATTGCAGACGAGACCCAGATGTTCAAGGCTCTCGCGCTAGGAGCACCCTATGTTAAAGCCATTGCAATGGCCCGCGCTCCCATTACCGCGGGGATGAAAGCGAAATGGGCCGGGGAGCAAATTAAGAACAAACAGGTGAATAAATCGATGCTCACCTCCCTCGGATTTCCCGATTCCAAGGACCCTGCGTCATTAACCATTGAGGAAGCATTCGTATGCGCTAAAGAGCTCCGGAATAATGAACAAGTAATGGCTAAAGGTAATGAGATACCCTATGGAGCAATGGGCGTGTACACCTTCATCGCCAACAAGCTGCATACGGGTCTCAAGCAACTTCTCGCCGGCGTGCGTAAGTTCAAGCTTCGCCTCATTGATCGCAAGGATATCGCGTGCATCTCCGAACGTGCCTCCAAGGTCTGTACCAAATGGGATGTCAACATTCCACTCCTCGAAGAATTTGAATTTGACGAGGTAATTCGCGAGATCGAAAAGGGATCTTACTAATCTAAATGCTTTCTTCTCCCATTCTTTCCTTCTTTTTTTTACATCTTAAGTGATACGACGGGTCTTTCGTCGTGGATTGCTTTTTCCCTATGAATATCGGTAAACCTAAATATTTCGAGGATTTGGTTGCTTTGATACTCACCAACATTCATTTCGTTGGATAACGGAAAAAAATTAATAGTTTGGTTGTTCGTTAGGCATCAAATGGAACCAATATGGATGAAATTCACAAAAAAATCCCCTCCAAGGAATTAGAATCCGGGGTTACAAAAAAGTCCAAGCGTGCCTCCACTACGTTCAGTCCCGCTTCGGGTATAATAAAGGAATATATTGACACACTTCTAGAACGCCATGACCATTTTGCTTTTGAAGCAAAGCTAGATTATCGATTGCAACCTCAATCTAAAACGAATTCTTATCGCGTTTCCGCGTTCTTTTTCGTCCCCCGGGCGTTGCAGGTGGATCCACAAAGTTATTCGAACGAGCAATTCATCGCGGATATGTCTACCCGCATCCGGTTCAAAACCCCCGCGATGAGTCTCAAAAGTCTCACCCGTGAAGATAATAGTGCATCGCCGCTCATCCGAATCAAGCAATTGATTAAACAAGTCGAAGGAGCGTCCCGCACACTCGAGAATGTCGAGAAAGTCAAGTATGAATTAAAGATGCTCGCCTGTATCGTGAAGAGTTCCCTCAGAGATCAAGTACGCTTTTACCTGAATGCATTAAGCGCCAAACAGATCAATCCGGATATTATTGACAATATTCGCATCTACGCAAACGATGTTGACGTTTTTGTTAGTACATTCCGAGGTTTCTCCCAAAATTTTCTTTCGGTGCAGGTTCCGGAGGTTCTTCGCGAGGGTTTTCGCTTTGTAGATGACTATATTTCGCTCAAGATCACCAAAAGTCTTGTGAATCTTGGGCTTGTCATCCAGAAAATGCCAGGAATGGAAATCCCCTTCAATACCATAAAAACGATTGTCGAACAGGAGATGGCACACCGGCGGCAGCATAACAGTCTCTTGTTTATCAAAGAAGGTACGGAAAACGAATTGTATTCTTACTGGGAGGGAATCTTCAAGAAATACACGCAAACTGTCCTATATCTTGACCAGCGGAAGTCTGAAGATCGGGCCCGTGTATCCCAAATCTTGTATGCCCTCTCTGCCGGTATTGCTATGTTTTTATTCATCGTGATTTTCGCGAACCTTTCCAGCCAATCGTATCAAGACTGGTATATTTGGTTGCCGGTCATCGCCGCCTACATTCTCAAGGATCGCATCAAGGGCGTATTACAGAATCTCTCAGATCGTGCCCTCAATCACTGGTTTCCAGACCGCGAAGGGCACATTTTTGAGCATGAAAGTAACGTGCGGATTGGCTCGTGGAAGGAATCCGTGAATTACCTTCCGTTGGAGAAAGTTCCATCTGAAATCCTCAGCATTCGCCAAGCCTCAAATAAATCCCCCATCGAGCAAGAGGGGAAACCTGAGCTTGTCATAAAATACGTCAAAAAAGTCATCCTAAATCCCGTACTCATCCGGTCCAGGCACGAACGTCACACGGACATCAACGACATTCTCCGCTTCAACGTCCAGCATTTTCTGAGCTATGCGGACGACCCATACCGTACGCGTATCATCTGGGTTTCAGAAACCCAGGAATTTCGCAAGATTAAGTATGCCAAAGTGTACCACGTGAACGTAGTGTTCAAACTTGAATACCTAGACGACACGCGGCAGAATCGGGTGCAATATAAAAAGATTCGTGTAGTGCTCGACCAAAATGGTATCAAACGGGTTGTAGAGCTCTTATAATTCTTTTTCAAATCACAATTTATTCGCAAATTGAATACTATTTCAGGGAGAATCGAATTCCCCGTGCTTTACATAGAGGAGAAAAAAAAATTGGAGATTAATACCTATTTTTTCTCCTCGATCCGGCGCAGAATTGAGCCTATCGCTTTCCCTCCAAGCGCAAAGACCACATTTCTTCCTATTGTGATGCCATCACTATAAACACCATCACATAGAAGCGTAAATTTTCATTCAGGAAAGTTTTTCCTAATTACCGGGTCGCTTCGACATACAACACCACGAAAATACGACTCGAAGTAGAAAATGCGCACGCAA
>MBAA01000145.1:4492-10002 GCA_001940655.1 Promethearchaeota archaeon CR_4
TCGATCCCGTGTTGCACCGCACCTTCCCATATCGTTATAAACTGTTGCTGCTGTTTGATAAAATCTGCCATGTGTTGAGAATTTTGAGTGCTTCCATTTCGAGACACCTGCATCGCTTGAATTACGGTGTCATAAATCGGATATTGCTTCGTATAGTGTAAAAAGACCCAACCCAGGTTCCGTAGCTGTTCATGTCCATTTGAACTCTTCTGAATCGCTACTTCAAACATTTCGATAAGTTTTTCGTACCCTCGCATTGCAAAAGCAATCAACAGGTCGTCCTTCGAGTCAAAATAATTATAGAAGGACCCTTTACTCAATGCAGCGTGTTCTGCTATTTGGTCAATGGTCGTTTGTTCGAAACCATATTTAGAAAACATAGCTTCAGTTGCGTCAAGTATCGTTTGGCGGGTTTGTTCCTTGCGTCGCTCTTTCCTGGAAGGTTTCTCTGTATTGTCGACTGGTAATTCCATTGGAAATATCCTTGCTTGTATGTAATATTATGAATAGTAGAGGAATCTCTAATAACATTGTACTAAAAGTCAAATTATGACTGAGAGTCATATATGAAATTTCTGAATGTACAAAGTTGGTTTTTAATTGTCTTATATGATATGAGTTATTAAATTTTAGATAAACCCCCAAATTTTAACGGAAACGTTCTCTACTTAAAGATTAGGAAACATTCTCATTTTCTGACGTTTGAGTCGAGTACTCGGACAATATACGGTTGAAATTGTAGTAATGAGGTTTATACCGATTGTGAAGGGGGAGGCAAAAGTGGTATATCTGTAGCACTTAGCAAACGGGACGGATAAGGCATTTTTTTATCATCTAGGATTTATCTTTAGGACATAGATATGAGGTCTAGAAATTCAGGATTTGATCGAATACTATCAAATGATGCATCTTGTTTTGCTATATTTGCGTATTCATTGTGAATTTTAATAGCTTTTTTTAGAAAATCGATGACCTCTAAAGTCTTTCCTGCTCCCGCTGAATAACAACCAAGGTTATAATATGCCATTGCCGTTGACCTAGCATCATTTTGTTCAAGACTTAATTTGAGAGCTGTTTGCGTAGCTGTTATAGCTCCGGCGAAATCTTTGAGGTTACTACGAGTAGCCCCAAGATGAACCCATGCATCCACATATTTGGGATTGAGCGCGACAGCCCGCTCGTAGGCCTTGATAGCTCCCTTTAGGTCACCTTGGTCTTTCCGGGCGATCCCGAGGTTGTACCACGCGATAGCGGTATTAGGATCGAGCGCAATGGCTTGCTCGTAGGCTTCAATTGCGCCCTTTAGGTCACCTTGGTCTTTCCGGGCGATCCCATAGTTGACCCACGGGTGGATATAATTGGGATCGAGCGCGAGTTGAGTTTTTTTATCAAAGATATGAATCCTTTTCTCATCGAACGAGATGGAAACATTATCTCCAACCTTCAGATCTTGCATGGCGCTCGTCAAAGATATGAGATGTTTTTCACCAATTTTTAGATGAATGATATTTTCTCGTCCTATGGGTTCAATCACGTAGATCTCTGCTATAATTGCACCTTCTTTTATCTCCCCTCCTGCAATTTTGACATTTTCAGGTCGAATCCCAAATATTATTTCTGGTGCAAATATTCGCCCCTTTAATTCACTCTCGCTCGCAAGGTTATACGTGAAATGACCACAATCGACACCAATCTTTCCATCTTTCTCTATAAGAATTCCTTCCATGATATTTATTGGGGGAGTTCCGATAAAACCCGCGACAAATACATTTGCCGGATGGTTGTACACATCTTCCGGCGTTCCCAATTGTTCTAACGACCCCTTATTCAGGATGGCAATCCTGTCACCTAATGACATTGCCTCTAATTGATCGTGAGTCACGTAAATAAAAGTAGTGCCTACCTTCTCGTGCAATTTCTTGAGTTCTGCCCGTGCAAAATCTCTTAATTTAGCATCGAGGTTTGACAGAGGCTCGTCCATTAAAAAGACCTTTGGATTCCGCACTATTGCTCTCGCGAGCGCCACCCGCTGTCGTTGCCCTCCGCTGAGCTGGCTTGGTTTCCTGTCGAGAAGGTCTGTTATTCCTAAACGATCAGCCGCTTCTTTGACCTTCTTTGCGATTTCAATTCTATCTTTGGCTATATGTGCGATTTCGTTTTTATCATTAATAATACGTGCGAGTTCTTCCTCATCCTTAAATAACCATTCTACCTCTTCTTCATCTTTAGCTTCTTTCGCAGTCTCGTCTGCTTCCTTAACATTACTCGTGGTCTCAGCTCTTATTTTTTCTAATCGTGCGATTTCTTTTTTATCTTTAGCCATCCGTGCGAGTTCATTTTTATCATTAATTATACGTGCGAGTTCTTCCTCATCCTTAAATATCCATTCTATATCTTCTTCATCTTTAGCTTCTCTCGCAGTCTCGTCTCCTCCCTTAACATTACTCTCGGTCTCAGCTTTCTCTTTTCTAATTCGTGCGATCTCATTTATGTCTTTAATTAAACGTACGATTTTTATTCGTGCAATTTCATTTCTTTCTTTAATTATTCTTACGACTTCATTCTTGTCTAATCCCCTTATTTCGAGCGGAAAGACGATATTTTTAAAGACTGTCATGTGTGGATATAGCGCATAATCCTGGAACACCATCGCTCCATCCCTATCTTGGGGTCTCTTGAATATGCCTTGTTCTATGGAAGCAACCAAGTCATCCCCAATCCATATCTCACCACCCTCGGGTTTGATCAATCCCGCGATGCTGAGCAGAGTGGTCGACTTCCCACAACCCGAAGGACCCAGTAAAATGAAAAACTCCCCGTCTTTTATCTCCAAGTTGAGATTCTCGATTGCAAAAGTATTTCCATATTTTTTCGTTAGATTTTTCAACGTGATGCTTGCCATGTTTCTCCTATCCTTTGACTGCTCCTGTCATAAAACCTCTGATTAGATATTTTCCAAGCACCAAATACACGACTAATGATGGCAAGGTATACCACACAGTACCTGCCATTTGAAGATTCCATAATGCAACAAAACCTCCCTGTAAATTTGCCAGCTCTACCGATGCGGGCATTGATTCTACTCCTCTGGATATTACTAAACCAAATAAGAAATCATTCCAAATATTGGTAAACTGAAACACTGCAGTTACTATGAATGGTAAGACTGATAGGCGAAGGACTATGCGCCAATAAATTGTCCATATCCCCGCTCCATCCACTTTTGCGGCCATTATCAGGCTTTTCGGGATCTCAGCATAGAAGCTTCGGAATAAGAGGGTACAAATTGGTATGCCATAGGCAGTGTGTGTGAGGATTAATCCTCCTAAGGAATTATACAAATCTAACCTACTCATTATAAGAACGAGGGGAACGAGTACCGCTTGATAAGGAATGAATATCCCTACAATTATAAGGACGAATATCGTATTCGAACCCTTGAATGCGTGCAATGCCAAAACATATCCCGTAATTGAACCGAGTAAACAAGATAAAATCGTCGCCGTAATCGTAAATACAAGACTATTCATTATAGGTCTTGCCATAAGTCCGAACGTTTCTATTAACGGATCTAACGTTGGAGAAAGGGGAAATTCTACTGGCGTGGTCAAAATTAAATCCTGTTCACTTTTAAACGCGGTCAATATACCCGTCCAAAGGGGAAGTAGTGTCACAAATGCTAGGAATATAAGTATGATGTAAAGCAAGATACGGTTGAAGTGGAGTTTCATTTTTCTTTCCCCCTATACGTCTTGTACAAATAAGGTACGACGATCATCATAACTAACAGCAATAATATGGTGGCTATGGCCGATCCGTAGGCGAACTTTGTGTCCATAAAACTTGATCTGAACATATACAGAGGTAATATATAGGTGGCAGTTCCCGGTCCTCCGGTTGTGAGAATCCAAATAAAGTCAAAGGCTTTGAGTGCAAATATAATCAAAATTACAAATGCGGTCGCGATTGAGGTCTTTAATTGGGGGATTATGACCCGCCTGTATAGATAAAACCCCGATGCCCCATCCACTTCGGCCGCCATGATGTGTGAAACCGGAATGGATTTGATACCGGCTAGAATAATTAACATGGTATAGCCCGAGAACTGCCAGATGAGCGGAATGACCACGCAATAGAGAGCTATATCTGGATTTATTATCCAGTCCGATGTCAAGTTAAAGAACCCGAGGAAATAATTAAGAACTCCGTTATCTAAGTTGAACATCCACCTCCAAAGAAATGCGGTGACAACGAATGAAAGCGTAAATGGTAATAAATAGATAGTCCGGAACACCCCTTCCTTCCGGATCTTTTGATCTAACAATAACGCTAAAAATAAACCGACAAGAAGCGTTCCGGGGACAAAAATGGCTATCAAGATTAAATTATTCTTTAAGGATGTTAGGAAAATTGGATCTGCAAATAATTTTTCATATTGCCTGAATCCCCCGAAGCTATAATCTACTACAAGTGAGTAGTCCTTCCAGTTCGATACTGACACGACAACATTCCACGAGATTGCAAAATACACAAAAAATCCCACTAATACTAACGCGGGCAGTAGAAGTAGTAAAGTGGCTAGACTGTCTTTCGTGAATTTTATTCGAGGGAACTTCATTTTTTCAACCCTATATTCGCTTTATAACAAGATTAAAAGAAAAAAATGAAAAATATTTTATTCAACTCAGTCCCTAAACCAAGTTCCAGACTTTTGTCCAAGTACATTCCGCGGTGAGAGCAATAATAGCGGCTGCCGCATTAGCTATATTCTTGTCAGAGACGAATTGTGATATTATTGTTTGAAGACCAACCTTGAAGGCTTCAGGAGCACCGCTTCCATGCACGACACTTGGAAACATATAGGTCACACTCTTGAAATCAGTGCTTGCATTCCTTTGGTACATGCCATACTTGCTCAGATTTGCGTCAGTCCGCGCGGAGATAGACCCTTTGAGGGGATTGAATGCATCTTGACCCGCCTGGGAACCCACGACTTCTAACCACCGCCGGGAATTTGTAGGATGCGGTGCATTATTTGGCGTTTGGAAGGTGTCGATACATAGACCATACATATCGCCCGTGCCGGGTACCATCGTTACGTTGTATTCTACTCCAAAAGTCTGTTCTGCTGCTAAGAATTCTCCATTAGCCCAATCACCCATGACGTTGAATACTGCCGTGCTGGCGATTAATTTTGCGGTTGCAGCATCCCAGGTTAGTGAGGCACTGTCCGTATTGCAAAAGCTGAGATAGGTGCTGAGATTGCCTAATGCATAGAGAAGCTTAGGAGCGGTTGCAGAAGTGACTTTTCCATTTACCCAGTCTTCGTAAAAGTCGATGCCCTGACTCGCCATTATTTGTTCGAAAGTGTGCGCAGCTGTCCAGCTTTCTCCTAAGGAAATGGGTTTTGTTATTCCTATTCCAGCATCAATTATGGATTGACATGCCGTGAAGAATGCTGACCAATTGGTCAACTTGGTTGGATCAACAGCAGCAGCATCCAGTAATAT
>MBAA01000145.1:10019-10994 GCA_001940655.1 Promethearchaeota archaeon CR_4
AGATTTTATAGTAGATAGGAATGCATATCCTGCACCGCCCGCCACACTAACTTGCCGAACAGTTGTATTCGGATATTGTGCACTATAAGTTGCAACAAGCGCGTTAATTGCCGCCTTTTCTCCGCCGGAAGTCCACCAGTGATATATCTCGAGTGTGTCTGCTTCTGGTTTCATGGTGGTGATCCAAACTATTAAACCCACCCCACCACCGGCAATTACTGCCGTTAAGACTATTGCATAGATTGTTTTCTTTTCCATTATAAATCACCTTTTTTTTCTTCCTTTTTTTACATTCTATTACAGGAAGTTCGTGCAGATCTGGTAATTTGCTACATAGATCTGAGTTTCGACTGGATTACCATTACTTGATTAGATAGTCACCAGATGATGGACAGTATGAGATATATAAAATTTCTGACTGAGGGTCGTTATATGACCAAGGGTCTTATGCGCAGTACGCTATAATACAATAATTAAACTCCAGAATAAACACCCATCAAAGATCAGAAAATTCTTCTCTCATCAATCATTTACATATTTTATGAGTCGCCAATAGAACCTACGATCATTCCCACTTTTCTCCCACAACTAATTTTTCCTATCGTAAATATAGGATATATCCGTCCAAAACTCCAGTTCCTTTATTCTTCTTGAGATTATCACACTATATTCTCTAGAATATTCGAGTTTGGAAAAATATATTTCAAATAACCCTGATTTCTCAACTCCCTTATTTGTATTCCACTTTAGTCCTATTGAAGGGAAAATTTTGTTGAATTGGCTCCACCCGACTTTAATGTGATACTTAATGAACCAATCACTGTATGATGTGGCATTTGTTAATATGCGTAGGTTACCCTTCCAATCAGCGTCTCCTCTGGATACCTAAATACAATGAATTTTGACGTTAGCATCACTAGTTTATACTATAAACAGAAGATGTTCAGAATTAGATTAACTTTCATAATTTCAGAA
>MBAA01000145.1:11086-16293 GCA_001940655.1 Promethearchaeota archaeon CR_4
GGCAGCAGTTTTAGCTGGTTTCTCGGCAGCGGGTTTAGCAGCAGACTTTTCCGCGGCAGCAGGTGCGGCTGCTTCCTCAACTTTCCCTCCCACTTCGAGTGCGAGGACTACCCCAACGGCAACGGTGCGGCCCATATCCCGGACAGCGAACCGCCCAAGCTCTGGGATGTCCTTGTAGGTTTCGAGACAGAGCTTGGTTATAGGAGCCAGCTTGACGATAGCGGCTTCACCGACCTTGAGGAACTGGGGATTGTTTTCCACGACCTGCCCACTGCGAGGGTCGAGCTTCGCCATAAGTTCCGTGAACTTGCACGCGACCTGCGCGGTGTGTGCGTGCACCACCGGGGTGTACCCTTGTGCGAGCGCGGTGGGGTGCCATACCACGATGACCTGGGCCTTGAACCATCCCGTAGGATTGATGACTGGGACGCGACTTTTCGTGTCGCAGATCACGTCTCCACGGCGTACATTCTTGATGTCAAGGTTCCGGACGTTGAACCCGATGTTATCTCCTGGTTCTGCTGTCTCGCGTGGTTCGTGGTGCATTTCAATGGACCGAACTTCGCCTTCAAACTCGGAGGGCATGACCACAACGTTCTGTTTGACCTTGATGACTCCCGTTTCAACCCGCCCGACTGGTACGACACCTGCGCCCTTGATCTTGTACACGTCTTGGACGGGGATTCGGAGGGGTTTGTTAATGGGCTTCTCAGGCACTTGGAGGTTGTCGAGTGCCTCGATGAGGTATGGGCCCTTATACCAGGGCATCTTGTCCGAGAGTTTGATGAGATTCTCGCCCTGGAATCCAGAGATCGGGATGAAAGGGATTGTATTAACATCGTACCCGACCATCGTGAGTAAACCCTTGGCTAATTCCTTGACATCATTGTAGCGATTTTCCGCCCAGTTGACGGACTTGTCGTCCATCTTGTTCACACCAACGATGAGCTGCTTGACCCCGAGGGTCTTAGCCAAGAAGGCGTGCTCTCGTGTCTGGCCACCATCTGAGATACCCGCCTCGGCTTCACCAACCTTGCCAGAAATGACTAATATGGCGGCGTCTGCTTGGGAGGCTCCAGTAATCATATTTTTTACAAAGTCCGCGTGACCCGGCGCGTCAATTATTGTGAAATATTTGTTCGCGGTTTCAAATTTGCGAAATGCCAAGTCGATGGTAATACCACGCTTGCGTTCTTCAGCCAAGCGATCCATGAAGAACGCGAATTTGAACGATTCGTCCTTGAGTTCCGCGGCGGTCGCTTCCATCTCGCGGGCCTCGCGGTCCGTGACTGCCCCGGTCGCAACGAGTACGTGACCCATAAGGGTCGATTTACCATGATCAATGTGCCCGATGATGACTAGGTTCAAGTGGGGTTTTTCTTTTGGCATAATATGTCAACGATTTTTGTTGATTTCTATTTCTCTTCGTATAAATTACTGATTGAATAACCATTCTCTCATTGAATGACATGTACGAGAGAGGAGTGAAGGATGAAACGCGCCCTTATATATAACTTTGTGTAAAGACATAGCATATATGAATTCTTTGAATAAAGATATTAATTTGATTAAAATATCGCTAAATCTTTCAAAGATTAATAAATCATTAGAGAATATTGGAAGATTAAAACTAGTATCTACAAAATATGTTAAAACCAACCAAGGAGATGGATTATTTCTCATATTACAAACCAATTGAAAAGTGTGACAAACAAGATCATACTTTAAAGGAACGCCATTATCGTTTGACAGGTTTTACAATATTCTTCCGTTTTTACATCAAAAATTTCTCAATGGTCGTAAATTCTGGGGCATCCTTATCTTAAGAAATCGAAAAAAAGAATTATTTGCCGAAAAACCTCCAAGAGAATTCTGGTTTGCCCTCGTAACGGACGTATTGCTGATGTAGGGCGTCCACATAGGCATTGTCTTTCACGTCTAGACCCGCCCCGCGCAGAGTCTCCACAATGTCGAGGTATTCTGGCGGACACCCAGTAACCTTGAGCGCCTTGCGGATATGAGGATTCTGGGCATTGGCCTTGGCGATGCAGTTGCCGATAAGTACGGTTGCATCATATCCAGCACGCGCTTGTCGCTTCTTACCATTCAGGATTTCTATCCTGGGCAAGGAGACGGGCGCAGGTTTCCCTTGCACGGCCGATAGGACAAGCATATTAACAACGTAACTCGTGAGGGAGCACCCCGAGCAGACAGTCTCGTCGTATTTAGGCGCTTCTACATTATGAATTCCAGCACGCTCGAAGGCCAATGGACCGATATCATCCTTAGTCCACGGCCAGTCCCACTTGAGGGGCGTGATGTGGTTCTCAAGTTTTTCACCCTTCACTTGGTAGTTATTCAGGTCGAGGGATTTTCCCGTACGGTGAGCAAGCTCCTTGAAATGAAGAATGTCTTCAGGGTCATACCCGATACTCTTGGCCGCCACGAGGTCGGCACCGAGGATGTCTTTTGACACAATAACTACGTTTTTACGAATCGCTTTGCCAGAGACCAAGGGCCCCTGCTCGAGAGCATAAATGCCGTCAATAATGGTTAAGGCGGGTTTAACTAAGTCCGGCAGGACGGAGAAGGCGTGCTCGAGTCCCCCTCGCGCTGGATCGTGACAAAGGCGTTTTGAGGACATCTTCAGGCACCCCTTCAAGTTCTTAATTCCTAACGAAACCTTGGTCTGGCCATGGGTCTTCAACACAGGCATATTGATCAGGAAATTTGTGTCTAGAACTTCCTTCGCCACTTGCATCTCGTACCCCCAAGCGTCTCGGAGCTTGAGACCGGGACTTTTATTGAAATCAACTAGTTTAACGTGATACTTAGTAACGAGACTTTCATAGCCTAGTCCAACAAAAGCATCCGCGGTACTCGACCCGGGTTTAGCGGTCATTGATCCGTCTCCTATCGTGATATCCGTGCAACCCGCTTCTTGGAGCAATAGCACGAGATCCTCGACCAACCGAGTCGTCGTGAACACGCCGAAAGGGGATATAGGAAGATTATTATCCCACATGACTAAGTTAGGTTTGATCAGGATCCGCGCGGCAGGTTTCAACCCGGAAAAACCGTCACAAAGAGCGATGGCCTCTCGCAAAGAATCAGGACTTTGCTTGTATTTTAGTAATGCTACCGAATTTTTCATAAATTAGCTAGAAATTAAACTAACAGTATTTGAATTTTATTCGATTCTTGAGAATTGAGATTCCTCCCCGTGCAAACTAAAAATAACTAAATCCTCAACCAGTGTCGTTTAATATTATGCCATTAGTGAAAATCGAAATTGTCGGCCCGAAAGATGAAGCATATAAAAAAGCTGTGTTAGATGGCGTTCACGAGGCTCTCGTGCACGCATTAAAGGTTCCTGTTGATGATCGCACCCAGCGACTCTATGTATTAGGTCCTGAAAATTTTGAGTATCGGTCGGGACGTACCGATCAATTTACGCTAATCGAGATTCTATTGTTTGCGGGAAGATCTAAGGAAGCAAAGAAAAAATTATATTCGAGAATTGTCGAAAACTTGAAGGAACAACCGGGAATCGCATCCAAAGATATTCTTATCGTGCTAAATGAACAACCGCTGGAAAATTGGGGGGTTCATGGAGGAAAACCTGCAGATGAAGTTGACTTGGGTTTCAACATTAAAGTGTAATAAAAAAAATGACTTAAAAATACCGAGGATTAATAAATTCTGATGCCTTTTTATATGAAAAAGCAAGAACTGGGAAAGATATAAATGCCGAAACACGATGCAGGACACGGAACCCAAATTGTCGGTTTCCGGGTGCCACAGAACGAGCTCAAGACTTGGCAGTATTTTGCTGACAAATACAAGATGTCCCTCACGCAATTCCTCGTGACCATAGTCGAGTCTTATCTGCATCCGGAACGACCCACCCAGATACCGAAGGGTGAAGGGCCCGTACCGGAATGGGTTGTAGAAGGCGTGCACCGGATACCCCAGTATATCAATTTACGGTTACCCCGAGAAATCGTGAGTAACTGGGATGAGGCCTGCAAGCAATACTATTGTACCCGCATCGCACTCCTCCAGCAGGCGGTTCAATGGATCACTGGCAGACAAGAACTCCGGAAACCGGTCGGGTTGGTCGGCGTCACTATTAAAAACGTCCTGCTCAACCTCATTACCACCTTAGGGTCTTTGGATTTTTCCCACATCGCAGCGATCTTCCAAGATTGGGAGCCCGCATCCCTCATCCAAATGTTGGGGACGTTAGAAGTAGAGGGCCACATTATGCGGAAGGGACAGGAGACTTACGTACCGGTTGGAGGAGTAGATCCGGTGCTCGGTCCCCGGTTCGTGGCGGGGCACCACGTGCTCGTAGCAGATTCATTACGAACGAACCCCGAAGAATGGGACGAGATGCCGCATGCATTGCTCGCGCAGGCCGCAGTAGAATACTTGATCCAACACGCTCTCACCATCGATAAGGATTTTGACGAATTAACTCGTGTTCTGAAAGAGAAGATACGAAAAGGACGGAAATAGCGCGTGGCTGCATATCCGATCGTGATATTTTTGAACTTGGACTGTTAGGGATTTCATATGAGTAAATTATACCAGGACGTGCTCGCCGATGCGATTCACCACGTTGGAATAGTGGTGACTGCAAATCGGGAAATGGTTGGGGCAACAGAGGCATGGTTGAAGGAAGATGTCAAAGAATTGGCAGAACATCGGCGACAAACCGAGCACTTGGAGGAGCAAGCTAATGCGGTGAAAATTCGGCTGCTCGCCACCATTGCGGAAGCCGCGTCCGAAACCAAGAGAACGGAATTACTTCAATTGATGTTAGATGCCGATGCCCTCGCAGATCAAGCAGAGGGTATCACTCATCGCCTCAGCTTGATCACATACCGCCCGCGGAAAGAGATTCGGGATCAGTTTCACGACCTCGCTCTCGTGACTTTGAAAAGCGTCGAGTACGTGAAAGATGCATTAGATGCGTTAGGAAAACGGGATTTTGCTAGCGCGCTTTCCTTCGCAAAAAAAGTCCACCTACAAAAAAATACCGCGGTGGAGATTTTCATTGCCCTCGAGGCGCAGATCTTTACTTCACTCGATGTTGACGTACGGGTTAGCACCCAAGTTCGGAATATTGCGGTTCGATTTGAGCAAATCAACCAGCGGGCTATCGCCGTGGCGGATGAAGTTCGGGTTTTTGCGGCAAGTAA
>MBAA01000145.1:16301-16418 GCA_001940655.1 Promethearchaeota archaeon CR_4
ATTTGCTACTCAAAAACGGGTATGCACAAACCTTTTTTAATACGCCGTGATATTTTTATGATGAACACCGACTAAGGGGTATCGGTGCGAATCCAACGCCTCAAATTAATTTAGTGG
>MBAA01000211.1:0-2684 GCA_001940655.1 Promethearchaeota archaeon CR_4
CAAAATGGTAAGCCAGTTTTCCTTGAAAACAGAATATCCCCTGTTCTTGGTGTTAGTTGGACTTCCCCTCACCAACATCATTTTCGCCTTGATTGGATTTGAAAGTTGTCTTGAGATTTTATGGATCGTGGTCCTTTTCGCGGCGATTCAAATTGGAATTGTCTTTTTGGTCTATCGTCAGGGGAAACACGCGAATGCTAACCCGGTAGAAATTCCACAACCATAGTAATATTCCAACCAGGAATATTTAACTCCTTTTTTTCCATCTCCATTTTTGCTAAATGGCTTTTTTTTAAAGAGTACTTTGTGGAAAAGCTATTTTTTTCATGCTCTCCAAAACTAAACTTTTTTCCATAGCGGTTCGAGGATCCTCTTTCCTGCAGGGTTTCATTTCCAAGGAAGGTGGTGTCTGGAAAGATTACTTTTGGAGAATATGTTTTTTTAGAATAAACTATCAAGTTCATCTAAGTTTAGATACAGGTATTTTTTTGTTATGACCAAAATCACGAATCAGATTGGGAAAAACGTGACGTTACGCGGGACGGCAGGAAACGCCAAGGGTGGCGCAGTGATTCAGCTCCCGGACAACAGGGTAATCTATATTGAGGGACTATCCGGTTGGGATGACGAATTCTCCGGGAAGGAAGTTATCGTGACAGGTAACCTGCGCGAGAAAAAACTCATTCCAGACCCCTATATCTCCCCCGATGGCGGTATTAGCCAAGGCGCCATCGGAACTCAAATCGTCTTGGAAAACGCTTCTTGGAAAAAAGCTTGACTTAATTTGGTTTCGATAAAACGCAATTTCTTGAAAAAATAGGGGATATGACTCCTTTTTAACGGGTCTTCGTCTTCCGCGAAAAGAGGATTAAACCTACCACCATTGCCACAATGCCAGTACAAATGCAGACTAACCAGTCAACCCAGATGTCTGTGAATCCGAGGCCGTAGATGCCAACTTTGCGCATGGCAGATGCGGCATAGGCTGCGGGAATAAAGTCCGTGACATCGAGCGTACTTGAACTCCCCATATTGAAGAATAATCCCCCGAGGAATTGCATCGGGAGGATGATGAACCACGAGAATCCTCCCGCAGCATTTGAGGACTTTACCACGCCGGCCACGATCATGCCCAGACCTAAACACGTGAATGTAAAAATCACTGGCGTTATGAGTAAGAGACCGAAGTTGGCATTCGGGTGCCAATTGGTACCAAACACATTGAGCATCCCGAAGATGAGCAAGCTTTGGCCCGCGGTTATTATCAATTGTGCGAGCGTGTGGGAGATTAACACCTGTTTTCGGGTCAGGGGAGTGGTGTCAAGACGATAAAGCGTGCCAAGTTCCTTTTCTTCTGCCAAGTATCCTGCAAGCGAACTAACGGAAATTAATGCCCCTACGATCATGAAACCTGGTGCCAGGTAATCGAAGAAGGAGATCGAGCGGATCTCACTCGCACTCAACACGGTTTGAGAAACTTCAGCTTCCAATGCACCATTAAAACGTAAGGAAATCGAGTTAACGAGGTCTCGCGCAAATGATGCAATGGTCGCTCCGGTGACAGGGTCGGGGTTAACAGTTGCGTTAACAATGGGAGGTTTATTTGAGAAATTTGTATTATTCACGTCCCGGAGGATCGAGATAATAGGTTCAGGTAATTGACCTGGAACAACCTCTTTTCCATTGAATGCCTGATACCACCACGTGTTACCGATCACGTTTTCGCTAAAGTTCACGTCAATGATGATGATGGCATCGAGTTTTTCCTGTTTTAACTGGTTCATCGCTTCTTCTAAGGTGAAATCAGACTTCCCGTTGATACTAGTGACCCTCTGGAGAGTATTATTGACGGAAGTATAATTATCGATGACATCTAACATAATCAGGGAAATATTGGCTTCCCACCGGCTAGCAGGATTTTCAAACGGCTCCCCGGTCGCGGGATTGGTTGTATCATAATTGAAAACCGCGATGTTAAAACTGGGACGTGTCCCTGTGCCCGAGAACGCTAGCCAGAAGACAAATGTAAACAATAAAGGATACCCAATTAACCAGACGAGTTGTTGTTTGTCCCGCAACGCCATTTTTAGATTCTTGCCCAACATTCCGAGTGTTTTGCTGGGGGGACGTTTTCTTGCTTCTTTCCCTCTTTGTAGTCGTGGGGTGCTCATTGATCACGCAACCTCCTGCCAGTCAGGTCAATAAAAACATCCTCGAGTGTGTTCTGGCGAATGCTAATGTCTGTCATTTTCAGCTTCACACTTTCCATAATTTCCGAAATCCGACGCAGGCAATCCTTGCCACTTAACATGATCCGCCTTTTCCCCACGATTTTCACCCAATTGACAAAGTCCAAGTTCTTGAGTCGTGTGGCAACTTCCTCCCGAAGAAATCCATCCCCTATCTTAAATTCGATGATATCTCCTTCCCCCAATTTCGCTTTCAATTCGGCGGGTGTCCCCCGGGAGATGATTTTCCCGTGGTCGATGATGTTAATGTAATTGGAAAGATCGTCCGCTTCGTCCATATTATGAGTTGTTAGAATCACAGTCGCGTTTTGCTTCTCGAAGTCACGGATGAAATCCCACACCCCCCGCCGCGACTGAGGGTCAAGTCCCGCGGTTGGCTCGTCAAAGAAGATTAACTCGGGCTCGTGGACGACTGCCATGATAACATTTAGGCGC
>MBAA01000211.1:2708-3711 GCA_001940655.1 Promethearchaeota archaeon CR_4
TTCGCGAGCACGTCCGCCCACTCAAGGAGATCCATACGTCCAAGCAAGTCATCTATTCTATCCCGATAATCGGGTGGATACATTCCATATAATTTTGCGAAGAGAATCAAATTCTCCCGTGCCGTGAGACGCGGGTAAAACACCAGCTCTTGGGGGCATATCCCAATTTTATGACGAATTTGTGCAAAATCTTTGAGCAGATCATATCCTAAAATTTGAGCAGTCCCCTCGGTAGGAGCGAGTAATGTCGATAACATTGAGAGAGTCGTGGTTTTTCCCGCACCATTGGGTCCCAAAAACCCGAACAATCGACCTTTCGGTACCCTCAAATCAACGTGATCCACCGCGATGAAATCGTGATCGTAAATTTTCGTCAGTCCATGCGTTTCTACGGCATATGAAAGCAAAATTAGCACATCCTTTGGATTTTTCAAAACAGGCTAGTTATCACCAAAAATGAGTGATGAATTGGATAAATATCAATTTGGGACCAATATTTAGCACATAAAAAAATGAAAGATGGAAATATCCATATTCTATTTCGTTTTTCGGTGCGGCATGGCAAAAACGGTTCGTAACCCTCTCTGTAGAATTATCGTATTTTCGGGGCAGAAATGGGCACAGACACCACACCCAATACAAATTTCAGGATTTACAACCGCCTTTGTCTCGTCATTCAGCGAGATGGCTTCCATCGGGCATTTTTCCACGCAAGTCCCGCACCCTGTGCACCCATCTTGGTTGACATGGGCGAGAAATGTCGTAGCGTTTATAATCGGGAGTGACCCCCGGCGCCAACCCGTAAACGTGTGACAGCAATCCTTGCAACAATTGCAGATACTATTCTCCTCTTTCTTGATGTCTGAAGCATTGTGGTAGACCTTGTGGATAAGGCCTACTTCGTCTGTAGCCTTGAGAATCTCAAGGGCCTCTTCTCTGGTGACCTTCCGGGCAAACCCTTGGGCAATGGTATGGCGTGCGGATTTACCGAATGTGAAGCACA
>MBAA01000211.1:3771-5276 GCA_001940655.1 Promethearchaeota archaeon CR_4
AACAATGTCCAACAGCTATGTCATCGAATTTCTTAATGATCTCTTCCACAGATTGCGTGGGGAGGACTTGTTCTTGGACTTGAAGTTGTTGGTTCACTTCAATGTTCACAGAGGATCCAGTGACATTCTCGTAGATTGGAATAGTTCTGTCTGAGGGGGGAGCTTGTTTGAAGAGGGAACCAAATACCTCATATCTCTTTTGTACCAGGTCTCCCAGCTCTGAAAGAAGTTTTTGGTAGAGGTTGGCTAGAGTTTTCATCTTTGCCATTTCCTTAGGATCTTTCGGAAGGGGTTTCATGAACGTGTATTCCATTGCCCCGATTACCTCGAGTGGGAGCAAACGATAGACTTTAACTCCTGACGATCCCACTTGGTTAAAGATAAATCCTTTTTTTGCCAATTTCGAGGCCCTCCTGTCAATCTCCTCTTCGGTAAATTTCGTCTTCTTCATCATTTCATCCAGCACAAGCGATGAGCTCGCCCGGAACGCTTTGATGAATTCAAGATCCTCATCATCTAGCTGCGCTTTTAAAATTTCGATAACGGTATCCGAAACGGGAAAAGGTATAGGACCCGCCTTGATAATCGCATTTGCCGCGCTACGGTATTTGGCCGTGACGGGGTCTTCTGCGGGAGTTTGAGTCATTTTATATAACACTATCATTTGTTTTTTTGTATTTCACTAGTATTGTATTTAGTTATTTTTCTTCTTCTATTTATTTTGAGTTAGTTTTGGATTTGAAAATCCGATTTTCCTACTTCCTAATCGACACTCCGGGGATGGATTAAGGGTCAATTCGGAACCAATCTCCTGTAAATGAAAATAAATCACGGGATAAATGAGTTCATTAGATAGAGGGGGTTTTTCCTTTTACCTGCGGTTGGGCGAAGGTTCTACGTAGTCCCTTCTGCAATACAATCGCATTTTCAGGGCAGAAATGTGCACAGACGCCACATCCGATGCAGAGTGTGGAATTTATTTCAACCTTCCCCTTTTTATTCAGCGAGATCACGTCTGTTGGGCACTTTTCCACGCACTTTCCACATCCCGTGCAATGATCTAGGTTGACATGTGCAAGATAGGTATTGGCGGTGATCATTGGAAGGGCGCCCCGTCGCCAATAAACGAAGAGGTGACAACAATCCTTGCAGCAACTGCAAATACTATTCTCCTCTTTCATGATATCTGCTCCGTTGTGGAATACTTTATGTACACAACCCGCCTCTTCCGTAGTCTTGAGAATTTTGAGCGCTTCCTCCTTGTTAATTTTTCGGGCAAATCCCTGAGCTATTGTAAATCGCGCTGACTTCCCAAAAGTCAAGCAAGACTCAATTGGAGCATTGAGACTACATTTATGCCCTAATACAATCTGCTCTTGCCGGCAATAGCAATTCCCCACGGCTATATCCTCGAACTTATTGATGATCTCTGCAATGGTCTGCGTGGGGAGGATTTGTTCTTGGACTTGAAGTTGTTGGTTCACTTCAATGTTCACAGACGATCC
>MBAA01000211.1:5309-6910 GCA_001940655.1 Promethearchaeota archaeon CR_4
GAAGATAGGCGCTTTTTGGTAGGTAGGAGCAAGCCGATCAAAGTTCTTTCTCACCCGGTTCGTAAGATCCACGAGAAGTTTCTGATAGAGGTCGGCGAGAGCCTTGAGCTTTGCCATTTCCTCCGGATCTTTTGGAAGGGGTTTCATAAACATATATTCCATTGCACCGACTATCTCGATCGGGAATAAACGATAGACTTTAACCCCAGACGATCCCACTTGGTTAAAGATAAATCCTTTCTTCGCTAATTTCGAGGCCCTTTTGTCAATTTCTTCTTCAGAGAGCTTGGTCACCTTCTTTAGGTCGTCCAGTGAGAACGATGACCGTATCGAGAATGCAATGATGAAATCAAGGTCTTCCTCATCAAGTTGTGCTTTCAAAAGTTCTATGAAAGTTGGTGAAATGGGAAAATCAATCCGCCCCGCCTTGAGGATCACATTTGCCGCGTTATGGTATTTGGTTATCAAGGGGTCTTCCGCAGGTGTTCGAGTCATATTTACATCATCTTGGTTGTAGGAATTCATTAGCATCGTTTGTAATTATAATTTCCTTATCCCCTACAGGTTATTCGCTTAGTTTCTTTGTTTTCTGCTCGAATAACACGCCGATGAGAAAGTTCATTCTTGCAGATGCCGCTGCCATTACCATACCGATATCCATTATGTATGAACCAATACCCACACGAGAGTGGGAATCTATAATGAAAACAAGACCAATAAAAGCGATAATGATCCCACCCACAAAAACATAGGAAAAAAAGGGATCGTTTTTTAGAATTTGTGATCTCCGATTTTTGTTTTCCCTTGGTCGTTTCGCTCATATCTCAAGTCTTGATGACAATCAAGGAAGTTAAAAAATTATAGTTTATGGTATATATGTAAAGATCTTGAAACGTAGATGATCCGATTATTCTTAAATCTTGCCTCAAGCTTGTCTGGTTTTATTGTTCATTCATTGTGTTAATCAAGACTCCGCCGGATGTAAATGGCGAAACAATCCCCATTTTTATTGTAGGGCGACTTTCCTTTAAATCTCGCCCTCGTCACGGTAACAATCTTGACATTCTCGTTCTTAACGCCGAGGACAATTAAATTCTCCATTTTTTGTTGAGCTGCTAACTTGTCGCTAAAAGCCTCGAGGCAATCGTACCGGGCGCGGTTGATGAGCCTAAATGGAGGGATATCCACCTTGGAAAAGTCCGATTTTTCAATTTCCTCTTCCCAGATTCCTATCTGGGCGATCATTTGATCGCAAAGAAGTATGGTCAACCGGTCGTTGATCTCGACCGCAATGCGTGACATTTCCAAGTAAATCATTTTCGCCTTCTGAAACTCGAGGCGACTTTCATGTTCTCCTACTTGTTTTTTGAATTGTTCAATTTGCGACATCTTTTCAGGTAAAGATGGAATTGGTACTCGTTGTGGGAGGATTTGTTGTCGGGGCCTTGGAACGACCGGTTTGGTTAAGACTACCTTCAAGGCTGCCTCAAAAGGTGCTTTTAATTCGGTATAGTAAGAGACTTTCCCGGGATAGTTCCGTTTCTTTGCAATCTCGAGAATCTCAGGCATTAAATCGAGGCAGTGGCGAAATTTCTTGTCAA
>MBAA01000211.1:6956-8329 GCA_001940655.1 Promethearchaeota archaeon CR_4
TTCGTCCTCCAGAATCCCTGATGGTTTTCGTGGGGGACGGAAAATCTCCGAGATCTGGGTGATCATTGACGTGTAAAGGTGTCGTTGCGTTAAAATTCGGGAGACTCGCTCGGAATACAGTTTAACCGCTACAACATATTTCGGATTCTCTAATTTTGTCGTTAATTGGAGCAGCTTTGAATTCAATACCCGCATCGCATCGAAATCATCGTAAAGATATGCATCCTTTATTTTCCGCTGCAAACCGTTAATAGTTCTCTTGAGGGTTTCCTCCGATTCTCGTTCTTCCAAGTGTGTGACCACTACATTCATCCCAATAAAAGTACTCTAAGCGTGCGAAGGCACTTTTGGTATATTATTACATCCTTTTTACAGTTTCTCCGTTCAATCGTTCCTGAACAAGTTTGTTTGCTCATCCAACTCATATTCTCATTAAAATCCCCTTAACTAAATCACCCTATTTATAATTATCACGCTCCCCCCGGGAAACATTTTAAATATTTTATGGATGATACCTTATTAACAAAAAAAAGTTGTGAAATATACAAGATGTGAGACATATGGGAATAGGGAAAGCTTTTGGATTTGGGTTACTCACCTATGCTGGAGCAAATTTTGGACTTTACATCGTGGCAACATTAGTGACTGGTGGAGACATAGGCGTACTATTTAGTAGCTTCGAATTAGTTTTGTTGATGTTTTTAGGGCCCGCGGTTGTTATCCCTGGACAAGGATTTTTTACAATCGGCCTATTAATTGACGGATTCACCTTATATTGGTTATTCGTAGCTGTTTGGCTTTTAGTACCCCCCCTCTTAGGTGCCATTGTTGCAGGGAAAACTGGCGAAGAACCTAAGGCCGCTTTTCTCGGTTGGTTGCTGGTACCGATCATCTGTGCTGTAGGTGTGGTGGTGGTCTCTTATATCGTTGGTACACCAGCAATAGCTGTCACTATTACTGCGATTTTATACGGGGTTGGTAACGGATTAATGTGGAGTGGCGTGGCTGCTCTCATGGCTGGCCCATAGAATAAAAGAACGTCCTTTCTTACTCTTTTTCTCCCTAAAAGCGAAGTAGATACCTGTCTTCAGGTAAATCAGAGACACTCAATTGTATTTTCTGCTTTCTTTCACAAATATCTCCCATAGATTTATGAGATTTAAATCCGAGTAAGAAACTGTATGAAGGATATTCTTGCGAAAATGAAGCAGAATTTCCCCGAAGTGAAGGTTTGGCACGTACACGGAAAATTCCGTGATTTTATACTCGACCGGGAGACATTTTTGGTTAAGGGATTTTACATAATGACGTTAGATGGTGTGGATCTCCTCGTTTTCAACGCAAAATTCAGTCGAAGTATGCAGGTCACATTT
>MBAA01000211.1:8850-11934 GCA_001940655.1 Promethearchaeota archaeon CR_4
GAAAGATGGCAAAGAGCTACGAGCTGCAAGCGGGGGATCAAATTGAGCTAACAACCGAGGAAATCGATGGCGATGCGAAAAAAGTCACCATTTCTTACAAAACCCTCACGCAAGATCTCCACGAAGGGGACTTCATCTTTGTGAATGACGGTATCGTGCGGCTCAAAGTCACGAAGGTGTTAACTAATAGTGTTATGTGTAAAACTATTGCGGGGGGGGTGATCTCTGAGCATAAAGGCGTGAATATCCCTACTGGTAATTTACAAGTGGAGATTCCCACACCAAAGGACAAGGAAGCCTTGCGGGTTATCGCTGAACTCAAACCGGATTATGTTGCCGCATCGTTTGTTGGGAAAGCCGCTGATGTAGAGTCAGTGAGGCGAGTGTTACGAAATTTCGGGGAAAAGGACGCAAAAATAATAAGTAAGATCGAACGGCCCGTGGGTTTGAAAAACTTTGATGAAATTCTCCGGGTTTCCGATGGAATTATGGTCGCGCGCGGAGATTTGGGGGTGGAAATTCCCCCCCAAGAAGTTCCCGTAGCCCAGAAAGAAATGATTCGCAAGTCCAACAAGGAAGGACGTCCTGTTATTGTTGCCACCCAGATGCTTGAATCGATGGTGTCCCAAGCCCGCCCCACTCGGGCAGAAGCCAATGACGTGTTCAATGCGGTTCTCGATGGAGCCGATGCGGTGATGCTCTCCGGGGAAACCTCGGTCGGCAAGTATCCCGTGGAAGCGATAACTATTATGAACGAGATCGCAACACGGGCAGAGAAATTTATAAAAAACGTCCCCCGTGATCCCCATTTACTTGATTCTAACAATCAAACGATTGTTGAAACAGCGGGGCACGCGGTGCAAACTATTGCGGAAGAGTTTGCTAGATTAGATTACGATGCAAAAATTCTCTGTATCACTAATTCAGGATTCACTGCTCAAATGATCTCAAAATATAGGCCGAATTTTCCAATCCTCGCCATCACCCCAGATGAACGTGTGGCTCATCAGTTATGTTTGATCTGGGGTGTTCGCCCCTTGTTCCTGAAAACCATAGAAGGAGTTGCCGTGGAAGAAAAGGTCTTGCGGACTGTCATGAGTGCGTGGGAGAAGGGTTACATCAAGGAAACGGACAAGGTCATTACCGTGTCGTCCTCGAGCATTCTCATAAATTTGGGGACTGTGGTAGGGATATATCTTGTAAAGGATTTTATCCCAAAGCAGGTGTAAAACAAGCAAGTGTAAAATAAGTGGTATTCAATAATTTCTGTCACTCTCTTCCTTTTATTTGCTCTTTAATGCAGAGACTTTTATTAGCCACGAGTGATAGATAAAATGTCAAGATGTCTCTTCAATTGTGAATAGCATGGAAGAAATCGATGACCGAATTTGGACTGAGAAATATCGGGCAAAAAAACTGAACGAAATAGTAGGTCACGAGAGAATCCTCAAATCGCTACAAATTTACGTGAAGGAAAAAAAGTTTCCCCACTTACTCTTCGTCGGACCGGCCGGTACGGGAAAAACATCCACTGCATATGCATTCACGAACGAATTGATGGGAGGGCGGATTTCCCAAGATTCCTTCCTCGAGCTAAACGCTTCCGATACAAATCGTATCGAAGATATGCGGGACAAAGTCAAGGTGTTCACCACCCAGCACAGTGTAATTCCCTCCGAATTTAAGATAATTCTACTAGATGAAGCAGACAATATCTCCTATGATGCCCAATCTGCCCTTCGCCGTATTATGGAAGCGGGAAATTCTCGTGCCCGGTTTATCCTCTTGTGTAATTTTTCCAATCGAATAATTCCTCCATTACTCTCTCGTTGCGCAGTGTTTCGGTTCCCACGCTTGCCAGAGCGCTATGTTGTTAGTAAATTGAAACAAATTGCAGAACAGGAACGCGTTAAATTACCGCCGGAGGTTTTTTCCCAAATCCACCTGCTCTCCCGGGGAGACATGCGTCAAGCCGTCACGCTACTGCAAGTGGTTGCAGACTACCTTAAGGAAGCACTCTTAGTGGGGGACCCGCTCTTCGAGCTGGCGGGATACTTACCCCCCTCCCTTTTGAACAATTTCTTGAATCATCTCCGCACGAAACCATTCTCAGACGTCAAGAATGCATTCCTCGAGGTTATCGCGGGGAAAAGTAGCCGGAACGTCCTTTTACAACTTATGACCTTAATTTCAGGATCAAAAATAAATAACCAATCCCTCGCAACCCTGATTGACGACATCGCTTGTTGCGATTATTACCTGACCGAGGGTGCCACGGAACGGGTTCAATTCGCAGGATTAATTGCCCATCTTTCGGAATTTTTCAAAGTATAAGCGAGAGTTTGATGAGGTGAATGCAATAACGGTCAATCTCCCTATTCCCTTGTGGTCGGAAAAATATCGTCCGCAAAAATTTGAGGCGATAGTGGGACGAAATGACGTGGTTTCAAAATTAAAGAACTTTTCCGCCACCAAGGAATTTCCCCACCTAATTTTTGCCGGCCCACAGGGAGTTGGGAAGATGACTCTCGCGCGAATTTTTGCCCGCGAAGTTCTACAGCAGGACTTCGATTTTAATTTTCAGGAATTGTTTGCGGGTGACCGTTTAACTGAAGAGGAACGAAAAGAGGCCGAACGGGCATCCTATATTAGCACGAATCGTTTGGGAAGTAGTGCGGGATCGAAATTTAGGTTCCAGAAATTCTTGCAAGTGCGAGTGAAACCATTCGTTGAAACGCGAGCTGTTGGCACTGTTCCGTTTAAGATTCTCGTTATCAAAGATTTTGAACTATTGGAAAACCAACAGCAGGGTTTTCGGCGTCTCATGGAAAATTATTCCCAAAATTGCCGTTTTCTCATCATCAGCTCCCAGCTTTCCAATATCCTAGAACCAATTCTTTCCCGGTGCCAGATCGTGTTCCTCCCTCGCTTAGATTATAAAGATTTTTTTAAGATCCTGAAATCTATAGGAGATCTAGAAAGTATCAAGTTCGGGATTCCCGTGGCTCAAGCTCTGTATCGTGCGCTCAACGGGCAGGTTGGCCGGGCACTCGACATCCTGCAAGTTGCATCAAGAGAATCCCC
>MBAA01000211.1:12105-14239 GCA_001940655.1 Promethearchaeota archaeon CR_4
GAAAACCTCCTAGTAACCCCTCTTTGTTAGATGCCTCTCGTAAGAGTGACATTCCTTGGTTTGAAAAATACCGGCCAAAATTACCTTCAGAAATGGTTGGATTTGAGAAAATTGCTAACGATGTCGAACAATACATCAAAGCCATTGTCAATAAGGAAGACGTGGAATTCCAAGCCCTCCTTCTCGAAGGACCACCAGGCGTAGGTAAGACTACAATTGTGTATGCAATTGCCCGGAAGATGAATCTCAATGTAGTGGAAATGAACGCGTCTGACGTGCGTGGGGCTGAAGCTCTTAGAACACGGGTAGCTGAAAGTTCTCGCAGTAGGGACATTTTTGATTTTGTCAAGCAACGCACCCAAGGGAAAATCCTCCTATTCGATGAAGTTGATGGTATCAGTGGACAGGCCGACCGCGGGGGTCTATCAGAACTCCTCAAGATCATCCAAGAAACCCAATTCCCCATCATTATGACCGCGAACGAATATGACTCCAAATTCGCGAGTTTGTATAAAATCGCGATGCGCATCCAATGCCGGCGTTTGCAAACTTCGAGCATCGTGAAAATCCTGAAACGGATAGTGACTGCGGAAAAAGTAGTAGTGGACGAGAGCACGCTCGAGATTATTGCCGAGAACAGCAATGGGGATCTGCGTTCGGCGATTAATGACCTCCAAGGGCTAGCCCAAGGTTCCAAACATGTCACTGCCCTGGATGTTGCCGAGCAAAATATGACTCGAGACACCATCGAGAGCATCTTTGTGGCGTTGAACAACCTCTTCAAGCAAAAAACGCTCACGAACGCGAAAGATACCTTCGAGAACCTCGATGTTGATTATAGTTTATTGCACCAGTGGATCAATGAAAACCTCCCAACGTATCTCAAACACCCGCTCGACCTAGCTGATGCATACGAAAATTTGGCGGTGGCAGACCAATACCTCGACAAGATAGGCATATACCAAGATTATGGTTTACTCGCATACTTCTATGATATCGTTTCAGGAGGGATTGCCTTATCCGCGAAGCGGCAACCGCCCCCCGACTTCGTCAAACCCTCGTTCCCAATGATGATGTCTTCTCGCATTTCAAAAACAGACTTGCCCGCATTCCAAAAGATCCAACAACTCTTGCATGTCCCGCAGAGTATTATCATATCTTATATCTTGGTGGTCTTACGAAACCTTGCTCAGGATTCAGAAATGCAAAAAAACCTGATAGAATGGTTAAAGCTGGAGAAAAGTGAAGAAAAAATATTGAAATAGAAAAAAATTCGTCTTTAATTCTTCTTTATTTTGGTTGTAGTTTTCTTTTCACTAAAATATATATTACCATCAAAGCTAAAATTACCAGCATCACAATAACCCATGGGAGTAACGCTTGTTGAACCATTTCTGGGGTTACTGAATAATCTGGTGTGGTTAGACCACCTTGAATCATAAAGATTGATCCAAGTAATAACATTGAGATTAAAATTACAGCCGTAGATGCAGCGTATTCAACCATCCCAAAATTCTGTTTGTTACCAACTAGAGATTTAACTGTTTCTTTAATCGATTCTGTTTGATACAACAACATTGTGATTACCGAGATAATTGGGATTTCAATCCAAGCTTTGATAAGAATAATTGTAATAGTTGCAGGAACCATATGAACAACGAAAGTCAAATCCCAATAGGTAAAGATTGCTTCAGGGATATAGCCAATAACACCCGCTAATATTATGGCGATGTGTTTGAAATATGATTTTTTTTCAAATAATGATCGCTTTCGAAGTAGAGCATAAATAGCCCCTACACAAAATCCCGTAAGCAATTTCCCCGGAATGAATGCAGGATTTGCGAAGAAAAAAGCTGGGATAACAGCGGCAACAGCTCCTCCAATTGCACCTAGGATTGCCCCCCCTCCTATCGCTACGATAAATGTACCGATATGGGAAAAATCAATGCTCACTCCTGCCGAAATCTTAAACATAGGGAGGGAGAGAAATGATAGAACTGCACTCAAAGCACCCATGACGCCAACAAAGGCTACAGATTTTGAATTTAAATATGCTTTTTTACTGCTTTTCATAGATCTTTGCGGAATTGAAGTGTCTGGTTTTATAGTTTCCATCTTGTACACCAAATAAGTT
>MBAA01000211.1:14269-20935 GCA_001940655.1 Promethearchaeota archaeon CR_4
ACAACTCTCTATTGGACGATTCTAACGCAAAAGTGGGTAGTAAAAATTAGTCATTATTGAAAACTCTCTCCATAACAGAATATTTTTCTTGAAACTTAAGTTTTTTGTAGAGTTCTTCGACCGTCTTGGCCCGTCCCTTTTTCACGTTGATCAGGACTTTCTCCACGTTGATCTTGCGGAGGTGGTCGATGGCTTGCTCTAGTAATTCCCCTCCAATATGCTTTCCACGATAGTCCGCCGTGACAATTAGTTGTTTGATGTAACCCTCGCTTCGGCCGAAAGGATCTACCCGTAATTCGGCGAAGATCATTCCCACGGAGCGATTTTTTTCATCAAGATCCTCCGCGATGAGGAGGCCGTGCCTTTGTAACGGGTCGTAGAGTCGGCGTTGGATGCCCCACTCAAACCGTTTTTCGACAAAATCCTCGTCCATATATGCGACAAGTTCTTTCATTAAGGCCCGCAACGCCTCCACGTCATTTGGAGTTGCGACCCGAATTTGGACGTTCATTAAATGACCCCTGATATTAAAAGCATATCTCGTAAAAGAGGAACTATTCATTAAGATTTATAATATCAAAAAGGTTCATTAACTAAAAAAATTATTCGTGGTCGCAAGAATTATGCAAAAATTCAAGGCTGCAACCCAGAAAGTTTTTGGGAAAACGAAAGGAAACGCCGAATTGAATACATTGATTTCCAATGAAGTTGACCTCTGCAAGAGGGAAGAACAGATCTGTAAGGATCGAGCTACTACAATAAGTGCCCTGAAAGCATATGCAGCATCCCAACCTGACGAAATCAAAAATGCAGTGAATGAGGTTGCCGAACAAGGTCTCCCATTGAATCAGGCGGAAACTGACAAAGTAATCGCCGTTCAATCGAATTATATTAATAAATTGCGAGAAATCCTCGAAGCTGCAAAGAAAATGGATGTTCTAGATAAACAGAAAGAGGATGCCAAGAAAGCGGTAGAGAAAGCAAGTGACAATCTCGCGAAAAAGCAAAAAGCGTTAGAAGGCGCAAAAATGAAGGGTGACGCGGGAAAGATTGCGGCGGCTGAAGCACAATTAAAATCTGCGGAACAAGAGAAGATTACTGCGGAAAAAACTCTCGAAAAATTAATTCCCCTCGCAGAAGAGAAAGCGAAGGAATTTCAGAATTACCAGTCTTCCGCTTTGAAAGATGCGTTAAAAGCCCGAACCGAGGCATACAAAACATTTGCCCAGAAATACCAAGATTTCGTGTCTGGGATAGAAAAACAAGTGGAAGCTATCCCTGCTGAAGAAGGTTTGAACCCCCCAACCGTTTAGGGGATATATACATACACACATTGTTCAATTATTCATTTTCTAATTCTTTATTTTCCAAACGCGGAGAAAATTTCGCATCGAAAATTTGCCTGGATTTAAAAGTATTGGTCAGAAAAGAAGTCCCGCATTCGATTTTGTAATAAAAATGAAATGAGAAAATGTTGATCGATCCCTATTTCTCATTATTTAACTCGTATTGAGGAACTTGTTTTATCTCGTCCGTCTTGGGATCCTTATATTCAATTAATTTATCGGTACGACGGTATTCCACGTGCCCCCCCCAAATAGAACGGCAATAAACGATGTTGTCCTTGATCGTTTCAATCGTCAGGGAATATGGCAATTTCCGCTGAGATTTGATGATCCTAGCAAGCAATTCCTTGTCTTCTTCAATAGCCGCCGTATATCTGCACCAAGGTTTGTAAATGGTGGATTCAACTTAAATTTTGCGAAAATTAAGGTATCAAGACGTCTTCTAACACAATTAGTTATGATCATAATTAAAAACATTGAGCCAGGAGTTTCCAATATTATATGGATCGCTTTACTTGGAAACAAAATGTAATCTTCCCGTGGACGAAAGCATCCATAATCGTATTGGGATACATTGCGGAACGTCCATCCTTTTTCTATGATTCTGTTTCCGCACGTACCTGTATTGAAGATCCAGAAATATTGGCGGCGATAGGGAAAGAAGCACCATATTTTGGAGTTCTTGGAGGGCGGGGGCGCGATCTGATAATTGGAGAAATTACAGATCCTATTAATACGAGTCGAAAAATACCCATTATTTCTTCTATAAAGACTTGGAAGTCATTTGAAAAAGAAAGAGCGAAGCTAATAAAGTGATAAGAGAAATTTTGCTTTAACGCATGAATGAGGGTAAATAACCTGCAAAAATCTCTTGGACTTGCTCCAAGAGACCTTTTTCGCCTATCTCAAAACCCAATTGATTATTTCTGGCAAAATTCTCGCGAGTCAAGGATCCCGCAGAAAAAAAGGCCTTCTTAGGTAAAATGATGAGTATTTGGGTTAGGTTCGGGGTTTCAATTACGTCAATACCCTGAATATTCTTTAATTTCTCATAAGCTTGTAAATTTGGAGGAAGAATTTTGGGTTTTTCCTTGGGGCGTTCGCTAGTGACCAATCGTATTTTTTTACCTGCTTGTGCAGCCTTGATAATACAATCTGCAAAAGAAGAGTCAACTTCCTTGGCTACAATTTTCATTTCTTTTTGTGGCGAGGAGATCAACCCTTCAACATAAGAATTAATATCTGCGGGCATTATGGCCTTGAAGAGGCCAACCACGTTAACGAGACGGTCTTCCAATTCTTGGATTCGTTGTTTCAGTTTCACATTTTCCAACTTAAAAAATTCAGCCACGCTTTTTCACCTTGGTATCGTTAATTGTGCTTTCCAAGACATATATTTATAGTTTTCTCCACGGTAATCCGAAAAGGAGGAAAGATGCTGCGGTAAGATCCCCTCCAAAGAGAATTACCTTGGTTTCCTTGTCATCTAACATTTTCGAGAGGGCAACCGCTTGTTGGAGTGCTTTCTCCGCTGCAAGTTGTTGTCCTCCCTTCAAGAGTGAAGTGCCAATCTCCGAAATTTTTCGTGAAAGAAGACTATCGTAGAATCCCTTTAACAGAGATAATGAGTCCGCATTAAAAATTGGTGCAATGCGAGTTAAAACACCCGGGAGAAAATATTTGCTTTGTAATGACCCAAGTTGCCCCGCCTCACTCCCGGCATTCGAGATTGTTTCCCCTTTTTTATTGACGATCTTCACATTCAACATAAGCAACGGTTGGATTGAAACTTCGTTGAAAACTTGGAAAATCTCTTCTAAACAGATAATTTTGCCTTCAGGTGTAAGCAAATATGAATCGCCGGGATTTTCTTCCACGAAAAATAAGATTCCCGCGTAATGCAAAATGTGGGGTTGAATTTCACGAATGGTTGTTAAAATACGATCCTTGGTCGCTTGTGTACCAATAAGGTATGATATGGACTCGACTTTCGGATATTTTTGGGCGAATTGGATGAGGTCATTCACTTCATTCTCCGCTTCGTTAAAATTAAAAAGTGGTTCCTCTTTTTGGGCCTGTTCATTCCAAACACGAGGATCTGACACATTTAAGTTGGCAATGAATAATAAGCGCAATTTATCTGCCGTTGGATTATCTTGCGTTAATTCGCTCATACCCCTTAAAGAAGTCGAACCAATTAGACTCGATAACGCGAATTTAAGGTTTAAGAATGATGTACCATCATGGATGAGACCCAAAGGCAAGGCAGAGTGATCTACGATGAAAAGCAAATGGGGTGGGGTTTCCATAGATTCTACTTTAAAACTGTGAATGGTGTGTCTTACCTTCGCGGGAAAATTCAGGTAGATTAACCTGCCAAATTGCATTAATTCCAGATCGCGCTTAGAAGCAAGTATTTGATCGAAAATTTCCAATAATTGCGTGTCATTCCAAGGTTCAGGGGAATGAATTTCGAGGTACTCCTCGCTTTTAGGGGATGTAACGTAGATGTCAATGTCTTGCTGATTCACGATTCTGATAACTAAACGCGTGTGATTTATCGTTCCTACGGGAGGATTTTGTTGATTTGCGATCGCATCTTCGATTTGACCTGTTGGATGGCATGTTGTTTTAAATGAATCTGGAAGACATTTCCACGCGAAATTCGCGATCTTTATATCCCGTTCTTCAAAAAGAGCCCGGTAAAAAATCATTTTCCAAAAATCAACTTCAGTGGTTTGAACGAGTCGACTCTTCAAATTCCAGATTTCATTAAAGATCTCGAAATATGACTGGGAATCTGTGAAATTATTCGGTGGTTCAAGAAAATCCTCTATCTTTTTAATACTCTCATTTAAAAGATCTGCCTGTTGAGTCCGTGAAAAGATTCTTGCTGCACCATACCAGAGCGCAACCGCCTCGCCTTTTTTCCCTTGCGTCACTAATGCATCTGAGATCAAATTGAAACCTTGGTATCCAAACTGGTAAAATCCCCGACGAATGGAAAAATCGCAAAATCCTTGTGATAGATTAAGAGCATCGTCTGTTAAACCCGCATCAATGAGAAGGCGGGAAAGATTGCGGATAATGCCAAACGCCCAGTCAAATTCGTTCAAAATCTCTAACTTTTGTATTAATTTTACAAAATCGTCTTTCACTTCTTGTATTTGGAACCGGTTGACAAATTTCCCAGTTTGCGCCATCACATCTCGAATATCCAGTGATACGGCGTTACGACAAGTTTCAATGAGCGTTGTCACTAATTGATTTCGCTCGTTGCGATCGGCGTCAAAATTGAAGAAATCGGTCGCATTATAAAAGAGCACGTAAAAAAAGATGGGACGAAAATTAACCCCTAGTTTAAGCACAACGCTGGCTAAATACTGGAGGAGTTGGTGGAGTGTTTCGGAAGGTTTAGCACTTCCGCGGATTAGCATCATCGCTAATTGGAACTCTAGCGCTTCCCGCCGGAAACCCCCCTTAAGGAGGAATTCGGAGGCTGGATCAAGGATCGAGGCTAGCGTTTCTCGGCTAATTTCCTTTTGTGGGATAAGGGAAAGAACGATGGATTGACAGATTTTCGCAATATCCTTGTAAAAATTGTTCTGCAATTGAATATATAAGAGATGGTGGTATGCATCAACTAAGAAAATCCACTTGTCTGGAGATTGGTCCTTCATTAGATCGTGAATCCGCGTCTGCCAGGCTTGGACAACCAGAGATCTAACGTAATCCTTATTTTTCACGCTTAAATCCTTTTGACGGTCAAGTGTTGATAGGAGTTCGTCAAATAAGATCTCTGCCCACCCGTGGGAACCCTGCCGGAGGAGTTTTTGTCCGTTAACGAGTTGATTTTTTACATATTCGGAAAAACTCTGCCCCCTCTGACTCATTGTTCTGCCTCCTCGGATTTATTGTCTGTATCTTCCCTTGTTCCCGATTTCTTCTCCCAATTTTTATTAAGGATCCATTTTTCCCCAACACCCCCCTTGGAATAGAGCATTGATGCCCCAATCCACTCGAGATTCTCCCTTCCCGATGGGGCAATGATTTGAATCTCAATTTTGGGAAAGATTTTTTTCAGCTCATAATCCAATCGTTCCACGATATTGGGAATAATTGATCCCCCGCCTGTTAATATTATATTCGTGACCAATTCGGGTCGCTGGGCAATACCCCATTGTTTGATCGCATCAGCGATAAGTATCGACAACGGCGGTGCGGAGGAATTAATGAGACTTGGTTGAAAATACGGTTCGACCGCCAGGAATCTTTCTTTGTCAAAGATTATTTTAATCCCATTTGGTAAAGTTATATCGTATTGGAACTTAGTTGAACCCCCCTCAACCATTTCCATTGCTTCTGAGATATCTCGCACGAATAATGCAACTTTCTCCTTAATTCCTTGCAGTTCCCCTAATGAGAGGCGGATATTTACCTTGAATCTTGAAATCATCGATTCTAGGTGTTCCGTGATTCGCTCACCTGTAATGTCCATATCTAGCGGGCCAATTTCACTTTCAAATCCCTTGAGAATAGACTGAATTACGGTGTGACGGTCTCCCAAGGATACAGCAACGCCAGAATTTGTGCTTAGGGTGTATAACACACATTGCACACTTGGGATGAAAAAAATCTTGGGGACGTTGAACCGCTCAAACATTAAATGCTGAATTCTTTCGGAGAACTCAACCCCTCCCTTTACAGGTAGGACGAATATCATCGGTGTTTTTTGAGGTTCTATCGCTAATAAATTAAATTGGTGCTCTAAAAACCGCTCGAGGGCAGTCCAATTGTTCGTTACCATAAATCGTTCGACATTTAAAATGTCCCGGACCCGGTGAATTGCGTCCCCAAAATAGAATGGATCCTTGACAAAATCTTCAAGCAAGTTATCTAAAGCTGGGACAACCTTCTGCTTGAATCGGAAATCACCGCTTCGGGCGATCTCTGTCGCGATAATAGTTTCTGGAAACTCCTCGCCTGCTAACCCGATCCGCGTTGTTGACGATCCGATATCTAAAATTAATGGCGTTGGAGAATCCTCATCATCCGGCAAAGCGAAAAATCACCCTTAATTTAAATTTTATTTCTGTTGTGAAGGAACAGCAGTATTTTCGTTTGGGAGGTTTAACTAGACAAACCCGCAATATATCTTAAATATGTATCCACGCGGGACTTGAGTTCATATTCTTGAATTTGTAGCTTCAAGATACCCATAACCCGTTTCAATTGCTTCACTGTGCCCCAAAGGTCTGCACCACTGTACTTCTCCACTGCATTTCGCTTCCTCTCAAACTTCGCGAGACCTACCGTCAAA
>MBAA01000211.1:20960-25057 GCA_001940655.1 Promethearchaeota archaeon CR_4
CGATCAATAGTTTCGTGTTTTCTGTTGTTGTAGCCTGCATTTTACGCATAATGAGGAGCACCGCGTTAATCGAATCTTCCCACATTTGGTATCGATCTGCAAAGCTTTCTTGTAGTTCGCCCAAAAATACGCCTAGATCATGATAGAGTTCTCCGGTGGGGGCTTCTGGAGTAACAATGCTGGGAGTTGGCGTAGTAGAAGGTATTTGCGGCGGTTCCGGGATGCCCGCCATCGATGGTTGTAATGTTAGGGGATTGATCACAGCAGGTTTTTGTGCTGGATTTTTGAGGAAACTTGGTTGATCCATGCTCGGTTTCGGCAAGGGTACTTCGGGCGATATCGGCGGAGGTACCGGCGGGGGTTTTGGTGGACTTTTTTTATCGTTCTGGTGTTTAGGTGCCATAATTCTTTCATCTTTTACTCTTCTTCGCCTCTTTCTTCATAATTCTTAATGAATTCCACAACTTGCGCTTTCTCCAGTATTTTTGCGCGTAATTCTTCAAGTGTAATATTCTTTGGCAATGGTGAGATGACGGTCCACTCCGCTGCTTTTCCCCGTTTAATGATGCGAGAATTGCCATAGAGCAAATTCACATTCAAATCACCAAATATTCTCGCGATACTTGCAAGTGACCCTGGAATATCATCCAAAGTAATTTTCATTTGGACTGTCTTCTCCACATCATAGAATGGAATTAACTTCATTTCTTTTTGCTCGCTGTCGGCTTCGAGCATAAGCTGACTATGATCCTCAATGTTCAAGAGCTTGCGGATATTCTTTGGGATAACGATGCGTCCGCGAGTGTCTAAAGATAAAATCTCCGTTAAGCGAATGATACCCGCCACCAAGCATTGTGTCTTATCAGTTGTTTTAACAATTTATCTTAATTAGGTTTCCTAACTTAATTGATACTTTACCAAATTAACTCTATGAAAGTAATGATTTTTCTACTTTTTGCATGTGCTTTTTTGATTTGAAGGATTTTTTTTAATATTTATTTGGTTTGCTAGCACAATTTTTTAGGACAGATTGCGACTTGTAATTTGAACAAAATCGCGTGGGAAGAAATATGTCAGAAGAGGAAATCCGCGAGCTTATAATGATGATCTCGGACTTGCGAGCCAAGGACCAGGAAAAGTTCGAGGTTCATATCAAATTAATGAATAATGTTGTGGACTATATTCGCGAATTTGCAAGTAGTATGAAAAGCAAGTGGGGGGACATTCAAGAAGAGCTCGACCGCCTCAAAAACACCATCACACAAAGCCTCGAATCACTGCTAGCGAGTATCAATCCTGATGGCATTCGGGAAACCACGAAATCCTTAGACAATATCATGAATTCGATGCAAAAATCAATGCAACGAATGAATCTGGACAGCATCATGCAGCAGATTCGCTACATGACTGGTGGAGTCTCGACACAGTTACTCGCGGAACTCGATGCCAAAGAACAAGGACTCATTGCTCCTCCAGGTACCACCCCTGCGGGGTCACAACCCGGGCAACCCGGAGTTCCCTCTGGCGCAGAAGGCGAGGCCTATGGCCATGTACCAGAGGAATACAAGAAGAAACAAGAAGAAAAGAAGAAGGGTCACGACAAACTCCTCAAACCCAGTGATCTTTTTGGTTGATGCAGATAATTTTCATAATCTGCATCACAATTAATCGACAGAAGAATTTTGGTGGGGATCGAAAGGATGGAGTGATTTTTCATTGGATACGTTTTTCCAATTCAGAATTCTCCCCATAAGGCAAGACAAGTTTTTTGATGTTGTGTAATGCTTTTTCCACTATGTTCTTTCGTCCCCTGTGTTACTTCTTTAGCGTCAGCACAAAGCTTTTATAGGATTCATCTATCTTTGGCATTTTGACGCAATTCTCGATCAGGGGAAGTTTGCCGTAGGTCGTATCATCTTGCCAACCGCTCATATGGGCGGCGCGCCTTGCTGCCGCCTGGAATTTCTTCCAGTTAGCGCTGCCGTAAAGGAACATCTCCTGAGCGGCCATCGAACCTTCACCGTGAATTGTATCTACCTGCCAGTGATTTCCGGTGCAATCTTTAATCAACCGCAGGATGCGCAACCGTTCCTCGGTGGAAACGCCGTCTTTCGCCGCCAGGTATTTATCAATGAACGGTTGTATCTCAGTATTTTTCCAGTCCCGGTAAGCGGGCACGGTGGTAGTCAAGCCGCCGCCGATATCCTGCATATGCTGGCACATCGTATGGAAGTTGCTCGCGTAAGTGAATTTCGACGCATTGATGGCCATCCGGTTGGGCATCATTACATCCATGCCGAATTCGGTAATTGGATCGAGACAAGCTTGCTTGGCCAGCATCTGTACGGTTTCCGTGATATAAGCCATCCACGCCAGCTTTTTGCGCACATGCGGAACATTCTGGACGCCATTATATTCGGCGATAAGGCTTGCGGCTCCCGTCATAAGTTCCAAGGTATTCGTCATCTTGCAGGTTCCGAAAAGACGATGATAGCTGGCGAAAGCATAAGCCAGGATCTGGGAGTATTGCCACTCGCCGCACATAAAGACCCGTTCCCAGGGAACAAAAACGTCATCAAAGATGATCAGGGATTCCGAGGGTTGCAGATGATCCGAAGTGGGATAATCAAATTCGCATTCTTCTCCATAGAGCCGCACATTCGGCTCAACAGCCAGGAGCTTCACGCCGGGTGTATTAACTGGCACGGCAAACGCGAGGGCATAGTCTTTGTCGGCTTCACCGTGGGTTCTGCAGGGCAAGCATAAAAGTTCATTGGCGCAGGGGGATGCGCTGATGTGAACCTTGGCGCCCCGGACGATGATGCCGTCCTTCTTCCGGTCCACTACTCTCAGATAGAAATCTTTGTGCTGCTTTTGAGCCGAGGGATGAAGACTACGGTCACCCTTCACGTCTGTAATGGCGCCTGTGACGGCAAAGTCATTCTTCTGCAGGTACCGACGATAATTTTCGACGCGTTCTATGTAGTTGGTACCTATTTTCTTGTCCATAACTTCGGCGGCAACGCTGAAGCTCGCCAAGGCATCCGCGCCCATGCAGTGTACCAGCACACCGCCACCTGTCCTCATGCCGACCAAATAGCATTCCCGTCTTCGAAGCATATCTTGCGGCGTTTTCGGAGAGGTGAGCAGGAAATTGATATCCTCGCCGTCTTTATCCTTGGTTACAAAAAGATCCCGGTAATTGGGGTGGTTCGGCAAAACGTAGTCCATCGCCGCCATTCTGACGATGGTACTGATGGACGGATGCGTCTTTACATCGGTAACTTTTTCTCCCAAGCACCAGACTTCCCGCCCGTCATTCAAACTTTCCAGATACTGCTCGACTGTTTTGATCATGATATTTTCTCCTTCTTATATTTGTCATGGCACGATGTTTAGTTATATTGATATAAAATACAGATGTACAATATAAAATACAGATGTACAGTATATTATGCTAAGTTTGGAGGCAAAACATGAGAATTAGAACTATTGATCATATCAGCTATGCCGTAACGGATATCGATAAAACTATTGAAGTCTGGTCGCGGCTTTACGGACTCGGGCCCTGGACATTCCAGGAAAGTGGCGGGACAGATATCAAAGGACGTCCATGGAAAGTACGGATGGCCTTTGCCTATCTGGGAGCCATGGAGCTTGAACTTGTTCAATGCACAGAAGGAAAAATCTTGCAGTCTAAGTTTATTGAAAAATGGGGGGAAGGAATCCACCATATCGGTTTTTTTGTCGATGACGTTGATGCAGAAGTGGCGAAACTGGTCAAAGACGGCGCCCACCTACTTGTCCATACTCCGGGACGTTTTGCCTATATGGATGGTGGAGGTTCGGGAGGCGGAATTTTCGAACTGATGAGTCGAAATCGCTTTCAGTGATTCCTCCTGTTCAATGTCCCTAAGCTAGAGAGAAATAGCGGTTTTGTCAGGCAATTGAATGTCCGTAATCCACGAAGCGATAACGCCCGTTTGAACACTCCCAACAAATTTTTTATCTAATTTCACGAAGGTGAAAAAGGACGAAGACAAGGAAAACCTCTTCGTGACCTTTAAAGAAGGCGATGCGCGTCAATTTCCCTACTA
>MBAA01000211.1:25075-30692 GCA_001940655.1 Promethearchaeota archaeon CR_4
TTTCATAATCCCTGGTAACCTCTTTAGATATTTCGAGAACGCACGAGACGAGATCAAGGTCTCACGGGAAGTAGGGCGGATTTTCAAATCTAGCGATCTTCTCGGTTGAAATATTTTTGTTCAACTTACCCTAACAATCGGTAAAAGTATTGGTGGTTCTCTTCCTGTTAATTCTCACTTCAGCTACTGCGACACAATTATCAAATTGTCCCCGGCGGGAACGTTTTGTCCCTAGATCCTTCTTAGAATTTCTTAAAAATTTACATTAGTTTTCATTAGTTCATTATGATTACGATCGCGCACTTTTGAGAGTGATTCTCTAGGTTCGGGAATTTTGGGGGGAATGCAAAAATTGTCGGGGGAACTTTGGGGCCTTAATTCCCATTAAGCGGGCGACCGGTTTTCTTATCGAGCGTTTAAAAATCTTGAGTTTTTATTAGTATTCTAAGCCATAGGTTTATAAACGCCTGATCAAAATCTTTTCATAAGCAATAAAAACAAAAACAATTTCAACCTCCAAAAAAAGTGTCGAGTTGCTCATTTTCACATATGCGAAAACAATCATCGGTCGAGAAGGCGGATACTGAGGAACCGCCGAATAACTCGCCGGTTCGGGGGAAAATCGAGAGAGTAACAATTGCAAAAACCTTCGGGCCGGTTGTAAACCTTGAAGAACACGTTCATCCCGATTGGTGGAGGAATATTTTCAACGCCCTTTACCTTAAAACGGACGGGGACGTTGTAGAAGACCCAAACATCACTCGTAAGGAAATTGATATATTTTCCAACCTCCTGCACTTATCTTCTCAAGAGCGGATTTTAGATATGGCTTGCGGGCAGGGGAGACACGTCTTGGAATTGGCGCGGCGAGGATTCAAGAACGTTGAGGGAATTGACCAGTCCCATTTCTTGATAGAAAAGGCAAAGAAGGATGCGAATAAGGAAAATCTTTTCGTAACGTTCAAGGAAGGTGACGCGCGGCAGCTCCCTTATCCGACTGACACATTCGATGTCGTCATGATCCTCGGAAATAGCTTTGGGTATTTCGAGAACGCGCGGGACGATATCAAAGTCTTGCGGGACGTTGGTCGGATTCTCAAACCTAGCGGGCGGATTCTTCTCGACATCACGAATGGGGATTACGTTCGGAAGAATTACCAACCTCGGTCGTGGGAGTGGATAGACAAGGACTACTTTGTGTGCCGGGAACGGTCACTGTCCTCGGACGGATCCCGGCTCATCTCGCGGGAAGTCATCACCCAGACGGACAAGGGTGTCATCGCCGACCAATTCTACGCGGAACGCCTCTATACCCAACAAGGGATGATCCAGTTACTCACCGAAGCAGGTTTTACCAATGTCTGCGCGAATTGCGAAATCACCCCCGATTCCCAGCGGAACCAAGATTTGGGTATGATGGCCAACCGTATCCTTTTCACCGCCACCCTACATAAAGAATGGACGTACACCAACGGAAAGAAACACGAACAGGTCAAGAACGTGGTCGTCCTAATGGGCGACCCCTCGATCAAGGACGTGGTCAAACCTGATGGCAGCTTTGACGATGATGACATCTACACTATAGACCAGATGAAGAATGCCTTGCACCAGATCCCTGGTCGGCACTTCACTTTCCTTGATCACCATTCTACTATGATGGCCGACATCCGCAAGCGTGCGGGTAAGGTCGACTACATCCTCAATTTGTGCGATGAAGGCCTTTTCAACGACGCCCGTAATGAACTTCACGTGCCAGCACTTCTCGACATCCTGCGTATTCCTTATACAGGGGCCGGACCACAGTGTTTAGCCCATTGCTTTGATAAATCCTTAGTTCGGGGCATAGCTCGCGAGATGGGCATCCCGATACCAGCGGCGTGTTGGATTGAACCAGACCAGACCAAGATAGAGTTGGCGTGCGACTTTCCAGTAATCCTCAAACCTAACTTTGCAGACTCGTCCTTTGGGATCACCGCGAAAAACGTGGCTCACAACATGGAAGAACTTCTGGCCGCGATCAAGGACGTGCGGGAGAAATTCGGGTATAACCGACAATTCCTCGTAGAAGAATACCTCACTGGCAAAGACCTGAGCGTGGGTATCATTGGTAATCCCCCCAACCACATCGTACTCCCGTTTAACGAGGATGCCTATAACATCCCTGCAGGCCTCCCGGCCATCTGCGGTTACGAAGCCAAGTGGGATCCCAAGTCCCCCTACTGGGACGGCGTGAAGAGCATCCAGGCGGAAGTACCAGAAGCAACGAAAAAGGTAATGATTGATGCTTCCGTAATGTTGTTCACGCGGTTGGAGTGCCACGATTACGCACGGTTTGACTGGCGCTTGAATGGAAAAGGCGAACCCAAGCTGCTAGAGGCAAATCCCAATCCAGGTTGGTGCTGGGACGGCCACTTGGCGAAAATGGCCAAGTATGCGGGTTATAGCTACTCTGACACGCTCCGCCTCATCCTCGAGGCCGCAGAGAAGCGGTTTGGCATCTAATTTTTTCCCCCTCTTATCCTATTCAGTACAACCTGGATCTATCCCTTTCATTCCACAGGATTTACAAATTTTAGTTGCTTTCCTCAAGTGGATCGCTCGAACTGGCAATAGTAAACCTATTAGAAGGATAAACATGACAAGGAGCTTGATTATAAGTGGGTTGTCAAAGAAGTAAAATGCAAAAATGAGGAGAAACCCGCTGCCTACCCCTATGCTGAACTTTTGAAGGATTTTCACATTTCTGATCTCTGAATATTTTGTGTGACTCGCAAAGAGTGTGAAGTAACAGGAAAGGCCAATTCCCAAGAGAATAAATAGCGAAACTTGGTTTTCGAGATATAACCAAGTTCCTACCCCGATACTCGCGACTGCAGACGGGTATCCGATGTAACACCCGATACAGAAATGAAATCGTCCTAACATAAAGGTATGGGCTTTAAATCTGGCACAACCCGGATGGTGGGACAAGGGGAAGGAGGGAGGTTCATTGGCTATCGCTCGCTCACAGAACCCTTTTCGTGGTAGAGATTTTTGTTCAAACATACCTGAATTCGCTTCTGTATCAACATTTAAAAGCGTATGTGGTGCAACGAACGTACTCGGTATTCAAGGGGCGGTTCGGGGAAGCAACGATGGCCCTCAAGTGGGAGAATCAAGAACACGAGGTTGACGGGAGGCTAGCCCTGCTCAATTGGGATATCCCTCGCCCACTTATACCTTTGTAGGTGGGAAGAGCAGATTGTGAAACACCCTAGGTAAATAAAATCCTTAAAATATATCATCGAGAATCACAAATCGACAAACAACTATGGTATTAAATCCCGTACAAATTGAGGGAATATTCTATCTATTCCTGACAGTTCCGATTGCTATCGCTTTCATTATCACAGTACATCACTACCTCCGATATAAATCTCGCCCGTCTCTCTACTTTGCGATGGCATGGTTAAATTATGTAATATGGGGACTCGCCAATGGTTTCGTTTTTTTTCTAAATGTTCCTATCTTTGGATTTATAGGCGCATACATTACCATACCTTTAGCAATTTTCACCGTGCTCTTCTTTGATAGCATCTCTCGAGAAGATGTGAGTCTAGTTAAGATGCTCGTTGTCACAATTCTCTCTACCGCGAAATTTGTATTATTGTTGCAACCTGATGCCATTCAATCCACACCATATCCCGGTGGATTTGAGAGACTCACATTAAATATTCCTCTTATGATTCTTGGATCCTTATTAACAACTACATTGGGATTGTGGTACGTGTATTATACGGCACAAATCCATAGAAATGCGCCCAAAAAAATGAAATACTATTCTGGAATGTGTTTGGGAGGAGCTATCACTATGGGGTTGGTTGGACCGCTCATTTCTTTATTTTCAGCGAACTTTCCTATCATCATTAATGTTGGGATAGGAGCTTTGCTTACAAGTATAGCCTTCACCCGTCAATCCCACTTAGCATATATCCTTCCATTTAAACTGTTTCGCCTGACAGTGGTCGATAATTCCAGTGGAATTCATTTATTCACACATGTATGGAATCCAGATAGCGAATTCATTAATCCTAACCTTTTTTCAGGTGTATTGCAGGGAATCACCGGGATTTTGCAAGAATCGCTCCGGAAAGGTTTTCCGCGAGAGATTAATCTCGATTATGCAACGATCCTAATAAATCGAAGCGAGGAAATTCCGGTGACCTTTGTCCTCATTGCTTCAAGATCATCATCATACCTTAGACAAGCTCTTCAAACTTTTACGGAACACTTTTCCCGGGTATTTAAAGGGTCTTTCTCGACACGAAAACGCGTTGTGATTGCCGATTTCACTCCCGCAGAAGGATTGGTTGCGATTTCGTTTCCATTTATCCCGTAATATTTTATAATGAAAAGAGATGATCTACCATAGAAAAAAGAGGTAGAATGAGATTTCTTACCTTGAGATAAAGAATACTAATTTTCAGCCTTTTCTTTGCTGATATTTTCTTTTTCAACATTCTCAGTTTCTTTTTTTTGCGTTTCTTCTTTTTTCGTTGCTTTCTTTTGTTTTACTCTTCTGCAAAACATATCTTTGACAACCTTTGATTCTTTTTAGATTATCGACCCTTGCTGTTAGCAGTTTTTATGTATAAATCTCTATTTAAACTTATAAGACTAAGAATTTTAATTCTGCTGAAATTATCGAATTCTCGATGGAATGCATTTTCACGATGATTATTTTGTTGGGAGGTTATTTCTGACTGAAATTAACGTCCATCGGTTCCTTATCGAAATCTTTTTTGAGGTTCAAGGTGCAATTCCCCCATAAAGTATGGATTTCTCAGTTATAACGTAATTTTTAAAGATCGAAAATTTGTGATTGTATCTCTTCTTTTTTTGGATTAAAACACAATTCCCCTTCTTTCCTTCAGGAGTTTCTTGATCGCGTTAAATCCCGTCAGTAGATCTCGAGTGGTCACGTCTGCCCCTATTTCCTGCCCCCAAGTGTCCGAGGGAACCCCGGTCCCACCAATCAGGGTAATGAAGGCATCCTGCCCCCTCATCTGCTTGATGTATTCCACGATAATCCTCTGCTGTGCTGATGTGGTAGTGACATATGTTGACAATCCTATGATCTGGGTATGCTCTGCCTCCGCGGTAGCGAGGAATTTCTCTTTCGTGACATCGCGACTGAGATTAACCACATGAATACTGTTTGCTTCAAAAAACGCGGTGATAATTTGCATCCGGAGGTGGTAATAGATGTCGCCAGGGACGCACCCGAGCACCATAGTTGCCTTAGGAGCGTATTCCCCCGTACGTGCGAAAGTTTAGATGGTTTTCAAGACTACTTCTCCAATTTCCGCCCCAAGGACTAGAACGGAGAGGGCAATTTTTTGTACCTGAAATAACTCTCCTAATTCCTGAAGGGCTGGGGAGAAGTCCCTGTTGGATTATTTCCGAGAAATAAAGCTAAGTTTTAATGCATTGCTTTACGATGGAAAGACTCTCGTCTTTTTGGAACCCCAAGACCGCATCCTTCAATTGAGTTGTGAGAGTTTTTGTGGGAATCATTATCGTTCTAGGTTGAGAACTCCACATAAATCTGCTGCAATACGGATGAGGTGCAGAATTG
>MBAA01000073.1:0-2961 GCA_001940655.1 Promethearchaeota archaeon CR_4
TTCCCAAACTTTTTTTTAACCAAACAAACTATTTTCCCATAATAAGCTTTCGAACACGAGACTTGGTGCCACGTGCATGTCGAAAAGGGACGAATCGGGTGACAAAAATGGGGAACAACCTCTCGAAGAAGAAGCAAAAGGCACCAATGAAGAAGATATAGACAACGCGGACGAAGAACCTCTTGAGGAAGTGGTTCCTGAAGGTGAAGAACCTCTAGAACTGGTCGAAGTAGTCCCAACCGAGGAGCAACCCGAACCTGCCGAAGATGTTCCTGAAACGTCACGAGAAGAACTTGTGGGAGAAGAAGTACCCGAGGAAGAGATCCCCTTAGAATCTACTGAAGAAGATCCAACTGGGGAGAAGATTTCTCAAGGTAATGAAATTGCCGAACAAGCAACAAATGAGATCAATCCTGAAGTTCCGGTCACGCAAGCACCAGACGGTGGTACTCAACCTGTGATTGTTGAGGGTTCGCAAGAACCGATGATTATAGTAATAGGCCTGTCAAAAGCGGGATCCTTGACCGTCCCCAAGGATGTACGTGACGCATTGAAATTAGATCCTGGCAAGAAATTCAAGTTCACGTGGGATCGGGCAAATAAATTACTCTTTGAAATTGTTCCAGATAATGAGATAATAGAGATTGAGCAACGGATCGAAGCAGAAAAAGAGAAGAAAACTAAGAAAACTGAAGCAAAAAAACCAAAGAAAGGCAAAGTCGCTGGTCCAGAATTTGAGTTCGGTAAGTATTTGGGATATGAATTTGATGGTTCGGCGAAATTGCAACCTATTCTTGAAAAATCATTCGACCAATTCAGACTAGAACCCCCCAATATTGAGGAAGGACTCAAGTACGTGAAATTTGCCATCATATCCTTAACGGGGGAAAATAATATTGTCAATTCAAAACTACGGTTTACCTTAGTTAACTTCTTGTGCGATGTGGTGGAAAAATTCAACCAACCCTTTCTCTTGGATTATACCACGCAGAATATTTTAAAAGACATTAAAAGCAAGTTCCTTTTCGAGCAAAGTCTCGTTCAAATTGCGGTAACTTCATTCCGCAAGCGACCTGAGAAGGTTCCTCCTCTCGTTCAAATGATTCTGAAAAACATCGATGATTATCCCGCAATAGAGATTTACAACGTCATCAATAGCTTTGAGCTCTTGTCCAAGAGGATGTCAGAAGCAAAATTTGCTCCCGAGATCACGAAGACCTTGCGGGACAAGATTATGGAAAAAATCCCACTTATGGCTGATCGTGACTATAAGATGCAGGCAATTCGCCAATTGAGTCGCTTGCGGTACTTTGAAGACGCAATTAAGATCTGCAAGGAAATATTAGCGGCCTTCACGGAAAACGAATCAGGCATCAGCGAAGTTCAAGATTTGCTCAAAGAAGTCGAAGAAGCCGCCCGCCCTGAGGAACGAAAATGGAAATCTGAGGAAGAAATGGACGTGTTAGACGTTTCCAAGTTAAGTAAAACGGGTAAGAAGGAGGATAAGGGAGAAGAGGAATAAAATACTTGATAACTCAGATTTCTACCCAAATGATAATTTGTGCTTACTTACAAATTTGTCCCGAATGTCTTGGTATTTCTTAGCCTGCGGTTTAATGAGGATCATTTGATTGTAGCATTGTAATGCTTTCGAGTATTGTTTCAACGCGGTATAGATTTTTGCCTTTTTCTCCCACAAAGCAATTCGCTTTGGTTTATATTTCAGGGCTTTATCCGCAAATTCGAGCGCCCGTTCATACAGCTGCGTGGCCTCGAACGCAAACACGAAAAAATTGAACACGCGGAATAAATCACGTGGAGTGAGGGGGGGAATGGGGATTTCGTCAACGAGGCGGGTGATCTTACTGTTCATTTGGTGATCCGTCAGGAATTGGAGCAATTTCAAATATGTTTCTCCATCTTGTGGATTGATCTCGAGCATTTTCTTATAATGTGCTGCTGCCCCAGAATAATCGTGCTGGAGATCTAGGAGATTCGCTAATTCACGGAGAAGGTCCGATCTATTTGGAAACCTTTCAACGGCAGTTTCAAGAAATTCCCTTTCCTTGTCAAAATCCTCTCGCCAATCGAGGGTTTCTGCTTTGCGCAAATAGGCATCGACAAATGAAGGATCCAACAAGATACACGCGGAATAAAGCTTTGTAGCCGAACTCACATTTTCACGCGTGAAAAGCTTCTCACCTAACGAGAAAAGGAAGAGAGCTACGGATTTATCATTCGCATCACGTTTTATCTTGTAGCTCTGGACAATCTGGCGAATTTGTTTGGCATCCTCTTCGGCATAAAGGATGGCATTGACCAACGCCCACTCTTCTGGGGTGAGACTCTCGTCCTCTTTGCCGGACATATCAGATGCACCTAGAACTTCCCGAAAATGTTAGATTAAGAATATTCGATCTCAAGTATATAAAATCTGCCCTTACTATTTAATTTGGAAGAATTATCCAAGAATAGGGAGAAGAGGAACTTTTTTTACCGTAATAAGGATTTGTTTATATAATTTGGAGAGACTTCTGAAATTTTGGAGACGGATTATATGGCACAATTGCGACGCAGATTTTCGAAAGACAGAGGCATTCTCGGTGCTTTCATTCTGTGGGTCGGATTACTCGCCATTGTAATCGTTTTTTCTATGGAGGATGCTGGTACCCAATACATAACTTTTCCCTACGATGTCGACAAGGAGGGAACCGCGTTTTGTTACCGATCCCCGAATACTCAATCCCGGCCAACGCCTATAATCTTGTTCATTCATGGATATAATAGCTTGAAAACGTATGATTTCCGTTTATTAGAGTTCACAAATCGTGGGTGGGATGTTTTATCAATTGATTTACCTGGACATGGCACAAATACGAATGCCTTTACGACAGGTTGTTGGAAAATTATCTTTGGTGCGCTAGATTACATCCAATCAAGACCTGAATTATGGAATTCTTC
>MBAA01000073.1:2981-3542 GCA_001940655.1 Promethearchaeota archaeon CR_4
ATTCATTTGGAGGATTAGTCGCAGCGATGGGGTTAATCACTGATAGTAGAATTACAGTCGGGGTTCTCTGGGCTCCACTCTTGAACATGGCCAATATTCAATCAACGGCAGACACTCTTTTTCCATTTGGTCACCCCTTTGATCATTTCACGTCAGACGATTCTCCTCTGACCTACCTGCAATCAGGGAAAACCCTCAATAAAACACTCATTATCCATGGGAAGAACGATGCATCCATCCCTATTGCAGTAAATCTCGCTGCCTATGATGTTCTCAAAGCAAATGACCCCACGAACCTAACTTGTCATTCGTTTAAACAGGTTTCTGGAGATCACCTCCTCTATGATGATCTCGTGATTCGAAGTACAATCGCTTGGTTTGCTCCTTATCTTTCACCAGATCGCGCTAATGCGATGATTCATGAGGTTGAATCAAGCATTCCTGTTTCTCTCGTGTTTTTTGCTTTAGAGATTTTAGCCCTTTTTGGATTGTTCCCAGCAATTTTTGTAATACTCGTTGATCAAATAGGAAGGTCTATCGAGCGCCGAAAGTGGATTGAAG
>MBAA01000073.1:3627-6585 GCA_001940655.1 Promethearchaeota archaeon CR_4
TATTATAGCGATCATTTTCATCATCTTCGCTGGAGTGCACCTCTTGGATTTCTTGCCTTTCCATTATCAATTAGGCTTGATGGGATTTTTCTTATTAGGAACGGCATTTTTTTATGAATATGTCAGAGGTCACTGGATAACGCACGATAAATGGATTTCAAAACCACTCGAAACCACTAGAGAGTTAGTAAGTACCTCTCCTAATTCCCGACAACGCCACGCCTTGCGATACGTGAAGGGTTTTTTCATAGGCCTCGCCTTAAGCGTGGCGTTTCTGTTAGGTATTTATACATTAACATATATTTTCGGATTCTTGTTTGTATTTCCAATTTCATTTCTTTATTTAATAGGTTCTTTTTTAGTATCATTCTCCTTTTCTCTCGGGATAGAGTGGATGTTTCGTCACCGCATTCAGACTTTGATAAACGAAACGCAATCCAATTATAAGAACCAAACAACTAAAGTTCTCAATTTTTTCCTCATATTTGTGTTGCCATTTGTTATGAGCATTGGGTTTTTCTTGTTTGCCGGAGCAATCACCCCTGCAGTCTTTTTCCTCTTTTATGCAGTCACGGGATTGTGCGCTATGATAAATTGGTACCTTTTCGACCACATGCACTCCCTCGTGCCAACTGTAACCTTCTCCACGCTTGTCATGGGTTGGGTTCTCGCCGGTTGCCTAACCCCAGCATTCTTCTAGATACATAGAAAAAAAGGTAAAAAAACATCATGAATTAATTAAATTATCCAAAATGGCTTGATATTTCGGCGCTTCCGGGAGGTATGGGGGTTCCATGTAAATGTCAGGAAGCACGCCCCAAGTACCATATTGACCGGAACTTCCACTAGCGAAGGAAAACGTCATGAAGAGGAAATTGTCCGCGTAACTGGAATTTTCGCGCACTTCCCGTAATCGGTTCATCCAATAGTTGTACAGGTAATACATCGCATCGTGGAATTGGATGTCTACTAGCGCTTGGTTGTATGGTTGCTCGGATCCAAAGGGGTCGGGTGTTAAATGTTGCCCCGATTCGTAGAAGAGGAATTTCAACCCCAGTTCCATCGTTCGGTTTAGATACAGGGAAATCCACTCGAGACCTTCCCCATCGACGGATTCGCGGGCTAGGTTAAAAACGTCTCCCACCGTGGTGCTTGATCCCAACACATCTAAGGTCGTATATGCAGCCTCAGTAAATCCAAAATAGGCCGTAGGAGACACCGCGTCAAAACTCCCGGGGCGCATGTTCGAGATCGTGCGATTGCCGACATCATACCACCCAGCCTGGACCCCCACGACCCTCACCAACCGATTCAACTGGCCCGCAAATTCCGTCGAGAAGATGTCCATCACGTTCTGGATGAAGGGGACGATCCGCTCTGGCCAGTCCACGTCTTGATCCCCTCCCTCTAATAAATAATGCGAGGCGGGGAACATCCAGTTCCAGATCTCGTTGGAATATTCCACGTAGAGGGTCAACTCTGGATCCAGATTTTCACGGAAGAGGTCTGCCATCTGGGTTATGTAATCGTCAGACGCCTCGTGGGGCACGCAGATCCACGCGTCACAATCCAGGCGATTACACACGTCAGTCATGTGCTCGTAGGGCACGCCCCTCCCTAATTGATAGGAATAATCCCCGACCTGCGACCGATCCACCCAATCGACCAGTGGTTCGTGAAAATTGGTCTCCGCCCAGTCCATGAACCGGATCGCCTCGAAATCCGACAATTTCTCCGTCCACGCGGGATTGAAGGGCGTTTGGGATAAAAGGGATTCGTATACCCCATATACCAGCGTGATGTTCCGCACGTGATCGCCAAGTTGGGAATAATTGATGTGGAACGCGATTGGCCCCGAGTTATCGGAAATGTTCAACTCAATTCGACCCGGCTCTTCGGTTATAACCTCCCAATTCCCGGGAAACGTAAAGGAACCGTTTCCATCATAAGTAAATATATATTCTCCCAGGGGAAAGTTGGAAATTGAGGCAAAGATCGTGTGAACACCTTGGGGGACTTCTGCGGTTTCATTGATATAGGGAAGTTCTAAGGGGTACCCGTTAGCATCACATTCTATGTAGGCAATGTATTCCGTATTCCATTCATTTTCTCCGTTTTCCACCCAGATTGTATTCGCGGTCATCCACGGCCGGCAACATTTCATGAGATTCAAGAATGGCCATTCCCTGCCCCAATCAGTGATTCCTCCAAGATTCATCCCAAAATTAATCGCCCCAGGGTTGGGAAGAAATCGCGTATCATTGACAATTGGATCCAACCAATCATCTTCTTCAGGTGGTCCAGGTGGTAATTCATCATCGTCCTCAGGCGGTAAAGTGATATCCGGCATCGATAATCTCAATTGACGCAGCTTTAGATACCAGAAAGTCATTGCTGTTATTACCCCCATTGAGGTAACCAGGACTAGGAGAGAAATTATTACAGCTTTTTTTCTTCTGTTTACCATAGAGGTTGCCTTCACTTTAGACCTTAAAAAATTTATCTAAGTGAATTGGTTGGCCGTTAAAAATATTCAAGATATCAGAGATATCGTAAAATTGCAATTATTATAACGCATACCAGTGGATTCTCAAATTGGGGATGGTCGCATGGTGCATTTTTTCATCTTTATTGAAAAAAATGAAATTTTTAAAATAATCAAAGTCTGCGTTCAGATTTATAGATTATCCAAAATGGCTTGATATTTTGGTGCTTCGGGGAGATATGGCGGTTCCATATAAATATCTGGAAGCACGCCCCACGTCCCATACTGACCTGAAGCCCCACTGGCGAAGGAAAACGTCATGAAGAGGAAATTGTCCGGATAACTGGAATTCTGTCGGATTTCCCGTAATCGGTTCAAACATCATGAATTAATTAAATTATCCAAAATGGCTTGATATTGCTTTAGAGATTGCTTGCCTGTCGATCCGTAATTCTTGGGCTGTCCCACTCGTG
>MBAA01000073.1:6657-6799 GCA_001940655.1 Promethearchaeota archaeon CR_4
CCTTTAGCAGTCTCTAACGAGGTTGCTGAAGAAACGAGGACGAGGAGAGTACCGGTGACAAGGATTTTTCTCGATTTTTTACTGAAGACCATAACAAAACAAAATAGTTTCAAATCAAAAAAATGATCTTCCCCGGTTGGTT
>MBAA01000073.1:6815-8751 GCA_001940655.1 Promethearchaeota archaeon CR_4
CGCCGAGGGAACCTGGTAACGAGACAATACCTAGTTTCTTTCGTTCCTTGTAGGTGAGATGGTAGACGTTGAGATCCGTGGCGGGTAAAGGATCCATCTTTTTCTTGATCCCATCGATGCCTGCAGCTAAGAGCACTGCAAATTGGAGGTAGGGGTTACCAGCGGGGTCGGGGCAGCGAATCTCGCACCGCGCGGCGCTCGAGATTCCTCCGAAGTCTGGCACCCGTATGAGGGGGGATCGATTCTTGAAGCCCCACGCGATGTAGACGGGCGCCTCGTATCCGGGAACTAAGCGTTTATAACTGTTCGGCCATGATGCCAGCACCGCGCACATTTCCCGCCCGTGGGTAAGTTGTCCTGTGATGAACTGCTTCATCGTTTCGGAGATGTAGGTGGGATCATTTGCATCATAAAAAGTATTCTTCCCCCCTTTCCATAAACTCTGGTGCACATGCATGCCGGATCCATTCACGCCATAAAAGGGTTTCGGCATAAATGTAGCAATCTTCTGGTGCGCAACACCAATGATTTTTATGATCACCTTCATAGAAACAGTCTTATCCGCCTGCGTGTTCACGGGTCCGTATTTGATATCAACCTCATGTTGGGAAAGCGCAGCCTCGTGATGCAACATTTCGATTTCCACGCCAAACATCTCGGCAGTATCAGCAATCTCCCGCCGAATTAACTCGTCTTCCCCCCCGGGATCGTAATCGAAATAACCCCGCATATCACTGGCGACCGGGGGATTCACCGAACTTCCTTCCACTTCCCGGAGCAAGAAAAACTCCAATTCCGGTGAACACATATACTCATACCCTAATTTCTTTGCCTCGGCAATTTGACGCTGGAGGATGTACCGAGGGTCGCCAGCATATCGAGATCGATCAGGTTTATAGATGTCGCTCAGGAATCGGCACACGCTCTTCTTATCTTTCCCGTCTCGCGTTGGTAGGATCACCATTGTCGAGGGATCCGGGAGCGCCACCATGTCTGACTCTTCGATACTCCCGTATCCCGTGATGGACGATCCGTCGAAATTTTGCCCATGGTTGAGCGCTTCCTCCAAGCGTTTCGCATTTATATTGACGCTCTTCAAGATCCCGTGAATATCTGTGAACTCGAGTTGGGCAAATTTGATCTTCTTCTCAGAGACTGTGGTGAGAACGTCATCGACTAGTTTTTTCCGGTCAGGGGAGTCTTTCTCAATCATACGCATCCTCAAGCAGTAATGTCGTGCCTTCAAAAAAAATCTAACCAAAATTTTCGCGAGACAAATGAATCGCAGGAGGTTCTAATCCATTTAAGAGTGAAATGAATAGTTTGAACCCTCTTATGAAAAAGTCAGAATATACGTGTATAAACGTGTCTATGATTGATCCTTATTAGACTGTGTATAGTTGAGATTCCGTGCAGAAAAAAAATCAAAGGTATTACAAATCCGAGTTCCAGGAATGCATAATTTAATAATTTGCACGGAAAGATTGCAATGTCTCGCAAAAATCTCCAAACAAATTTGCGTGCAGGGACAGTACAATTTTCCTCACACTTTAGCGAGTATTATCGTGATACTTGGGGATTCGATCCTGTTCGGGATTGGATTAACCGCAATGAAGATACTGGCGCTTTCGAAGAATGGTATCCCCTTTCATCGGACCCGAATCTCTGTAACGCAGGTGTTAAAATTGGAGCGCGTGTTACATTCAACAAATATCTTGAACTATTAAACAACGAAATCTTATTCCGATGCCCAGTGGATTCCCAAAAATATCCCAGATTTCTCGAATCATCAGTTAAATGAGTGCACACGGTGATCTCTACAGGCTCCGAAGAGATTTACGGGGCGTATGAAGATGGAACCGCATTTCATAAAATAAATCGTTCTCCACAGGGAAAACGTCTTAGGACTGGGATAATTTTGCCACCCTGGGAGCAT
>MBAA01000073.1:8833-9057 GCA_001940655.1 Promethearchaeota archaeon CR_4
AGAAAGCAGGGGGAAGTCTTCCCTTTGGATTTAACTCGAGGATGCAAATTCAGGTCATCCGAGCTATCATAAGAGTAGCTCCGAGCGCAGGAAGCGCATTGTTGCGAGATTTCTTATTAGAACTAGTTGAGAAAGCACCAAAAAATTGGGTTGAAAGTCGTCTCCCATATCTGAGCAAGAGCTTACATAGTGATATTAGTGTGTTGAAGAAAATAATAAAAAAT
>MBAA01000218.1:0-6267 GCA_001940655.1 Promethearchaeota archaeon CR_4
CAAAACAAACAAGGCAGCGGTTTCTCGGGCAACTGAGGAAATCACCTCCCCCGCCTGAGAGCGGCGATCACGGTAAAGATATTATTTTTTCTTTTTATATTTATATGAGGTTTTTCAGGATTTCATCCATGCCGAATTAAATGAGATCCAGAGGTCGGGTAAGGATAAATATCTTATTCACAATTTCTAATTATTATTTCTTCTCAAGTGACTTTAAGTGATCCTGCGTCCTAAACCTGAGATCTCGCCAATTCGCCGCCTGTGGCCCCTCATTTTTGCGAATGGCGCTCATGGAATGACGTTTGGGTTTCTAATCGTGATGTTGGCAGTATCAAATATGATATGGCCTAGTGAACCTTTCGATTTACACGCGGCCGAGTTAGGTTCCATCATCACGATTCGAACCTGGGTACTCGCAGTCTCAGGAATGATAGTGGGGCGTATCGTGGATCTTCATAACCGAAAAATCCAACTGGTTATCAGTACGGCAATCCCGGGACTTGCTTTCATCGCCGTGGGGTTTGTACCCGCAGGTCTCGGTTTTCTGTCATTCATCGGTTTTTTCTAACTTTATGGTATGACAGGACTTGGAAATGGGGGATTTTTGCCGGCAATTCTCTCGTATACCAATGATACGCTCGACCTCCATACGCGATCGCGTTTTTTTGGCGTGTTCAATGCTTCTGCCCAATTTGCTAATATTTGTGGACTAATCTTGACAGCTACGCTGTTCGAGGCGGGTCTTTGGCAATTATCTTATTGGATTATCGGAGGAATTGTTCATCTTGCTGCGATACTCATCGCGATTACGATTTCTGAACCCAAAAGAGGTATCAAACACGTAGAATTGCGAGACGTTCTAGCTGATGTCAATACCCACTATACATATAATCTCACTCGTGAAACCGTAAAATCCACGTTCTTTAAACCAACTAACGTGGTAGCGTTCTTGGAAGGACTTTTCACGTGTACCCTTCTCACCAGCACGAATTTTTTATTGCTCCCATACCTGCAAGCGTATCCCACCACATCAGTATGACAGCCACTGCTGTTTTTCTCGCAGTTTTTGCTCTTCCTGGAGCCCTCCTAGGTTCAATTGTATTCGGACGTCTTTCGGACAAAATTGGTGCAAGGAACATCAAGCATCGACTCACGCTCATTGCGATGTCAATCTTTTTTCTCACTGTAGGGCAGATTTCCTTGTTCCTTGTACCTCTACCTGAACTGACTCTCGAGCAAGGAATGAACATTGGTGGTTTATTTGTTATCCCTGCCATATGGACTCTCGGGGGGATTATGATGATAATAAAGGGTTTTCAAGGCATATACGACATCAATCAACCCCCCGTGCTCCAAGCGATCAACGTGCCTGAAGCGCAGGGGATCATTACTGCTTGGAACCAGTTCCTAGAAACATTAGGACGAGGGGTCGCACCCCTAATTGCTGGTTTAGTCATCACAACCACCGGAAACAATTATTTCCTCGCAGCCGCTATATGTGGAGTATTCGGACTTCCTGGGGGATTCATGTGGTGGTATGCACGGAAAAAAATTGACAGAGACATCTCTTTCATCAATAATTTACTCAAGGGAAGAGCTACCGAAATTGGACTCAAAAGAAATAAAAAATAAGTCTCTATTCCGATAAAATTGATTATGCCAGCGTTATCCAATTGGCGGGATCAACGTTATAACAGAGCAAATTGTCGGTACAACCCGTCTGACAAGGGTTTTTGGTTCTCACATCGGCAGGAATGACAAGAGCGGCCTTCGTGGCGCCCCTCGCTGCCCAAGGGGCAAATATATCATCCGGCATTAACTCAAAATATGAATATCCCGGGTCGCTGAACGCTCGGTGACGGTGGATGCAGATGTCGAAGGAAGTATAATTCATAGGGGGGTAAGGCACGTCGCAATACCCTATCAACTCCCCTGCCATCACACGTTGGCCAATTTGAAGTGAAGGCAAGGGATCGACGTGCATGTAGACCGCTGTCCACCCTGCCGAACTTAGGTGAATTTGTTTACCGACTTGAATAGTGCCAGTATCATTAGTAATGGCTTCGATTGTCCCATCCCAGATGGCGTAGAGCTTCACATCGACAGCTGCGTCTTCAAAATATTGATACTTCAGGGCAATGTAGTGTTTTTCACTTGACGTACTCATAGGATCTTGTGATCGCGGATAAGGATGACCGGCGCACGACCTGAATTTCGAGGTCATATTGACCTTGTCCACGTCGCAGAGGTTGGCTTTAATGATCCCATCCCCATAGCGGAAGTCGTATTGAATGCTTTCAACGAGCGGTGAAATCCAAAAAGGAAAGGATGCTCCAAACACAATAACGATGATAAGAATTATTTTCTTTTTTTTCTCCATAATACAACGGGATCGCAGAATTCCTATGTATCTTACGAATGGATTTTTTGGCTTTTATAGCGTTTTATAGGATCCAAATTGGTGAAAAATCTTATTGCTATAAAAAAATTAGATGAAAATGGAGAATTTTTCCAAGTCTTCTCGCAACTGGGAGCTATTTGCAAACAAGATTGTGTGTATTCCTATGGATTGCGCTACTCCAATGAACTCTGGGTTGTCATCGATGAATAAACAATCGCTTGGGGCAATTCTCTCTTTAACGAGGACGTTGTGATAGATCTGGGGGTCGATCTTGCGAATTCCTTCGTAACATGTGCAATAGATTTTGCTGAAATAGTGCTTCAAGTTGAACTTATCCAATTTAGCGTGCAGGAAATCCTCCCCATCCCCTGCTAGCATAATTAAACGATATTTACCATACAATCCCGCCAATATCTGCTCGATGCCGTCTACGAGGTAGATATCCTCTCGCAACAATCGCAGCGTTTCAGGTCCTTTTTCCGGCGAGAGGTTTAACTCCTTTATGATGCGTTGCGCTAATTCCTCTTGACCGAATTTACCCGTCTCGAACTCTTCCCAGTGGGCAACCGCTGCATGAAAGAGTGCTTTTTTCGAGACACCCAGCTTGTCCTTGTATCTGTCATCGGGATCGTCGAACCGCACTCCGACAACGGTCAAATTCAGGTCAAAAATAATGGTTGAAATCATCCACATAATCAAGGCAGATCTATGTTCAAATAGTAAAAAAAGTGAGTATTTCGGAAAAGGAGAAAAATTAAGGGTGGGGAGGAGGTAATCCTGTGTGCTCAATACCACCAGCGTTGCTCATTGGGCAGCTTGAGTCTTGTCATCTCTTTAATCTGGTTCTCAAGGCTAGCAATAATTTCTTCTTTTTTCTTGAGCTCGGATTCGAGGTCACCATGAAACCGCTTTGCGTCCATCTCAAGTTTTGAAATAGTCTCATCACGACTATGGGCCTTGGTTTGAAGACTCTTCGCCAGGTCACCTGATACCCGTGTTCCAATCCCCTGTTTTGATTCCACTAACTCCATTTGTAAAGCCCGGATTTTCGCCTCTAACTCCTCAACTCTAGGGCTTTCCTTCATCTTGATTTGACTCTCGAGCTTAGCGATGATCTCGTCTTTTTTCCTTAGCTCGGATTCAAAGTTTTTCCCAACCTCGGGAATCGGGGATACAACAGTGATCCCGTGTTTCTCACGTAATTGCTTGACTTCTGCATCGAGTTTTGTAAGATGATCTTCACGCTTTCGGAGTTTGGTCTGCAGCTCCTTCACGAGATCCCCTACCGCTGCGGGACCTTTTTTCTGTTGCTGATCCATTAAGTCGGTTTGCAAGCTCAGAATTTTAGTCTTTAATTCTCCAATTTTAGGGTTTAAATCTTCTTTAATTTGACGCTCAAGCTTGGCGATGTTCTCATCTTTTTTCTTTAGCTCGGATTCAAGATTTTTCTCCTTATCGGGAATCAAGGGTTCTCCCCCCTTCCCGTGTTTCTCACGTAATTGTTTTACTTCCGCATCAAGTTTTGTAATGGTTTCGTCTCGCTTGTGGAGCTTAGTTTGAAGTTCCTTCACGAGGTCCCCTACCATTTGAGGCCCTTTTTTCTGTTGTTGTTCCCCTAATTCGGCTTGTAGATTTTGGATCTTAGATTCAAGATCCGCAATTTTTGGATTTAATTGTCCTTTGATTTGACTCTCGAGCTTGCTGATTATTTCGTCTTTTTTCCTGAGTTCTGATTCAAAATCTTTCCCAAATTCGGGAATTGGCATTTCTCCCGCCTTTCCATACCTATCACGTAATTGATTTACTTCCACTTCGAGTTTTGCAATGGTATCGTCCCGCTTGTGGAGCTTGATCTGAAGTTCCTTAGCGAGATCCCCCATTGCTGCAAGGTTCTTTTTTTGCTGCTGCACCTCCTCTAATTCAGATTGTAAACTCCGGATCTTAGTCTCTAAATCTATAATTTTTGGACGTAGATTCTCTTTGATTTGACTCTCGAGCTGGTTTATAATCTCGTCCTTTTTACTAGCTCCTGATTCAAGAACATTACCTATGTCGGAACTCGGGGACGTCTTTGCCCTCCCGCGGTCATCACGTAATTGTTTTACCTCAGCTTCGAGCTTTGCTATGGAATCATCGCGCTTGTGGAGCTTAATTTGAAGTTCTTTCGCAAGATCCCCCATTGCGTCTGGACCCTTTTTCTGTTGCTGTTCCTCTAACTCCGTTTGTAGGCTCTGGTTTTTTTTTTCTAATTCAGCAACTTTTTGGAGTAATACCACAGGTTCTGGCAACGATTCTGGAATTGATCCATCGCCAGGTCTAATTCCTACAGATTCGAGAGTCGTCTCGAGTTTTTTTATACGGATTTCTCTTTCCTTTAGCTTTCGTTGGAGGTCGTTTACAAGTCCGGTTAAATTATCCATAGTACTTCGCTCTCTTGAGATGGCACTGAAACGTAACTTGAGTATTCACTAATCCTCTGTTCATGCTATTTTTATAGTTTTTCCCAGATTTTTTTAATATTCTTTCATATTAGTTACTTAATTCCGAAGGCTATGAATGTAGCTCCTATTTTTTGACCAAATATGGAACCTGACATTACTCAATCGTCTCACGCCGAAAAGTGCAAAAATACGGAAGAGGTTGTCGCAAAGCAAAAGACGATGAAGACTTCCTTGGCAGAAGGGTCTTTTGCGGTCGTAGCGATTGGTATTGGGGATAATTACATTGTCCCGTATGCATTAGCATTGAATGCTAACACACTTCAAGTCGGTATAATGAATTCCTTGACAGGGTTCATGACCCCGATGGGTCAACTCCTCGGCGCCCATCTTATGGAAAAGCGCTCGCGGAAAGGTATCACCGTTATAGGTGCATTTTTGCAGGCATGTATTTGGTTATTCGTTGTTGTTGTAGCGGGTTTAATGTGGGGCAATATCTTGGTGTCTTCCCTTCCTATCCTCCTCATCCTCGTATATTCAAGCAATATCTGTACTGGTGCAATAAGCGGGCCACCATGGTTTTCTTTAATGGGCGATATTGTTCCGGAGAATCAACGAGGTAGGTATTTTGCAAAACGCAACGTGGTGATGAATACAGTTGCCATCATCGTAATCCTGCTGTTATCATATCTCTTGCAGACACTTCAGAGTATAAATCTGACTTTAGTGGGCTTCGCGGTAATTTTTCTCATTGCGTTTGGATCGAGACTCTCTTCCTCGTTTCTTCTTTCCCGTCACTATTACCCGTCTTTTTCGCTAGATAAGAGCGAATATGTCCGACTTCGGGATTTTCTAAAAGAAATACCCAAAAACAACTTCGGGCGCTTTGTTATCCTCGTCACTTTGGTGAACTTCGGGCAAATGATTGCAGGACCCTTTTTTGGGATCTATGCGATCGAGATTTTATCTTTCGACTACACGACCTACGTGATTATGAATTTATCCCAGACGATTACCGCGATTATCCTTTATCCACTCCTCGGTAAATTCTCTGATAAATTAGGTAACGTCTGGTTGTTACGGATTGGGGCAAGTATCATTCCGTTATTACCGATTTTTTGGATATTTTTCACCGACCCTTTGAATATAATCTTTTTTCCCCAAGTTCTTAGTGGGTTTGGGTGGACAGCTTTTAATCTTGCGGCTTCAAACTTCATCTACGACTCGATCTCCCCCCACAAGCGTGGGTTTTACTTGGCATATTATAATTTTCTAATAGGTATTGGTATTATCGCAGGTGGTTTGACGGGCAGTGCCCTCATTACCATTTTTTCCTCCGATATTATCCTGAACTTCAAATTTGTTTTCCTGATCTCCGGGATCGTGCGATTTCTTGTGGTCATCTGGCTTTTACCAAAAATAAAGGAA
>MBAA01000218.1:6349-6590 GCA_001940655.1 Promethearchaeota archaeon CR_4
TCGAAAATTTATGGAGGAGACGCAACCATGACCACAATAACAATCACGACCGCAAACAAGATCACCATCATAAAAAAATAAAAAACGCTCCCCAAAAACCTCCAGACTCTCCTAACGAAACCAAATCCGAAATTTCTTGAAAGGGGTAATTCTTGCCTCTTTTCCATCGTGAGCCATAGAACGTGGCTCCCGAAGAGAAAATGAGGTCTCTTTGCCTGTTTTTCCTTTTTTACCCTCCCTC
>MBAA01000105.1:0-3078 GCA_001940655.1 Promethearchaeota archaeon CR_4
GCGTTCTGAGTCTCACACTGATCGGAAAACTTAATCTTTACAAATCTTTTTGTATTTTTTATCAAAGGGAATGAGAGATAGGATTTCTCGCAATTCTTCTTCTCGTTGCAGATTGACTGTCATACTTGTGGGATTTACGCGTTTCACTTTAATACAATTGCATTTTTTCCCCCAACAACAAGAATTTACTATATATCCTGCAACTTTCTCATAGATTGAATTTATATGATCAATAATCTTTTCTTTTGGGACTTCTGAAGCGGTCAATTCAACGGTAATCTGAATAGATGTTACCAACTTGCCTTCCAAAGTGTCAGGAGAGCATTTCTTCGATTGGATTAAGAAGTTGAATCCTTTCTTGTTAAATTCAAGATAATTCTCGAAAAATCTTTCAAAATCCCCAAAACTGGCAAAAAAAAGGAGTGTGCCATTGTCGATGATCTCCGAATACATCGTTATACCCATCTTTGGATAAGCATTATTGATGAGTTCTGTTTGGATGTGGAACATCTGTTTGACGAAGGCGGAATCCGTGACATAGCGACAGATAATTATGTGAGAACACCATGACATCTAGCTATTATTCAATACCCAGTTACTCGATAAATAATTTTATTCATATTAACCTTTATGTGATTTAGCACTTCCCATCAATACAACACGTTTGTAAAATAACACTGAAAGGCAAGAGGATTCACATTATTATAGATCTCAATAAAAGTTAGAGTACTATGAAAGAAAATTATTTGACTGGAATATGATCAAACTCGTACCCGGCATTGGTGATGACTACCACGTCCACACCATTTCCCGTGTTTATGTCCCGGGCTATCGCTGCTTGAATCGCCTTGACTGCGAGAGCCTTTCCTGCTTCAGGCGTAAGATTGGGTTTCCAATTCGTCTCCAAGACGCCAATGCAGAAGGGGGATCCAGAACCCACGGAGGTAAAATCTTCTGGAAGGATACTACCAAGTGCGTCGAGGTCAAACAGGGCTGGGCCTTCATCGTCCGTGTACCCTCCCATTATAAGGCCGACTTCGTATGGACTTTGCTTATTCCGGAACAACATATTTGCTAGCATATGGGAGAGAGCTTTTACGGGGATCTTCCGTTTTCGCTTCATCTCGAACAACTGAGCTTCTGCCCGCATAATGTCGATGAGGTATTGGGCGTCTGCAACGCCACCAGCAATAGTCATCCAAATGTGATCCAGTAGTCGGTTGACCTTCTGCGCTTGCCTGTTTGCAATAAAATTCCCCATCGTCGCCCGCTTGTCCGCGGCCAGTACGACCCCCCCTGCAACTTTTAAACCGCAAGTTGTGGTACCGGTTTTCAAATGGGGTAACTTTTGTTGTTGAGAAAGGTTTTGTTCATTTAGATCCACGATCTTGAAGTCAGGGTGGTTATCCAGAAGCACCTTGAGATTCTCATCGATGGTTTTCATAATATAATAAAAAATGTCCGCAAATTAAAAAAATTATCTTAACTATATATCTCTATGGCTTTGCAAGGGAACCCCTCCGAGAATCCGGACGAATTTACCACCTTTGCGAGTATATCTCGAGCTAAGGTCGGTTTTCAATTCGTACATCGAGGGCACCTCCCCGCCTGTAAAAAATGCCAGTTTTTTTTCATATGCCAAAAACCCCTTGAAAAATTTCAAGCCTACGAAATAGAGGAAGTCAAACTGAAACGACACGATTGCCCGAATGATTTCCACGAGGATCCGATGCAAGTCGTCAGAGTGGGAAAACTTACTAAACGCATCGCTATGCCGAAGAAAGGAACGTTTCAAGGCGTGACTTCAGTGTACAACCACCAGTTCTGTTATGCATTTGAATGTTCCCACAGGCAAGAATGTCTCTCGACAATAATCATTCGGGATGGGGAAAAAATCAAAATAAGAGACTTTGTTCGGGATATCTCCCCAGATTGCTTGATGAAATATCAACTTGTACTCGTGGATTTCGATTTGATAGAAGACTGAAATAGAATTAATGAAGGAAAAAAGATTTGGTGGATCTCGAGGAATTCTTTTAATTTTTATTGAGGATTTTCTTCCTTGAAGGCTTCTTCGAAAGACTTGGGTTCGGTCCTCGCGGCAATGGCAAACCGCTGGGCTAAGGTGTCGTAAAACCGCCAGAGCTCGCCAAAGCTTTTAGCCTTAAAATACTCTCCCCGCCCGGCCATCGATAACTTGGTGAGAATTGCATCGTCCGCTTCACCGATCCCGATGGTATATAGTACGATCCCCGGAATCGAAGAAATGTCCTTTTTCACAATGGGTAACGGATTGACGGGAATGCCGGCATTTTCATCCCCTGTAGTAGGCCAACCGTCCGTTAGTAGGACGAGCATTGCGGGATTTGAATTGCCCGTTTTTGGATTGGGAGGGAAGAGGGTAACGAACTCGGCAGCTTTTTTCAGCGCAACACTCATTGCAGTTAAACCAGACGCTTTATTACAGGCTTGCATTACGTAGCTTGCCATCATATCCAAGTTTAAGGCTTTATTCTCACCCGTGCACTTGATGACCGAAGTTTTGTTTGCAGACTCTCCAGGAATCTGGAGAACTTCCACCTTGTCTGCGAATGTGAGGATTTGTACGTTCTCGCCCCACCCACGCCCGATTTTCAGAGAGAGGTAAAGGAGTGTGGACAAAGCAGCAGCCCGGATTCTCGAAGTCGTTGCTCCTTCCTCGAATGGCATAAGGAACTCCTTTAATTGCTCGGAGTCTTGAATACCTTTCTTAAGCCCTTCGATAGCCCCATCCACGTCCTTGACCTTCATATCCTCTTTCTGCATACTACCAGAAACATCGAGGAGTAGGATAGCGTTGAAAGTCATATCCACGGCAGGGACGATCTCAAATAAAATCTCGTGCCCGGTAGGATCGATGATGGCAACTTCCTCGGTACCAAGTTCTGGGGTTGTCTTCATAATGCGAAGCTTGATGTGGCCGCACTCAGCGTCTCGCCAGCTCACTTCCATATTTCGATACACAGGTCTCTTGCGCAGTAAGTTTGCAAGCTCCCCCGCGTGTTCCGCGACCCAAACCACGGTATCCTCAGTGGGTTG
>MBAA01000105.1:3199-3341 GCA_001940655.1 Promethearchaeota archaeon CR_4
AAAAAATAACCTGTTTCCACGGAATCGGAGCTCATCACCTGGCACGCTCCAAAGTCCTCAAACTCGTTTAAGAACATCACGACATCGAAATCATCTAAACCCAACGTCGTCATATCCGCTTGATTTAAAAAACCTCGCCCGT
>MBAA01000105.1:3434-4886 GCA_001940655.1 Promethearchaeota archaeon CR_4
CGCGGTGGGTAATTCGTTTGGTTCGTTCTATCCCTTTTTTGTAATTGGCGAGGAACTCGGGGTAATCCTTACCTCCCGCAATAATGATGGGGGTAAAACCGTCTTGACCTGGTTCCAATCCCGGAAATTCCCATTCAAGTCCAATCGCGCAGTCTCCTGGACCCCAGTTCATCTGATCATTCAAATGGAGTCGTTCCTCGTAGGGATGTAACTCCCCTGCTTTTGACGCTTGCCAGTGATTGGGACGAACTGGTGATCCAAAACCCATCACAGGAAATCCAACCGCTGTTTGCGTAATGACCCTGTCCTTGGGGTGATACTCGCCACAATTCACGTCATAATACTCCACTCCTCCTACGTTGAAGTTAAGGAGAAACTGTAGAGTCATATCTTTCAGTGATTTGGGGGTGGTATTTCGCATAGTGAGGAATACGATCAGGTAGGGTTGGAAGAAGGTAAACATATCGACGAAGAGGAGTACGCTTTCCTGCGATTTCCTCAGATCTCCCACGGTATATTTAAAGGTATAGAGATGCGTTGCAGGGCCTTGCTTCCATACGACAATCTTTAGGCGGGGGCCTTCTTCTTCATTGCGTAGGAGATGCCTCATTCCCTGTTTCTCAAAAGAAAAACATGGACCCGAGAGATATTGGCCGGGCGCAATCAGGACATCAACCCCATTGAAGACCATTTTTTGGAACGAAAGAGATAATGCTTCCTCGTCTTTACCTCACCATTTACACACCGGATCAAATAGGACGTCAAATATCCGCCGGATACTAATCACCTCGAATTATTATTGTTAATATAACATTTAAAAAGAAGGATGAGAGCCATTATAAACAGTACCACTGATAGAGTTTTGCATGAGTAGCCCTACAATAAATCCGCTGAAGGATCAAATCTCTTTCAAAATGGCAAATATTGAAAGATTGAAGGACGAACAGCATCGGAGAGAAGAACAACAGAAAGCTAAATTAGATGCGGAAATCAGCGCCATCGAGGCCAAAATTGGCGCAATAGTTAACCAACGGGTTGCTATTGTTGAGCAAAAGAAAGCTGCTCAAGATGCCGCAACTAAATTTCTTGAGAACGCAAGAATGGAGACCCGAAAAGCTTACCAATCTCTCGCGGAGGCCGAACAATTAATCGGTACTACTAAAAGTAAGCAAGAAAGTACCTATAAAGAGGCATTAAATGCCATAAAACGGGAAACAACCCAAGCTATCAAAAATGTCCAAAAGGAAATTAAGGATCTCCAAAAGCAGTTGAAAGCGGAAGAAAAATCCTCAAAATTATAAGAACTTAGAAATTCGTGCCTCGCTATACATCTTCTATGCTCTCGACCAATACAATGCGTGATAAAAATTTCACACGCAAGATCCTTGCTGGAATCCGGAAATTTACGGGAGAAATTAGCCATCCAGTCCGAATTATGCACGTATGCGGAAC
>MBAA01000105.1:4934-5873 GCA_001940655.1 Promethearchaeota archaeon CR_4
AAGCATCCACATCTTATCAGGCCCCGGGTGTCCCGTATGCGTGTGCCCTGCGGAGGATGTGGAACGAGCAATCTCTTTAGCACAACAGCCTGGAGTCATCCTTACCACATTTGGTGACATGCTCCGGGTGCCCGCAGAGGACTTATCTTTAGCAAAGGTGAGGGCAAACGGAGCAAACGTCCAAGTAATGTATTCTCCGAGAGATGCAGTTCAATTGGCGCGGGCGAATCCTACCAAGGAGATTGTGTTTTTTGCCATTGGATTTGAAACTACTGCCCCTATAGTTGGGTATGAATTACTTCACGCTCCTTCGAATTTCAGCATCATTTGTGCTCATAAGACCATCCCCCCAGCAATGGAACTATTGATGTCAATTGACGGGTTAAATATTGATGGATTTATCGCTCCGGGGCACGTTTCATCGATCATAGGATTGCAGCCTTTTGCACTCTTTTCCCAAGCATACCACATGCCGAATGTTGTCGCAGGATTTGAACCAAATGACGTCCTGCTTGCTATATTAATGCTACTTCGGCAAATCTCCAAAAAAGACGCTCGAACGGAAAATCAATACTCGCGTGTAGTCAAACCTCGAGGAAATCTAGAAGCACAAAAAGTAATGACCGAAGTTTTCAAACAGACTACTGTGAACTGGCGAGGGATTGGACGTGTTAGAGATGGGGGTTTCGTGTTACAGGAAAAGTACTCCAGGGTAGATGCGTGTGAAAAATTCAACGTTCCGGCACCAAAGGCACGGGATATCCCTCCCGGGTGTAATTGTCACCTAGTAATGACCGGTAAAATTTACCCGACCGAGTGCAAACTCTTCCGCAGTAAATGCACTCCCCAAAATCCTGTCGGTCCCTGTATGGTCTCAATGGAAGGTACATGTCAGATCTTTTTCAAGTACGGACAAGAAAAACCGGAATTCACCTGAAG
>MBAA01000105.1:5923-9616 GCA_001940655.1 Promethearchaeota archaeon CR_4
AAAGTAGTGGATTTCCATGAAAAACCAATTAGACACCTTATTGAAAAATTATGTAGCAAAATTGAACTTAGATGCTGCAGCGGTAGTCGATCGGCAAGGATTGATCATTAGTTCGGTTGTTTCGCCGAAAATTAAAGAAGACGAACAGCTAGGAGCGATTACTGCCCTCGTAGACTCACTCATTGACCGCATTAAAAAGGAGTTTGGTGGTAAACAAGAGTTTTCCAACTATATGAATGTAGAAGATCGTAAATTTCTCTTCACCTCTGCTGGTACAGACGCGATACTTACAAGTCTTGCCACAGCTCAGACAGATGATAATGCCTTACACGTTTTTGGAAAATATGTCGCTGAGAAAGCAAGCAGAATTATTGCTCAACAAGCGAATGTCCCGCTCATTTTTCCCCCTATCCTAGATCTTTTAGGAAAATTCCAAGGTGGTAAGATGCCGAAGAGATCATTTGCGACAAAAGTGATTTTGTGCGGTGATTACCAGGTTGGAAAGACTTCCCTCATCCGGCGCTATGTGGAAGAAAAATTTATGGACAGTTACGCCACGACGATTGGGGTTGACATTACAAAAAAGACAATCTCCATTGCCGAGGGATGTCAAGTCGAATTTCTCATATGGGACATCGCAGGACAGCGGAAACAGTTCCACGCATATCGTAGTCGCTTTTATGCCGGAGCAAGTTGCGTTTTTATCGTCTATGACAAAACACGCCCAGATTCCTTTGCAAGTATTGACTATTGGCTCAATGATATCAAATCTGTAATTACAGAGTCAATCACCATCATGCTCGTTGGAAATAAGTCGGATCTTGTATCGCAAGAAAAGATCATGGTCAGCCAACTAGCAACAAAAGCGGCCGAACTTGGAGTCCCCTTCATCGAAACGTCTGCAAAGACCGGGGAAAATATCACGGAAGCATTTACCTACATGGCATATCAGATTGTCTCCAAATCCTGAGTAAGAAATGAGATGTATTCACGCTCTATTGGGATTTTTTGGATTTCGTGCGAAATAGATATTGACAAAGGGTATTTCTTCATGTGTTTGCACTAGCGTGAAGATTTCCTCTAGAATTTTAACAATCTCAGAATCCAACGAATTATTTGCAGATCCTTCTTCAAATTCTTTGAGAGGCCATTGGTTGACAAATTTCTGTCGAAATTTCTCTGGAAAAGTTTGGATGAAGTCGTGGAATATCATTCCAATGATACGTGGTGGTTGCTCGCCCCCCTTTCCCCATAGTAGACCTCCTTGTCCAGATTTCCCGGGTCGTATTATAATTATTCCTCCGTCAGGTTTTAATACGTTGGCATAATTCGTTACTCTTTCTTTCAATAAAATTCCACGTTCGATTCCAACGAGGAAAATATAATCCATTGATTGAGGTTTTACGCTGAGATTTTCATCCAAAAATATCAAATTTGATGCAATTTTATTCAGCAGGGAAGAAATCTCATATAGATAATTTCCAACTATACGGATATAAATAGAATTTTTCTCTTGCAAAGGAACGACAAATTTCAATAAGAATTCTTTTTGGAATGGAGGGGGAAAATGCGCGAAATCAAAAAATAGGGCAGATTTTTGGAATCTATCATATTGGATATTACTTTTTTTTAAAAAATCCGTGAGGAGGTTACGAAATATCGTGATTACTGCCTCAACCATCAGATCTGTGAGAATTTGGATGGATTCGGTGATCTGTAAATAATATTCCTCCAAACCATTGGAGGTGAGAGAAAGTACTTTCTTTTGCGGACCCTGCCCTGAATCTTGAGATTCTTCATGCAACAAACCTTTGTCTTTCAAAGTCCGTAAGATTTTATATAATTCCGAAGGATGTTTGACGAGGCCTTTCTGTGAGAGTAATAAAAAAAGGTTATAACCATGAGTCGGCGTGCTCTTTAAGATTTTGAGTACTTCAAACCGAATGAGTGTTGAGTTAGGCCGATTCACGTAATCCACATCTTCTTTCTATTATTCATTGGGAAGGAGTGAAAAAAAATGTTATGTTATAGACTATGTTATTCCGATCGGAGGGCATCGACTGGTTTCAAGCGGGATGCGCGATACGCTGGGTATAGTCCGAACAAGATGGCGATGATCACTCCAAACATAACCGCCCAAAAGATAAGATTTGGGGTAAGGATTGGGGAGATGCTCATATTCGAAAAGGTAGAGGAGGCGGCCCCAACACCTCCGCCAAAGGATATATTACCTCCAAAGGGATCACTACCACCACCCACAAATCCCCCAATCATGCTTCCAAAGACCGAGGAAAGCACCCACCCGACTCCAATGCCTAGCGCAGACCCGAGGAGGCCTAGTAACAGTGTTTCGAAGAGGAATACTGACAAAATGGTTCGGTCCTTCGCGCCGATTGCCTTGAGGATACCAATTTCCCGGGTTCGTTCGAGGACGGAAGTGATTTGGACATTCATAATCCCAACGCCAGCGACCACGAGAGATATCCCCGCGATCGCGGCGATGAAGACCGTTATAAAGTTGAAGATAGAGTTAATAGTGTTCAAGACTGCGGTAGATGATATTACGGAAACTTGGTGGTTGTATTCATTCTCGATTACGTTTGTCACTTCATTGATGACAGCTTTTGTTTCACTATTTAGGAGTACGGTGATGGAACTAGATATGTTTGTATTGAAAAAGTTGATCGCGGGAGTAATTTGTATGTACACCCCGTTATCTGACGGCCCAGCAAGACTAAATCCACCAATTTCAGGGAGAATTGCTGCTACGAGAGCAGTATAACTATGAGAATCGGTTGGCTCCAACCCAGTATGTCCATATTCATACCAAGTGAGATTGATGCTATCTCCAACCTTGTAATTCAACGGATCCTTAGCAATGTTAGAACCTATCACGATCGATGTGTTTGTATCTCCTGTAGGGATTGATCCATTCGTGGTCGCAAAAGTTGTTGGGTAGAGTTGTCCATAGGCCGTGAAATTCACACCTACAATAGTGTTGAGAGTATAGTTCTTTCCTGCAACCGTTACATTACACCCACTAGATGGTTGTTGGAGGTGGGGTACTACTAATGTTATGTGTTGGGAGAGTCCGGCAATAATCTCGCTGTCGTTCACATAAAGATGGAAGTTAGGATCGGGTGTTCCCCCTATTCCTCCAAGTGTCCCTGTATTTTTCGTAACAGTCAGAGTCTTCGTTGAGAAACCGAGTTCGAATTGCTTTGTAATCGCGGCTTGAAAACCGTTGCTAAGCGCAAGGAGCGAGACTATAGCGGCGATGCCGATCGTTATACCTAAGGTCGTGAGACCAGCCCGGGTCTTCCGGGTTTTCACCGAGTTTCCCGCGTAACTAAATTGATCTAAGATACGCATTAATTAACTCCCTCCGATGTAGGTGTCGGATGCCCGTCTGGTACGATTAACCCATCCACGAGATGGATAATTCGGCGAGTTTGTCGTGCGATTTCAAGATCATGAGTAACAATGATGATGGTAATACTTTGGCTTACATTCACATCCTTAATCAGCGTGAGCAGCGAATCTCTCGTTGCGGTATCCACGTTGCCCGTGGGTTCATCCATAAGCAGAAACTTGGGATCTTGACCTAATGCCCGGGCGATTGCTACTCTCTGTTGCTGGCCACCACTCAATTCGGAAGGTTTATGGGCCATCCGATCCCCGAGTCCAACGCTC
>MBAA01000105.1:9643-9736 GCA_001940655.1 Promethearchaeota archaeon CR_4
CGTTCTTTCCGGGACAAGCCTTGAATAATCATTCCCAATTCCACGTTTTGAAACGCGGTCAACCGGGGTATCAAATTGAAATATTGGAAGACA
>MBAA01000105.1:9914-11039 GCA_001940655.1 Promethearchaeota archaeon CR_4
AAAATGACACTATTATTCTTATCGCGGGATCCCAGAAGATTTCTCAGAAAGAAAGTTGCGGAATAAACCCCCGAGATCCATACTTTCGATGGCAAATGAAACAAGATGCAATGTTATCAAAATTACCGAAGCGATCGCGAAGTAGTGGTGCATTTTAATGAAGTTGCGCCCAAATATTGCACGCATTTTTTCTAGGAAATTCGAGAGGATTACAGTGATCTTTGCACACGCCGAACCAAGCAGCGCCGCAAATCTAACGAAGTGAATCGAATCGATCTCAATCGTTGCCAGATAGATAGGCTATAATTGTTGTAAAAAGACCACCAAACCGATGAAAAATAACATACCTTTTCGTGAGAGTGTCATACCTTGTGAAATATGAATCGCAAAAAAACTCCTAATTTTCTTAAAAAAGATATCTCCATTAAACAATAATCCTCACTCAATAGGGTACAACGGGGTTTGTCGAGAGCAGCTTTAATGTGATTTCGTAGCATTTTTCGAGGATTTTTTTGGTATCTTTCAACATTTGTTGTATCAAAGTTTTAGCATTCTTCGTGCGTTGGATATACTTTTGTGGGGTTCTCCGGGCAATTTTCTTTTGAATGCATTCCTCCAGTAAGTACTTTGATTGGATACCTCGTCGCACGGTTATGATTAAATCCCGAACAAATCGAAAATCCTCCGGCGTGGGAGTTTCTAAATATTCCACTTTCACAACGAGCTGATCAATAAGGTCGTACACGTTTTGAACGCGTTGGTGGAACTCAGGAATCGAAAAACGCAGGGAAGGAAATTTTTTCCAACATTGCTTAAGTTTGTCCACAAATTTGCCGAGCGTTTCAACTGATTTAAGGTGTGAGGGCAAATTATACAGCTTTAGCATAGCAATCCCGGTTGATCATCCTTAATAAACTCCGAACGGATTTTCCTGATCCTTTTATCATCGGGATTTGAAAAAGAGGGAAAAGAAATTTAGCGGAGGATAATAGATCGCTGTCGGCCAGACTCGGTAAACGCCCGTGGAGCCCGAACCTTCTCAAAAAGGTCGAGACGGTTGATGGCCTTCAATTGCTTGTAGATTTGGATCCACCCGCACGGGTCTTCGTACTTGCGAGCCTCGCA
>MBAA01000105.1:11119-11225 GCA_001940655.1 Promethearchaeota archaeon CR_4
GTCACAGACCTCATCCAAAATGAGCGAATGAACCACGTTGAATCCGTCTTTCTGCAATTGTTCGACCATTGCCTTGACTTCAGGTTCACCACCAGTGCCCGACATT
>MBAA01000105.1:11242-12672 GCA_001940655.1 Promethearchaeota archaeon CR_4
TCCCACGACGACAACATTTTTCCCATATGACTCGAGGAATTTCTTTACAACTGCGTAGTCTTTTTTGGTTGTGATGATCATATCGTATCAACCTCCTACTTTGCCATCTCCCTAGTAATCGCTCCTACACATGACGCATATTGCACCGCCATCACGTGAGCGCCCGCAACGAGGTTCTTCGAGCGGAGTTCCTTGAGGAATGGCACCCAAAAATCGACATTCTTCTTTTCGTAAGTCTTCGCTTTTTCTTCCTCACTCATGTTGCTCTTGTGGACTGCTTTGAAATCGTCTAACACTGCTTGAGGGATGTTCACGCCAGGGACAAAGTCGTTGAATCCCTTCGCAGTTGGAAAATTCTTCATAGGAAAGATACCAATCAGGATGGGAATCTTGCTCTTAGCGACTTCTTTGCACCAGGCGATAGATTGGTCGATGTTAAACGCCACTTGGGTCTGGCAGAACTCGGCGATGCCGGTCTTGCGCTGGATCTTCATAATTTCCGCCCAGAATCCGTCATCTTTTCCGTTTGGATTCCCTGCACACCCAACGTGCATTTGGGGAAATTGTCCAAGCTTTTCCTTCAAGGGTTTACCAAAAGCAGTGTGCTTGTCGACTATTTCCCGGACGAGCATAGCCAGCTGTTGGCCATCCAAGTCAAAGACGGGTTTAGACTCGGGGGTGTCTCCCACTGAAGGGTGGTCTCCGGTTAACGCTAAACAATTGTGTAAACCGAGATGCGCCGCGCCGAGGATGTCTGATATGAGAGCCATGCGGTTCATGTCCCGGCAAGTGAGCTGGTAAACACACTCGAGGCCAGACTCCTTCTGGATGGTGTAGGAGGCTGCCATTGACGAGACGGTTGCATCAGCCTTGGGATTGTGGGTTACGTTACCCGCTACGCAACCTGCATCCTTGAGCAATTTCCCTTCCTTGATATAGGGTGTCATATTCGCTGTTTTCAGCGGTTCAATTTCACCCGTGAATACAAACTTCCCTGCGTAGATGTTACGCATGAGTTCCGAATACGCTGGTTTTTGAGCCAATTTTCACACTTCCACGGTAGTCATGGAGTAAACAGTAAGCACTGTTAAAAAATTTGTTTGAATTATTGTACGAGATTTCAGCGTTATCTGATACAGAAATTGCGACTCTAACCACTTTTTTCGCAATTCAAACATTGTTTTGCGAAAAAGTCGCAAAAAATACGAAGAAGAGTACGATTTTTGGAAAAACAGTTTCCTATGACACATGAAAAATAACTTCTGCGCCATTTATGAACATAAACTCTATCAATCCATTTTGAAGATAGGAAGATCTTTAATAATATTTTTGAGATTGATGCCGAAAATCTCGTTGTTTCATCAATGTTTAAAGAAGTTGGAGAATTTTTTCATTCCATCACGCGTTTCCTTTTTTACTAAGGAATTATT
>MBAA01000105.1:12697-14093 GCA_001940655.1 Promethearchaeota archaeon CR_4
GCAATAGGATTATACGAAAAAACCAAAAAACTGCGACTTTCTAAAAATGGCTTCTGGTTTGTCCCTTTTATTGTACAAAAGAATCTACTTATAACTAATAAACTACTTCTCTTTCAAGAATCGAATCAAACAGTATTGCAGAAATATCCAGAGGTTACTTATATGCTCACGTCCATCCAAGATCTTTCTGAAAAAAAGGCCGCTGAAGAATTAATTGCGAAGTACTCATTGAAAATAACACTATATGATGCAACTTGGCAGGACAATAGCTTTGTTCTCGAGCAAGGGCATATCACGGGTTTAAATCTCGCAGGTCAACAAATCTCCTCCATCCCCAGTGAGATTTTCGAGTTCCCGAATCTCGAGGCTCTCATCCTCAATCGCAACTCGATAAGTGATTTCTCCCCACTACAAGACGTCCGAACATTGCGCCAGTTGAGCGCTGCTGAGAATAACCTCAAAACATTAAGCGGGGTTGGGGAAATCGTCCAATTAACCCAACTCAACCTCATGGGGAATTCTTTGGAGCAGATTGCTGATCTCGAAGCCTTAACAAACCTCGAGCGCCTCAACCTCTCTAACAATCTCATCCAGCGTATAGATCATTTGAACGCACAGAGTGGATTGACGGGATTATACCTCTCCCACAACCAGATTGCGAAACTTCAAAATCTCGATCACTTGCAAAAGCTATGGCACCTTTACCTGGCGAATAATCGTATTAGCAAGATAGAAAATCTCAACAACCTCAAGAGCCTCAAGGAGCTCGACCTCGGAAGTAATCAAATTACAAAGATTGAGAACCTTGAGAAGTTGGTAAACCTCCAAGACCTGAACCTCAGTAAAAATCAGATCACAATCCTCGAAAATCTGGAGTTTTTCCGAACACCCTACCACATTTACCTCGAAGGTAATCCCCTCGAACCTGAGGACCAGGCAGTCATCAAGCGGGAGGCGAAATACATCGTTCTGACCTGTCGTAAGAAAAAAAGCCCGGGCAGTTATTTAGATTAAGGGAAAATTTAAAGAGGAGATTCAACGTTGAGAACCGTTGCAATGCAATTTGCTACCGTTTCCCCGCAGGCCTGGTTGCCATTCTGACTGAAATGCACCCCATCATCGGTAAAGTTCTTAGGATCACCTGTTCCATCAATTAAACTCATCGCAGTGCATACGTCGCAAAAATTATACCCTTTATTTTTGCAGAGATCTTTGATCCCTGCGTTGATGTGTTTTATATTACTCCATACATCCCACGGGAGCGTTGACAACCTGACAAATGGCGGTACACTACAGATCAGAATATATTTTGCACCCTCTTTCTCCCCTAACTTTGCATATTCTGCTGCACTAGCGATCTGTCTCACGACATCTTCAGATAATTTGGAGGACTTTT
>MBAA01000105.1:14104-14248 GCA_001940655.1 Promethearchaeota archaeon CR_4
CAGGAAGATCCCCACACGTCATTCGTCCCGCCCATTAGAACTAATATGTCGGTTGGAATTGCTCGAGGTATGCGAACGGTGATTTGATGGATAGTTTGCCCAGCAATGCCCCAATTCGTGACTAGAACTTGAATGCCGATTGTT
>MBAA01000105.1:14311-15358 GCA_001940655.1 Promethearchaeota archaeon CR_4
CCTTCTGTGAGGCTATCCCCAATAGTCGCAATTTGGACTGGTCTGGTCACGAGAAAAAACCCAAGCTAACTTTGAAAGAAAATTATAAACCCACATACAAAAAAGTTCTGAGATCTTGTATAATGAAAGAAAAAATAGAGAAAAGTAACAATAATTCTACTGAACTTTGTTTAGATTTACTTCTTCTTTTTCTTGTCGACTAATAGATTAATCTTCTTTCTTTCCTGATTTTCGTTTCGCAGGAACCTCTCCTCCAGATTGGGGGATTTTTTTCGTCCGTATAAGAGCAATAGTGGCAAATATTATCGCGGAAATCCCAATAGCGAGAAGTACGATTGTTTCAAGTGAAATGCTGAATGAACCTATAGTTACTCTCACAATTGTAGTGTCGGAGGCGATCCCTTCTAATCCATCTGTCAAGACAATGGTGTAATTATAATCTCCCGCGAGGAGGTTGTCAACATTGACCTCAATTGGGTAACCCGAAACCCATATTCCGCTTGCAACTTGGAACCCATTGCGTAGAATGGTGTACGTGGGATTCGCAACATCATCGTCGAACGGTAACCACTTGATGATATTGTTCGTACTGCCCTCCACATACGAAACGTTGCTCAAACAATGAATTGTCGGCGCCGTTGGATTAACCATTGGATTTACATTCGTGAATGATAACCGCCACATCCGATAATTTATATAGAAACCTACGCCGAGATTCGTGTTATCAAAATACGTATAAGAAGCAACGCGCCCTCTGGCATCAGCCAAGTATGTCCCATTTTTAGTGCCGGTACTGACATTTGTCCACATCGCAATAATACTGGACTCTGTTTTTGCCTGAATATAAGTCAGTGCGTTAGAGCTGCTCCCAAATGCCCATATTGGTGTAGGAAACGTTTCGGAGGGGAGGAGCGTCGTATCGAAAAAGTCAACGAAACGTCTGGCCTCAGTGAAAAACTCATTTATTTGCACGTAATCATCATCTGTATTGATGATCAGTGGATTATAGACCCCTGGGACAGAAAAAGGAATGAAATAGGCAGTTGG
>MBAA01000105.1:15385-16313 GCA_001940655.1 Promethearchaeota archaeon CR_4
AATGGTCACGGATCGGTTTAACTGGGTTTCAGAGACTTTGGTGTACGTGTACCGGAATGTCACTGTTACATTAATTGCTATTAATGTCCCCGGTAAAGAGGTAGTCCATGTTGACAATTTTATAGGTATAATTAACAGCACTCCCGAATTATCGTAAACATTAAATTCGGTATTGACCCAAGTGGTTCCATTCTTGCAACCAAGAGCCCATGTTAATGTATAATCACATCTCTCCCCATCCGCTGGAAACCATTGGCTGGTAGGTGTAGCCCTCGCATGAGGATGGGGAATAGACACGAGGAAAATCATCGGTGCAATGATTCCGATTAAGATATATTTCATTAGTCGATTTTTTTGCATTAATTTATAATCTCCCGTTGAATGTCGAGTAAATTTCGAAAAAGCGTTGGTCTAAGATAAATATATCAGATGTTCTAGACATACTTTCACGAAAGTACTACTTACCATTTACATGCAAGGTGAAATCCTGAGGAAATGCTGCCGCAATATATCAATTTTGGCATTCTAATTAATATAAAAAAATTCTTGTCTGTGGGAGTGAATCATGATCCCGCTTTCAAAATAGTTCTGATAACTTATTTAATTACATAAATAATAAGGAAAAAATGGTCAATAAAAACGGACTATGGACTTATTTCTTCTTTTTCTTGTCGCTGCTGGGTTCCATCTTCTTAATGATGATGGTTTCCGCGTGAATCTTGCAGTTTTTGAGGATCAATTGAACGCCGCCCATGCCTCCAGCGCCTGGTACTGACATCGTCATCGTACCCATCGGGATGCCGCCTGCAGGTACCATCCCTGTGGCTTCGCCCTCTTCCGCCGAGACTTCCTCAGTGGCTTCTTCCTCTTTCACCCACCGTTCGACCACGGGGTGATTCTTCTCCTTCAGGAACTTCTGGAGCGCTGC
>MBAA01000105.1:16355-17555 GCA_001940655.1 Promethearchaeota archaeon CR_4
GGCGTTCCCCTTGAAGTTCCGGTCTACGATGCCGAATCCTTCAACCTCTGGAATGTAGAAGGCGATGGCTTCAAAGCACCCGCACGAGGTGTGTGGGAATTCCAGTCCAGAGAATAAATTGACTTTTTTGACTTCTCCAAGGGATCGTTTGGAGACCACTTCGTTGACACCAGTATACTCTCCCATAAGGGGATCCAAGCACTTACCTTTCTCAACCTTAAAGATAGGCCCTGTAGGATCAACCTTCGCCGCGGCGCGGGCGTCAAACCAGTTGATGGACCCGCACAGGGAGGTACGATTGGGTGTGATACCGCAACAATGAGTAGGGGCAAAGCTCTGGCAGAGCACGCACCCGTAAAACTCCGTCACGTCCTCGTCTTTCATACCCCGTGCCCTAGCATCCCGTACATCATAGGTCTTCATCGCGAGGGCGTGGATCGGCGCAATGGTTTCCGGAGAGGTGAAGAATGTCACTTGGGCTTTCTCGATGATCGGTAATTCGGCCTTGTAAAGGCGGATTAGGATAGTCCCGACTTTTTTGAAGGAATTCAAACCTTTTTCGTATCCCTTCTTGGAAGTACGCATCCAAGTTTCGTTCCGCTGGTTGAGATGCATGATACCCTCGATGTAATTCAACAACTGGTGAATCCGGCGCTCGAAGACCGCCTCGAGATCCGTTTCAAGAGCCTTTCCCGCGACCTCGATGTAGATCCCCATCGGATAATGTTCCCCTTCCTTCATCTCGGCCATATCGGGACCTTTAACCAAAACCTGTCCATCCACGACATCCTTCATCGGTTTGACTTGGCATAACTCAAACTTCTTGGGTTCTTTCGGACCCCCTAATTCGTTCCGCATATCATTCGCACGAATACGCTGACCTTCATAGACTGGACCGACATTAAGTCCCAAATCCTCAAAACTCATAAGATTTTATCATTCTCCTATTTAATTGTTTTTTTTTATTTTTTCTTGGATTCAGAGTCCCCTTGTAACGTCACGAGGACTTTATCCAAGTAAGCTCTCCACTCCTCTGGGTTGTCAAGGTTCGGGAGTGAAAAGCGAGCGTTGGGGTGGTAGTAAAAATCTAGGCACGCGGTAGACAGTTTCGACTTGGAGGCAAAATTTTTGAGTGTGGAAAACGCTTGCGACACGAGGTACACGAGGTGGCCGCCGGTCACGAACAGGTCGTACGAGCCC
>MBAA01000105.1:17563-17865 GCA_001940655.1 Promethearchaeota archaeon CR_4
CAGCCCCTTCCACGCGGGGTCTTTCAAGTGGTTCACAAGGTCAAGTAAGTTCATCGACACGACCTTGGTTGGGGCCAATCGGGCACTGACTTCCTTGTAGGCATGCCCCGTGGCAACAACGGGCCACTTGAGGGCCTTTGCGATGTCGCACAGCACGTCCACGAGAAGTCGGTCTCCCACCTTCCACGTGAGGGATTCCGCGCCTATCGCGAGGAGTCCCCGCTTCGCCTGCTTGAGGAAGTAGGCCATCGAGGCAGGATCTGCCACCGAGGAACCCACGACCGCACCGGTAGTATTCCCAA
>MBAA01000105.1:17927-18435 GCA_001940655.1 Promethearchaeota archaeon CR_4
GAGCGAGAGCAAAAAATGTTCACGCTCGACTCGTGGTATTTCGATTGTCCTATATTCCAACTTGAAGGCGTAAGTTAAAAAAATTTTTTCGATTGCCATAAAATCGGCGCGGCAAAAAATAACACGTCCATACAGTTCTACGCGCGCGATTCCAGTCAATGATTTGAAACCTAATGTTGCAGAACGAACAGAAATACCGACCTTGATCTACCGAATTCTGAAATAATCTTTTTTCATTCGATCAATTTTTCCGTGAGGTATCTGAAAGCAGCCTGCACGTTTTCACCATTGAGGGCAGACGTCTTGAATATTGCAAGCGCTCCCATCTTTTCCCCTATTTCGTGGAGGAATGTCTTATCGATGAAATATTCCAAATCGCATTTATTCGCGAGGAATACAATGGGAATTTTTGGCAACTGAGAATGAATTTCGCCGATCCATTCTTCGAGTTCCTCAAACGATTGGAGACGCGATAAGTCTGCCACGAGGAATGCCCCATTTGCTCCCG
>MBAA01000105.1:18480-20177 GCA_001940655.1 Promethearchaeota archaeon CR_4
TATCCCAAAGCAGGAGTTTGACGCAGACGTTCTTACCGTGTACATTAAAATTTTCATCCTTGATCAATACGTTCGCGCCGACCGTTGGGAGATAATCTTCAGAGAACTTCGTTTCCACGTATTTTCTTACAAGCGAAGTTTTACCAACGCCCCACGGACCACACAAGATAACCTTGTAGTAATAGAGATCGCTTTCCTCACCAGAAGTTGTGGGTGAACACTTTTGCATAACCACGACTTGCTTCGAGTGGGTAAAAAAAAGTTCTGGTACGACAAAAGCGACTTTTTGTAAGGGCAGGTGTTGGACGACATATGTGCGAGTTTAAGGTAAAACTTGGAGACAAAGTTGTCGCTGAGGAGATTCTAGCCTTTAACTATACATCTTCAGGACAAGGAAGTAACTTTTCGGATGTCCTCGGGAGGACAACACTGCTTAAAGATGTACTCGTAACAGGCGTGAATATGTTGCCCGGACGACACGAGATCACCCTCCTCCAAACTCCCGCAACGGGAAAAGCTGTGGAACTACTGCTCACCCTCGCCGCGAAGAGCACACCCACTTTTAATCGCGAACATGCGCAGCAATTGCTGCGGGAATTAACAGATATCGTTGAAAAGGAACTAAAATAATGTATCCCGTTTTGGCCACAAAATCATAATGGGTTTTTTTAGATATTTCCATGATCGTGCTTATGACCGTGGTTGTGTTCATAATCGTGGTCGTTTTCATGATGTTGGTTAAGGTTCGCGAGTTGATCGTCATTAGCCCGCCAAAATTTTGCCATTTCTCGTAAAGCAAGGTAGGAGTGGCGAACTGCGATGTCGGCACGGGCGGTTGGGGTCAATTTGTTGAGCATGTGTTCAAAGGTTTCCAGGGCGTTTCGAGGATTTTCCGCATCCGTTAGGGTGGGACTAGAGCGATTGCTGGGAGAATTCCATTCAGTGGTCATAATGATTACGAGCTTGGAGATGGTTTCGGTCACTGCGTGTATGGCTGGATCCATCTGAGCATCTTCCAAAAGGTCAGAGATATCTGCTTGGATCTCTGCAATGTTTCGCGCGATTAGAGACTCAACTTCGGGTAATCCTCTATCAGAAACCTCTATCTCCACGTAACCAGTTAATTTGGCAATTTTCTTCAGTAAATGACTGACGTGGTGTGACAATTCGTCATCGAACTCGTGTAACTCTTCATGTAGCGCATCCGAGCGCGTGATGACTCGATTCAGCATCGCGCTAAGAGCAGATTTTGGTTTCTCGGACATTGTAAACTCAATCCTTTGTAATCTCAATCCTCTCTAATGTTACAATACATTTAAAAGACATAATTTTTATTGGAAAAGCGAGAGTAAGACCGCAAGTGGTGAATGTTTTTCAATCTGTATTTAGATAACGGAAAGTAGGATCTACGAATTTAAATAAAGATTCTTGGAGATCTCGCTATATGGCCAAACGAACGGGTAAACGTCGCATTCACATTATGGCGACACTTGTCAGTCTCAAACAAGAGGTTATTTCGCAAGCGGAATTTGAGGGTTTTCTCAAGAATATGGCTGGAGCTTATGGGGTAACACCTGTACGAGAAAAAGAAGTGTACCATATTCGGGCGTGGGACCAAGGGGGGCAATTCCGCATTCTCGGACATATGGGTGAGACATTCGCAAATTTAGCTGAACAATATGGCTCTATCGTCCAGA
>MBAA01000105.1:20380-20595 GCA_001940655.1 Promethearchaeota archaeon CR_4
AAGCACGGTTGGGATGTTGTTGTAAAAGTGGTTGACCCGATCTACATTCAATTCAAGGAGGAAAATCGAGAACTACTAACCAAGTCACCCCTTGAATATTTGCGCAAATTGAGGACCTATCTTGGCATTGAAGACATACCAGCGAAATAAGAAGAGAATCGCTAGAAATTCTTTTTGTGGAAGAAATTGGTTGAGTTGAAAAAAGAGAGTGAAAA
>MBAA01000105.1:20900-25791 GCA_001940655.1 Promethearchaeota archaeon CR_4
TAATACTGCTTGTAAGCAGACTGGATGGCAGTTTTTGTCTCTGCATCGGTTATACTGAAGGAATAAAGCTCTGCGCGGATGCGTTTCATATCCGGCATCTGGCGGATTTGCCCGTTCTCGTCCATAATCCCACCATATAGGGCGATAAGACGTGCAAAATTACTCGGGTGCCCCACATTCATCGCATTTGACAGGCAATTCTTGGATGGTTCAACTTTCTGATAGGTACCCGTGGTGATAAAGCGAGGCACCTCGTCATTCTCGTTCGTGGCAACGATGAAATGTTTCACGGGCAATCCCATCTTGAATGCAAATAAACCTCCCATGAGGTTGCCGAAATTACCGGATGGGACGCTAAAGACCACTCTATCCTTGGATGTCTTGGCCAAACGACTCCACGCATAACAATAATATACTGCTTGAGGGATTAGTCGCCCAAAATTGATTGAATTGGCAGAGGTGAGACCAAAGGTGGCGAGGTCTGGATCTATGAAAGCCTCCTTAACTATTCGCTGACAATCATCAAACTTGCCAGTCACACCTACTGCGGTCACATTCTGTCCGAGGGTTGTCATCTGGCGGCGCTGCTGGTTACTTACTTCTGACTTGGGGTAAAGAATGACCACGTGCACCCGGGGTAACCCGAAGAACGCGTCCGCTACCGCCCCACCGGTGTCTCCAGAGGTGGCGGTAAGGACTACCGCGTCTTTCTGGTCTTGGGCGAGAAAATGACTCAATATTCGCCCGAGGGCTCGTGCCGCAAAATCTTTGAAGGATGCCGTTGGCCCGTGGTCTAAACGCATTATATAATCCTTGTTACAGACACGTTCAAGCGGAACTTCGAAGTTATATGCATCAGATACGATGGTTCGTAATTTTTTGTCGTCGAGTTCTTCTTGAGTCATGTATTTGCGCAAGATCGTGAAGGCAAGTTCCGCGTATGATTGTTCCTTCATCCCGGATATTTCACTAACCGTAAACTTGGGAATTTCCTTAGGCATGTACAAACCACGATCAGGGGCCTGCCCCTGTAGGATAGCCTCCCGGAAGGAAACTTCGGGAGCTTTGAGGTTAGTGCTGTAGAATCTAACTACCATCCAAAATCGATCCAGATAATAATTCGTTCCGGCAATATGTAAAAAGCATATCTTGCGAGTCTAAAATATTCACGTATGGGGTTTCTTTTGTAAGGGAGAATTCACTGGTAATCGAATTTCAACGGTTGTACCTTGGTTGATTCCCTTTGAAATGAGCTTTAAAGTTCCACCGTGTTGTTCCACAACACTACGCGTGATAAATAACCCTAAACCTGTGCCAGGGATGTTTTTCTTTTGATCTTGTTCCGTGTACATTTTAGCAAAGGGTTGGAACGCACCCACAAGCTCCTTCGATGTAAATCCGAATCCCGAGTCAATGACGCGTACTCGAAACTGTTCCTGTTCATTCTTGCGTACATGATCCATTTTCACGTACACGGTAGTATCGGACGGCGAATACTTAATGGCATTCAATAATAAGTTGACGAGGACTTGTTCCATGCGCTGTTGATCAACAGAGAGCACCCGAGTTTTACCTTCGCAGATGATATGAATTTGTTTCTGATTCGCGAAATATTTTGTCGCCTGGAGAGCTTTCTCCAGGAGGTCTCCGAAATCAGTATTTGTTTGTTGGAGGGTTAACTTTCCGCCTTCTATCCTTCCCACGTCTAAGATATCATTGATTAATTTGAATAATTTTTCCGAATTCCGCTCCATACTTTCAAAATCTTCCAAATCAAACATAGTGTTGATGTCTTTGCCCTGTTTTTTGGCACTAGAGAGCAACTGAGTCCAACCATAGATGGGTGTGAGAGGTGTTTTCAGCTCGTGAGAAGCAGTGGCGAGCAGGTTAGTCTTCATATCGTTCAATTGGATCGATTTTTCCAAGAGTATTTGCCTTTCTTGTTCAGTCATCCTTTGGGAGGTGACATCTTCAGCGATACCAAGTATAAATTGGACGTGACCTTTAGTGTCAAGGATAGGTATCTTCCGCGCATGATAGACTTTCTGAGAGGTAGAAACATTTACAAGTGATTCGATGGGGATTTTCGATTCCAAGATTCGATGATCCTCCTCTGTTGACTGACGAGCATACTCTTGGGGAAAGAGGTCTTCTGTTTTTTTCCCCAATATCTGCGTACGAGGGAGTCCCAAAAGAGTTTCCATTTCTTTATTAACTCGGAGGAAGGTCAGAGTAAACGCGTCTTTCACACCAACGACAGATGGGATGTTGTCAATTATCAAATCTAAAAAATTGTTCGTCAGTCGTATTTTCTCAAGATTAACCTTCTTATCAGTAACATCCCTCGCAATAGCATATATCGCATCCACCTTCCCTTCGTGAAGCACTGGACCTGCAACAGCTTCAAGGGTTTTTAGCACTCCGTTTTTGGTCAAGATATCAAATTCAAATCGAACAGTTTTTTTTCTCTGAAGAATTTTCGTGATGAAAGTTTTTAATATTGCCTTTTTTTGGGGTGCCAAGTGCTCAATGGTTTGCATTTTCTTCCCAATTAGTTCTTCGGGGTGATATCCAGTAATTTCGGTTATAGGGGGGGATACTTCTAAAATTGTGCCAGTATTATCCAAGAACACTAAAATATCTATTGCATTTTGAAAAATATAAGTCAAACGTTTATTCCTTTCTTGTATTACATCTTCTATTTGTTTTTGCGCGGTGATATCTAGTCCTTTAACAAGGATTGCTCGTTGGCCTGCATAGGAGATTACACAAGTATCGAGATCCATCCAAAAGGAATCCCCGTTCTTTCGCATACCTTTGGAAAGGAAATGTAAATTCGTTCCTTCCTTAGCAACCTGCAACGCTCTAAATTTGGTATTAAGTTGATCCACATAATCTGGATGAATAAACGGCAGGTTACTTTTTGTGGTAAAATTAAGGATTTCGCTCGATGAAAAACCAGTCTTCCGTGCAAAATATTCATTTGTATAGAGAATTTGGTGATCGTTGAGTATTATAATGCCAACAGGGGCGTGATCCGATATAACACGTAAAATTTCTGCACTATTTGTCCAGTTATTGGACGGTGGGGGTTGTGAACTCATCGCAAAAAACCTTGGGTAAGGGGAAAGGGGAGAGTTTTTTTGTTCTTTAAAACCCAATACAAGATAAAACATTTAAAATTGATCCATCAACGTGAGAAATAGATAGAACGTTTATAAAAATGCTTGCAAGGCAGTATTTCGTTGTATTGCATATTTATACTATGAATTATTTCTCTCAATTCTCAAATAAACAGAACGAAAGGGTGAGATTGAGACGCACATTCTTCTTGGGTGGTACGTACAAGTAAGTATCAGGCAGGATGTGTTAGAAGTATTTGAACTCCGAGATAGTCGGAATTTACTCGGGTTTTAAAAATCCACTCAACGTAGGTAATCATGACTAACCAACACCGGCAATCATTTTTTGGGGGATTATTTGTTTTAAAGTGTATGAAAGTGTAAAACCCAACATAATTATTAAGACCGTTTTCTGAATTCCTCCTGCTTTCTCTTGGCCCTGTTTCTTATGTAAGTTTATAGGTTAATAATGCTTGAGAAGTCCCTTTAGAATTTATTGGAATATGGGGACACATTGGGGACAGGTAGGGGACAACTATAAATGTCCCCGCTCATTACTTTTTTTAGGTGTTTCTATATGACCACAAAAGACTCCCACATGGTGAACCTCCGGTTGCCCGATTCTTACCCACTCACGGGGAAGGAATGCGGCACACTCCTCCGGGAAATCTTCCCACTCCTCCAGGCAATTACCAATGGGGAGTTGGAAACCTATTTCAAATACCACCCCGAAGTTAGGCAGATCATCGAGGAAAAGCTCAAGATAAGTTTACAGGTTCAGGATAAAACCGACCCCGCTCCGTGGAAGAAGGGATTTGGGGAGCTCTACTCGTTTTTCAAGGACTTGCTGGAGCAGATCAATGAGGTAGTAACAACCAAGGCAGGGAAAGATCTCTGGAACAAGATCTTGCACAAGCGAGACCTGAAAGTAATTAGCGATCTAGGGAGGATACTCTAATGGCGGAGTTTCACATTTCCGGAGCGAAGACCCCTGCTAAGCGGCCCCGGAAATCCCCTGCCGTGCAATCAGAACCGACCCCCTCTTCATCAGTTGAAGTGAGTGAAAAAGAAAATTCACTCGTGCGTCTTAAAACGCCGGAAAAGGCATCTTGGACCATTCCTACCTCGGATGCGGTTATTGTCTGGTGCAAGGCCCACCAGGAGACCGTGCCCTCGGCTCAGAAGTTGTTGAATGGCATCCCCTACAAGGATGGGGGCAACCTTCATGGTAACGGCGGCGGGTGGAATGGGGCACTGCTTCGCATCCTGCAAGTGCTCCAGGCGATGCAGAAAGAACAATCCTAAACCTTTTTCTCCTTTCTGGGCCCGTGTGTCAGCATTATGTCAAAAACTAAAATAGTAAGAAGCTCTTCTTTCAGTTTATGTTGCGGCAGAAAGGTTACTTTCCTGAGGGAGAGATAGATCGTGAGATTCCGATACACGACCGCACCGGTAAAAATCTCCGCTTAAACACCGATGGCAGTATAATTCCAAAGGGACAACATGCCAAAGATAAGGTCTCTTTCAAAATAGGTAAGGTTGTTTGGGGTCAACAATCAGATGCCCCTGAAAAGGTGATACTGATTGAAGAGATCCTTTGGGAGGATGGAAGAAAAGAGTTACGCTTTGGATACAGGACTATAACTCACGAAAAAGGTGCCTGGTGGTGGGGGGAATCTGCGCTGATGACTCCAATAGAAGATATTCAAGAATTGCTCCATCTGGCTAGGAAAAATGGATTATTATCAATTTAGACTTCTCTACAATCT
>MBAA01000105.1:25879-26776 GCA_001940655.1 Promethearchaeota archaeon CR_4
GCCCTACAATGGAGTCCAGCTTGTCCAAGAACGCTAGGAGTACTTCCTCTATGACTTTTCGTTCACTTTCCTCCTGTGCAATCTCCTGGAGGTTGAACACCGCATCTACCGCGCGCGACATGGGTTCCCCTTGGGATCCAGCCCATATAGGGGTACGACGGAGGGAGGAATCTATTACGGTTACGAATGATAAATTGAATGGTGGTTACAGTAGGTCCTTGGGGGGATAGACTGGTGGGTTTAACTCATATTCGAGAACGCCCTGAATAAATCCAAAAGGTTGTGGCGGTGGCACGGGGAGGACGCTGTTTTCGTGCATAAACACATCATTCCCATTTACTAGCAAAGTGAAAAAGACCTCCCCCATGCAATTCGTATGACCAATGAGTTTCAGTCGCTTCAATAAACTGGGTCGAATTGCCAGGGATGTTTGGGTGAACGTGAACGTGGTCGAGGGAAGAACGGTTATGGGGGAACTGTTGGCAATCATAGGTTCTGCAACCTTATAATATTGTTTTCCTTCCGCATCGTAAAACAGGTCGGGCCTATGAATTATGGGACTAAGCTGTATTAGGGGGATAGTTGCGCCCTCTCCCGTCGCAGCTAGAGGGGCTCTCTGAACTTGCTGTTGCTGTGCCAACTGGTCTAGGAGGGCAGTGAGCAGGGCATTCGTGTTCTGCTACTCCGCGAGGAGCGCCTGTTGCGATTGCACGAGCGCGGTCAGGTCGAACGCCGAGGCATATTGCACCGCTGACTTGGGGACGAACAGGTTGAGGGCCGCTTTAGCCACGCCGCCCCAAACATTGTTTGCCTGAGGCGAGGTGCTAGGAGGGGGCGCGGACGATATGGATTATCACCTGAAAAAAAGGGGGGTTAAGCCCCGTAGTCCGAGGGGTT
>MBAA01000005.1:0-5725 GCA_001940655.1 Promethearchaeota archaeon CR_4
GCCTGCGAAAATTTTAAAACGTCATGCTTCATTAACTGTCGAAGTTAAGTTATAATATCAAGGTATTTCTTTAGAGCGGAGAGTTGCTCCTTCACTTGTGAAATCAACATTCCTTGATTCGTTAACGTGCCGTTAAGATCTAAGACCAAAAATTTGAGTCTTAAAGTTCCAAAACCTGGAATATCAATTTCCAGCATTACATCTCATCTCTTCTAACCAAATAATTTAGGTCATAATGTTTATTAATAAATATTCAGAATGTCTTTTAGGATTTTTTTAATTAATATAAAATCTAAGGAGTTTTTTATATAGCATCCATCACCGCCATAATCTTGGTTCAAAATTTAGTTTCCCCGTTTTTGAAGTACCCCGGAATAAATTACGTCTCCCAACCCCGTTTGCCAGTCACGAAGTCCATTGGCGAGCACGGATTCGCGATGTTAGTTGATGTGAAAAATGGTGAAGGAAATCATCCAGAAGAAGTCGCAAATACAATCCTCTGGGACACAGGGTCTATCAACTGCACCATCCTGCACAATTTTAAAGCGTGGGGACGATCCTTCGCTGATATAAAGGTAATTGGTCTCAGTCACGGGCATTTCGACCATACCGGTGCACTCCTTCAAGTCCTCAAAGAAATAGGCCATCCCGTTGAAATTTTTGCTCACCCAGAGGTGATCTGCAATCGTTATTTTAGTCGATCACCGAGAGTCAAATATGACACTCTTTTGGGGAAATCTATTCAGGATATTGACCAATTTCTGCAATCTGAGGAAGTCTTCAAATCTCCAGGTTTAGTGCCCAGTGATATTCAAGAAGGGGGTGGGCTACTAAAACTCGCAGAGACACCTGCGGTAATTTTTGAGAATACAAATTATAAAATTTGGACTACGGGGCAGGTGCCGAGGGAATATCCTGAAGAAAATGCAAAGGTCTTCGTATATGAGAAAGCAAGTATCCTCGAGGACGACCAAGTTCTTGACGACCAGTCCCTTGTCATCGAGCGAAAAGAGAAAGCGGACGCCATCGTGCTCCTCGGATGCTGCCATGCGGGGCTTATGAATACCGTCCGATGGGTGGAAAGCAAGACGAAATCCCATATTGGCCTTGTTATCGGAGGGACCCATATGGAGTCCGCGAGTCCCCAACGTCTCGCAGCCACGTTCCAATTCCTCCGCGCGCGAATCCCCGTAGATATCTTTCCAGTACACTGCTCGGGGGCAGAATTTGGCGTTGCGATAAATAACCTGGGAGTGGAAGGCCTTCGAGCGTATGATGCTTCAGTGTTCACCCAATTTTTTCTCTAAACCACTTTTATTTTTTAAAATCTTAACAATTATCACATTAGCAAACATATGGTTAAACATATGGTTGAACATAAATATTATTCTTGATTTTATCTACATATGCCCTCTAAAACGATAACGATTACCGAGCAAGTTTATGCGGAACTGAAAAAACTCAAGCAAGAAAATGAAAGCTTCTCGGAATTGCTCTTACGCCTTGCACGCAACGCTAATGGTCAAAAACTACAGGAGTTTTTTGGAACATGGGAGATCGATGATGAAGAATGGGCCGGGATCTCAGATGAGCTAGGGAAAATCCGCCAATCAGGAAAAGTCTCCGAGGTGCGATTGTAGTGATTTTTCTTGACACCAACATCCTCGTCCCAATTCTCCGCGAAAAACCAGAAGGCAACCATTATCTGGAGGTAATAAAAAATTTGTCCGTTGCCATTACCACAATTAACGCGTTCGAATTATTTTTTGGTGCCCAGATTTCAAGAGAAAGATCAAAGAATCTCCAAGCAGTACAACGCCTCGTGCAATTTTTTCCAGCATACCCCTTCTCTTTGAAAGCTTCCTTTATTGCGAGTAAAATTCACCAGAAATTGCGCGATAAGGGAGAAAATATCGACTTAAATGATGCCTACATTGCAGGGATTGTTCTGGAATATGGGGGGGAGTTATTCACAGAAAATCGAGATCATTTCAAGCGTGTGCAGGGATTGAAACTCTTTATTCCTCCTCTATAAACCGAAATTGCCATCTATACATTGTATCATCCTCTCTTCTTCTTAATAACAGCAACATCTTTTTTTGAAGTTTTTTTTACACAGAGAATTTAGGAGCTTGCGATCGCGTTCGGGAGTCTTACCGTGATTATGCTGGATGACGCGGGGTACGTCTACGCTTCCTGGAATACGTTGGAAATCGACAGCGGAGACCTGTGGATCTTTAATCGGGAAGCGCGAGATATTGTCCAAGATCTCAAAAATGAAAAAGGGGAGAAATTCCGGATCCTCGCGCTAACCGAAAATCTGAATTATGCAACCCTTCATTTCTCCTACAACGATGATATCATAATCTGCGCGTTTATCGTGAGCAAAACCGCTGCGTCTGAACAAATGCAGAAAGAAATGGAGCGAATCGAAAAGGAATTCGAAAAAATACTCCGAGTTTTCGATGAAGTGCGATTTAGTTAAAACCAGTAATCCCGAGGAAAAATTAAGAGGATCTACATTTACACATGTAAGAAGAATGCGAGAAACGAGAATATTAGAAGCGGGTAAAAAGTTGCGGTGAACGTGGCATCGTGCTCCGCCGAGAAAAGATTCCCCCCACGTATAATCAAGAATCCTCCTACGAGTATGAGGGGCGCCAGCAACGGTCCGAGCATTAATATTGCTCCGAGTCCAGGATAAAGGGCACCAAGGAGACTCCCGAGAGGATTCAGGATGGCGATCGACAAGGGGAGGAACGCGATAAATGACACCAAGAATACGAGTATGCATTCCACGGCAAGGAGCTGCAAACGAGGACGGACTCGTTGTTTCAGGGGAAGACCATCCATCGGGAACCGACTGCGTAAGATGCACTCGAACCAGACCTCCATGCCTAATGCGAAGAGTACGAATCCGAGGAGTCCAAAGACGTAATCCGGCGTGTGGGGTGCGATGGGGAAGGGCGCTTTGAGATTCAATGCCATAAAATGCCAAAGGGCGGCAATATTGACAAAGAATACGATGCCGAGGGTGAATCCCCGTATGAGTCGAGGTTTGGACAAGTGATATTGCTCCCATGTGAAGGACTTTCCATTCTGCTTTTTCTCCCAGAATAAAAACCCAAATGCGGTTACAACGAGAGCTAATCCCGTGAAGAACACCACGCGGAATAATACGGTTCCAGGATTCGGATTTGCGAGGAAATTCCCCGTAAATATCGCTCCAATGACACCCGATCCTATGATAAGCGCGAATGCAATACCTAAGTCCCTCTTCCGGAGGGGAATACCTTTATTGCTGACATTATTGCGGCCTACCTCGAGCTGATACTCCCGCAACTCGCTGTCATTCGGCAAGTTACGAACTGCCAAGTAAATGGCGATGTAAAAACCAATCATGAATGTATCCGTGACCGTGGAAGAGAATATGCCAAGAGAACTGAGCGTGAGGATGCCATAAACGATAAACAATCCGAAACTCAAGTACAGAAATACTTGGGAGTATGTTGGACGTCGCACGTGTTTGGTTTTTTCCGGGGTAGACTCGGAATATACCTCAGTTCTCGGGAATTGAGCTTGGTCTTCGATAGTTCGCGATGGTTTGAACCGCTTTTCGTAAACGAGGAGGTTCATGATGGCGCAAACCATCACCGCCGCGACAACCCAAATCCCCAAAATTTCAATCAAGAGGGAACTGTCGAGAACACGAGGGAACGTAAGTTGTATGTCCCGTGCTTGGGTGTAGGTCTCAAAGTCCGAGCCTTTATCCTCCAAGTCTACCCCCTTGAGTTTCTCGTCAAAGAAATTGATCATCGCGTAATCGGAGTGGTTGTTCAATCCGAGCGAGAGCGCATGGTCATCATTCACTCCAATGAATGTAGCGTTTGGGGTCGCACGAAACCCTAGCCCAGACTGGTTGGTCGCATAAAAAAGATTATCTTGCGTCCCTTGGACGAACATGACTGAATCGGGACGGGCTCCGGGCAATTTTTCTACTGCGTCAAATGCGCGAAGAGTCGTGCGATTAAACGTGGCAGTAGCAGGTAGAAAAAGGAAAGCCAAGCGAGGATTGGAACCTCGAAGAAGAGTTAGGAAATTAACTAAAGCTGTCGCTTGATCAAGCGTCAAACCTGATTCGATTGAGTCTTCGTGAACTATGATTTGAGAGGATGGGATCTCCAGTCTTTTCGGTAATAAATCATTAATGATCCAATCTGTCCAGTTTGTGACAGGGCTTAAAGCTACGGTAGCATTGACAAGATCGCCGAGAACTCCCGCAGCGAGGCAAACCGTGCTCCCCCCGAATGAATGCCCCAAGAGGCCAATTGCAGATGGATCAACGAAGGAGAGGGTTTTGAGGTACGCGATCCCATCTTGGATGTAATTCGGTTCCGTGTCATTACATGGAAAAATCATATTAGGCCCAAGCGTGCTGCCATGACCCACCTGGTCGATACTTAAAACCACGTAATCTCGCTTCGCGAGTTCGATACACCAGCGGGAGATCGTTTCCTTACCAATACCCCCCACAAATCCATGGCACGCGATAATTGCGGGACATTTTTTCGAGAGGTTGAACATGGGATGATAAAGATTGCCAACGATGAGCAGGGATCGACCTTCGGGGCCTTGATTGCTAACATATGACACGGTATCAATTTGCACGTCGTGTCCTCCGCCCACCAAAAAAGCATTGGACACCATCTTAACTGTCGTGGGAAGTAGGATGATGAATGTTCCGAATATGAGGGTTGCAAATATCGCAACACGGCGACGCCCACGGAAAAATTCTGCGAAAACCATGCAATCCGACCCGTTCAAGCACGGATGATTAAACTTTAAGCGTTGGAATATTAAATTCTTATTAACTAAAAAGCGATTACTACTAGGATTGAGGTCGATGCCGAACACCCCTCTCTGGCCCATTTCAGGAATGGAAACCGAACCGAAAGACTTCCCAAGTTTCCCTCTCCTCATTTATCCAAATCTGGGGTGTCCGCAAATGCTTTCCTTTTCTCAACAGAATCACTATATTTTGGAAGGCATCATAATTGCAGAATCGCAACATACGTACGATGACGTGAAAAACACCTTTAATCACCACCTTTACCTACAGCTGCTTCGCCCTCAGGAGCATCAACCCATTGCACAACGTTCTGGTGCCATCACCTTAACCATAGTCGCGTTAGATCGCAAACCCGTATTGCCCTTCGGCCATCCATATTTTGAAAACGATGGGGACTTCAATTACCCTCGTCCGGACGTGATTGATATTGCCGCGTTTGATACGCGGAATATCTTTTTATATGTCCGATTTGCATTTTCTTTGCCTGAAGATTTCCAAAAGCTCTTTGAAACCAACCGATTTCTGCTATTTGACGTGGTGTTTGAGGCGAAAACGGGATTAAAATGGGTCAATTTTCACGCCCTCTGCATTTCACGGAATAATTGGAGAGACTTTACTTTCATTCATGCCTCTGACTTGCATATCTCAAATAGGAATGACAATATCCTACCCGTCATTGTCCGCAGTCTCAAGGAGATGTTTAGTAAACCGTCAAACGCGGAGAAAGAAGACGAATATGACAAGAGCATTAAGGACATACCGATCGAGCAACGTTTCCTCAACATAAACGACAACCTGCGCCGATTCTGTAAGATGGCTAACAACCGGGTAGCAGAGGGGGAACTTGATTTCGTGGTTTTTACAGGGGACCTCGTT
>MBAA01000005.1:5769-6341 GCA_001940655.1 Promethearchaeota archaeon CR_4
CAACATACACAACTCAAATTGGGAGACTTTACGTGCAATTCTACTGGGGGCAAATTATACCGGGAAAGAACCTGCAGATACCTGCGGAGAGCTCCTCGCCCCGTGTTTTACCATTGTTGGTAACCACGATTATCGCCTTTGGCATTATGCAATTCAATGGGGTTTCCTCTATCGTCTCCTTGGCTTAACCACGTTTGAAGCGCTCCAATATAACGATCCAATGCCCGCTAATCCCATCGGCGCACTAACCCATTCAAAAAAAGCAATGATCGCTTATTTTCAGGCATTCAACCCCTGGCTCGATTTCCACTTGACCCTTGGTGATAATCACTTTCTCTTCTTAAATTCGAAATGGGATTCCATAGTAGATTTCCGCGATATCTTGATGGGCTCTCCTTCATTGAAAGGATTCGGTAAGGATCAGATTCATTGGCTTCAGATGCAAGCTCAATCCATCCGCAAGGGGCAGGATAATGTGTTCATATTCTGTCATGCTCCCATCTTTAACCCGCCGACCAAGATGAAGGAATGGGAGGCAGTTAAAGAAGTATTTACTGGAAAGAAGTTTCCCA
>MBAA01000005.1:6366-6488 GCA_001940655.1 Promethearchaeota archaeon CR_4
TCAAGTGAATACACCTCCAGAGCAAAGGCGGGTCGATTTGATAGCGTATCTGAAAAATGGTACTGTCTCTCGTCACTGGGCAGAGATGGTGGAATTCTGCTTGGAATATGCCCCCCTCGTAT
>MBAA01000005.1:6528-7225 GCA_001940655.1 Promethearchaeota archaeon CR_4
CCTATCGCGTCATAAAGATTCGTGAGGGACAGTTGGCTAGTTTTAAAATCGAAAATCTCAATTCTTAAATCCCAAATTCACAAATTTTCCCCTTGCCATCAATTATATACGCTCGGGGGATGATTGACACCTAATGGCGACCGAGCAGAAAATCTGGGTAAGTCATCCCCTCCTTGTCCCGAATATGATCGAACGGCGGGAATATCAGGAAACTATCGCGTGCGCGGCTTCGAAACGAAATACATTAGTAGTCCTACCGACCGCACTAGGAAAAACAACCATCGCCATTTTAGTCGCCATTCAGCGCCTTTCTCAATACCCGTGGGGGAAAATCGTGGTGCTCGCGCCCACCCGTCCCCTCGTGATGCAACATTACAGGAATTTTCGCAGACTCTTCCATCTACCTGAAGATAAGATGGTCTTGTTAACTGGGCGGGTGACTGGGGCGCGCCGGGCCTATGAATATCACCAAGGACAGTTCATTTTTTCGACTCCCCAAGTCATTGCGAATGATCTGGAATGCGGTAGGACGACATTGGAAACGGTTATCTTGATTGTATTTGACGAGGCCCACAAAGCTCGTAAGAGTTACGCTTATACAAAAATCGCCGAATCGTACATGGCCCACAACATGGATCCCCGCATTTTAGGGTTAACTGCCTCCCCGGGTAAAGATGCAGATCGCATTAAAACGCTC
>MBAA01000005.1:7266-7944 GCA_001940655.1 Promethearchaeota archaeon CR_4
ATCCTCCTTAGACGTCCGGGATTACGTCAATCCCATTAATCTTCACGTGGAAATGGTGAACCTCCCAATACTGTATTTAGAAGCAATCCGGTTGATGGATGACCTCCTCTCTGAATGGTGTGAGGTGTTTTACAACCATAATCTCATGGAACGGAAACCATACTATTCAAAAATGGCATTTCTCGAGCTTGCTGAACAACTATCCCTCCTTATGAGCAACATTAGCAACCCATTTCAAAAACTCAACATCTTGAAGTGGATGACTTTCGCCGGGTCTTGCATTTCGTTAATTCACGGGCGAGAATTACTCATCGCTCAGGGAGTTCAAGTGTTTTCTCATTTCGCAAGGAAGATCGCGGAGAAAGCAGAGAACGGGAAACGGAGCTCCCAAACCCTCCTCACCAACGAAAAGTTCCAGGTCGTGCTCGACCTTGTTAACAAGGGATCGCTCCCCGAACACCCAAAAGTGGAGTTGCTCCAGCATCTCGTGGAAACCCAGCTCCATGCGAACCCTGTCTCACGAATCATAATTTTCGCGCAATATCGGCACACGGTAAAATTGATCGTGGAAAAACTCAGCGAAATTTGCACCCCCATGCGCTTTGTCGGGCAAGCCTCGAACGTAGAAGATCCCGGAATGTGCCAGGAAACCCAGCAAGATATTATCTCCCAATTTCG
>MBAA01000005.1:7963-8767 GCA_001940655.1 Promethearchaeota archaeon CR_4
CTCGTGGCAACCTCCGTTGCCGAGGAAGGCCTCGATATTCCCGAAGTGGATTTAGTGATATTCTTCGAGGCAGTTCCCAGCGAGATTCGCTTAATTCAGCGGCGCGGCAGAACAGGACGAAGATTCCCTGGTAAGTGCATTATTTTAGCGACTGCAGACACTTTTGACGAACATTTTTTGGAAATCTCCTTCAAACGAGAGGGCAAAATGATTGAAACTTTGCGGGAAATCGTCAACACGGAAAAACTCCCCAAATTTCCTCGCGTCTCCCTCCAACCTCCACGAGAGGAAAAGGATCTTGATTATGCTGATTTTCTTGCCGTAGACCGGCAAAAACGGAAAGAGAGAGACCTCCTGAAATATGATCGTCTATTGGAACTCTTGAATTCTGGTCCCACCATATCCGATGCCCAAGGGAACCCCTTGTTAAAATCGCTAACAAAGAAGAGGAAATTGCTAAAGGTAAAAAATCAAATAATGGAGAAGTTCCGTTCGAAGGAGGGCAAATTCTTGGCAGTAACGTTAACCTCTATGCTCGAGGATGGCGTTTCTTATGACGAGTTAATGGAATTGTCAAAATTCGAGGAATTAGACGCCGAGAAAATCGAGAAGGAGCTTGCAATTGCTGTTAAAAATAAAATATTTGAAAAATTACCGGGTAGGATTTACCGAATCGTGAATAAAATTGAATATGAATAAACTTTTAAAAAAGGGTAATATGAATTAATAACAAGGTCGCTTGTGTTTAATTTTTGTCGATGGGAGTCCATTCCATCTTGCATTCAGCCGGCGCCAAGCATCAAA
>MBAA01000064.1:0-7462 GCA_001940655.1 Promethearchaeota archaeon CR_4
TCGACTTGTCTCGCGAGATCCAACAACCCCGCTTTGAAGGAAAAGTCCTCGAGAGTTTGGGTATCTTCTATTTCGTGCAAAAAAAATTCGATGATGCAGAATCCTACTTTGGACTCGCGGTTGAAGTGTATCGGGATCAGTTGGGGAACCAGTTGAAGGTTCTCGACCTCCTCCAAAAACAAGGCAATGCGCAGAAACATACAAATAATGTTGAAAAAGCAATCGATATAATGCTTGAAACCCGCAAATTAGCTCATACCAATGGAAGCGGGGCAACTGAAGGGCAGATCCTTTTTCAATTGGGATTGTTATACGAGCGTCAGGGAGATTCAAATTCTGCGTTGAGTTGTTATGACGATGCCCGGCGCGTGTACCTCTCTGTATACGATACTGCAAGTGCCAATCAAATGGGGCAACAAATAGAACGATTGCGCTCTCGCCTGATATGAATTATTCACTTGGCGTATAAGATAAACTCGTGAATTCTTTGGCGATGAAAGCATCAATATAACTAACTGGAACATCTTCCTGAAATTTGGTAAAGCTTTCTCGCAGGTTGAAAATAACTTTATAGAGGATTTTAGCCAGGTTGTGCCCAGTTTTTCTTGGATTTAATTGTAATAAAAATCCTAAAAAATCACTCCCAATTGTTTCAGGAGAATCCGGGTTAGTTGGAGAAAATTCCGCAAGGAGAAATGTTTTATTTTCTCTCATAAAAGCAATCAGGGAAATATCAGGATTCAAGGGGGTGGTGAGTTTGGCATACACGCCTTTTTTAATATTCTTCAATAGTTCTATGATGTCAAATAAGTCCCTACGAGTACTTTCTGGAGGGAAATATTTCTCGAAAAATCTTGGTTTCAGATCATATCCAAACATTTTCCCCCCAAAATTCGCTTTTTCTCCTAACAAAGTGGAGCAATGCCCGTATACCATAAGAGGGATACACGTATATTTTGAATCCCCACGACGTTCCTCTTTTGTTGATTTTAAGAATAGGTCGTTGAAACGTCCCCGACGAATGCCTATCATCAAATCTTCCACGTTACCTTGAAAATTCAAAAATGCGGGTGTATTTTCCTGGTAAAATGCGCTCAATAATTTACGGACGGACTGATCCCCTGGTAAGAGAAAGTCGTCATTTTTTAATAACACTCGTTCAATGCTGAACGACAAAAGATCCGGTGCATCAGGGATGGATGCTAAACGGAATGCGGTACCAAAACCGAGGGGTGTCATTTGGGGGGAGGATGGCAACTCAAACAAGCGGGGGTTTTGCTTCTCAAAGCTTTCTATGAATGCAATGGAAATGAGTCTACTCCCTAATGTATTCTCAATAAACGTGGGCACTGCTCCGAGCAGCATGCTGATAATCTCAAAATAATTCTCTCCTAAAGCCAAGCGGTGGATCAACTTATCCTCATAGCGGTAACACACGAGCTCCGTACTTTTAACAACGCCAAAAGCTTCAAGGAAGTTACCGATTTTACACCACTCCTTTAAAATATAATAGAAACCAAATCCTAAATGCCTATGGGCGTAAAATCCCGTAGAAACCAATTCCTTGCATGAAAGGCGAGAAAAAGCAACACACGAATGAAAAACATCGAAAATATATGCGAAAGATAATTAAATTAAAAAAAATAATTGAGTTAAAAACCCACATCGAGCATTTTCACGAATTTCTTCAAAGATATAACGCCCTCTGGTGGGGCTTTCGGCAATTGCGAGGCTTTGAATGCCGTGATGAGTTGGTCGGAAACACTTGTGACCGCAAATAATATGGAATGCGCAACCTCGTTATGTTCGCCGAATAAGAGCCAAGCCCCCGACTCGTGGGTTTTCGCCTTGACGCAATAATTGGACTTATCAAGAATCTCCACTGCCTTCCGTACGAGGGCATCAGGAGCAGCGTGGTATCGCGCAGTCTGGGAGTCAAAGGGTCCCGTTTTGGGAAAGAAATCATCATACGTTAGAGCACGCTCCACAACGTCTTCAGCAAGGTCTTCGGACAAGTTGAGCGCGGGAGTCCCCTTCAGCTCTGTAAAAACGTTCGTGATTGACATACTGGGTTCCTCTGATGTTGTTATTTCCTTGTCAGGGTAAAAATCTTGTTCTGTTTTGAATTGCCCCTCCTCCACCGTAGACGAGGATTCAGGACTCGTTTTTTCTTCCCTCTCCCCGGAATTTCCTAGGCCTCCTGCATTACTTTCGATAGGAGGTTGTTCCTCTAGTCTTTTCCCTAAACCCGTAGGGAGAAGTTCCTTGCCGCCGTGTTGCGATTGTCGCGGACGAATCCGGACCATAAACGCGCGGGATATTTTCATGCTTTGAACCGCGAGGATACCAACACCCACCGCCATGCTCCGGATGAATCGACTATCAATCATCTCTTTCGGTACTTCACACGGGGCCTTAGCCTTGAAGGTCTTGATGTCCTCGTCATAGGAGAGGTTGTGAGTGATCAGCACGTCGCACTGGCTGATGATTTCGTTACTTGTCGCCCCAGGTTGTTGAGTGGCAAGAACTAAATTTACCCCAGGATGCCGCCCTTCCTTCGCGAGTCGGACGAGGGCTTCGAGAGCTGGTGTAGTTCCTTTTGCTGGAGCGAAATTATGTGCCTCGTCGACTACAATCCAAGTAATGGGTATCCGATCTTCCATAGCTACTTCGCCACCACGGGCGATACGACGACGAGCTTCGAGTATTTTTCGGGCTAGGATTCCGGTGACGAGGCCTCGAAGGTTCTCGCTTAGAGGGCTCACGTCTAAAATTGCGCACGTATCTCTTTGGCAGAATTGGGATAGGTTTGTTCCTTGTTGGGAGAAAATACCCCAGTGTTCTGCCGCCAAGAGCTTGGAAACGAGCGCTTTCCGTGAGGTGAGGGCAAATCCTTTTTCAGGATCTGTGATATGGGGATTATTTTGGATGACATTTATGATATCTGGGATGGAAAAGCCGTGCGGATAATGCTTTTTGGCGAAATTCATTACCTCTGACAGACACAACCCCATCGCCGAATTGAAATTAATATTGAACGTATATAACCAGTCATCGAGTTCCAGATCGTCCGGTTTGAAGGAGAACGGTTCATCATACAAGTTCCGAGGAATTTGGGGGGTAAACCCGGCCGGTACGAAAATTTTCACTTTGGATACTCCCTCTGGGAGGAGTTCCCAGTTATTGAGTGACTCAATTTCTCGAGGATCATGATTGGGTTCTTTACTGGCGGTGAAGACGCCCATGATGTCTACCACCACGCATGCCACCCCCATTTGTGCTTTCTGAATTTCTTCAATTAAGACTCCAAGGGTGTAAGATTTACCAGATCCGCTCTTACCGGAAATGAAGACACGGTGAGGTTGGGCGATGTCAAGCATAATTGGTTTAAGGGTGTACTTCTGGGAGCCTTCTCTTGTTTGCTCGTAGACCCGTCCGATGTACGCAAGTCCGGCGTTCGGGTGACTGTCGTGGAGACCTCCGCCCCGTCCGACAATGACGCGGTCTTGTTCATCAACAAATAATTCGAGGGGACTCGACACCACGGGAATGTCGTCAGGAGGGGGTACTTGCGGCGTCTCACTCATACATCATAATCATCAGCAAATTCTTATATAAATTCCCGAGCCCAATTCTTGTCGCTTGTTTCTCGGTATTTTCCACCGGAAAGAACATTTAATTTTTTTGCGCGAGGATTTCCAAAATCTCTTGGGGGGTCTTAACTATGAAATCCGGAGATTCTGCTGATAGATTTTCCAGAGTCCCGTAACCCCACAAGACTGCAGCGGATCGCGCGCCGGCGTTTTTTGCGGCGCGAATGTCGTGCCAACTATCCCCAACAACTAGACACTGAGATATTTCCAGGCCGAACCTAGCGGTGACAACAAACAAGCTCGCGGGATTAGGTTTTACATCCTTGATGTCATCACGAGTAATCACAGCGTCTACGTACGGGTCGAATTGATCCCTAACCTCTGTTAAGGAACGATTCACTTCGCTTCGACTGGAGGAGGTGACAATGCATATCTTCATTCCTCGAGCGTGCACCATTTGCAATAATTCCGGAATTCCTGAGAACATCTTCGTCTTGCGTGTAAACGCATGGAAGATCTTGATAAAATTGCGAATAAATCTCAACCGCCGGAAAAAACCTCCAATTCCTTGCTCCTTGGTGATTTTATTAAGGACTTTTATGTAAGAAAACGTAGATTCGATCCCCGCGACTTGCAGTTGCATTTCTTTCGCGAGTCTTTGTCCTTCTTCAACGGAAATCTTCTTTCCATATTTTTTCAAACACTCCGCAAACGCTCCGCCTAACACGCTAGGGTGATCCGTGAGCGTACCGTCGAGGTCAAAGATAAGGCCCTTGAAAACGGGAGTCGCTGACATTATGTAGTGTGATCAAAAGAGAAAATTAAAAGTTCCCCGTATAGAATTCAAAGTTATGGAGTTCGATGTTGTAGTCATCGGTGGAGGTCCAGCGGGCACCCAGTGCGCGTGCGATCTTGCCGATAAGAATGTGTCAGTGGTCGTCCTCGAACAAGGTTCTGAAGCGGACAAATCCTATGTTCCATGCTTGATGGGTTCCAAGCTGGAAGCGAAATTTGGTATATATCCAAATAACCTCATCGATGGAGATTGTACGTGTTTTCGCATAATAGCATCCCGCGATTACGTGGATCTGCCAGCATCGGTTGTAGATGTGCCCCATCTAGGGCGTTTTTTCAATAAAAATGCTGTCATCGCTTATGATCGCCAGCAAGTGATGGTTAAAGGTGCGAAATTTTACTTTAATACCCGTGTTACGAGCATTCAAACCCTTCCCGACAAGGTGGAGGCTCGCACTACTAACCCGGAGGTATCCGTGATCTTTGGGAAAGTGGCGGTGTTAGCCTGCGGGATTCAAACTCAGGGCAGCGAAATCGCCCAAAGTCTCCAAATCCCGAGACCAAAGACCACTCGGATCGTGTGGAGGTCATATCAATTACCTCCTAACTCGCCCGCACGTGCTGTCAATGATATGGGATTAGTGTGGAACGACAAAATGTCGTCGCACGCTTACGTTGCCTATTACAACACGCCCGTGGGTTTCTTCATCGCGCTCCTTGACTATAATCGTGCCCCGGCCGAAATGGCCGGTGTCCTCCGCGAAGTTTGCACGCGTCATAAAATAATCGCTCCTCTCCTGGAAGGTGCTGAACACACCACAGTCCTAAGCGAGGAAGACGCGCAAGATATGCCACGTGAGATTATCACACCGACTGTGAAGGATCGGTTACTCGTGTTAGGCGATGCGGCAGGCCTCGTCAATATCTTCGTCTACGAGGGTTTCTACCAGGCAAAAGTGACAGGCCGGTGCGCCGCGGACACGATCCTCGCCGCGCGGGAGCAAAATCGGTTTGACGCCCAAGCCCTTGCCAGTTACAAGCGCCGCTGGGAGCAAGAATTATACGAGGTTTACCTCAAGGTCGGCCGAACGTCCGCATATATGTTCTACGATACGGGTAAATTGGATACGGTTGCGAACGCCCTCGTGAAAGCCCTCAAGCGAGAACAAGCAGAGGGGCACACCAAGCTCCAAAACATCTACCTGCAAAATATGATTTCCCCCGCAGTCCCACAAGGCAGCGAGATCACTTGGGCGAAGGCAATCTTGGGAGAAATGAGTTTTACCGACAAGGCAGTGATGTTGCCGCGGTTCCTGAAGGCAGGCCTTATGAAGTAAAAAATTGCATTATATTCACTTTTCCGGCACTACACTTAAGATTATTAAAAACTCCGAAGTTATTGACTTTGTTTACTATGACGTACTCGGACCGCGACTCTATTGATGGGATATCCCAGGGGGTTGGTGTTCCTGATAATACGTCTGATCTTGGGTTCCATACTTTTTCTTCCATCGAGGAATTATTCCCCACAGCGGTCGAGCGAACCAACTCCGAGGGAACGTACCTTGAAATTCCACGATTCGAGTTGATACCCCAAGATACTATTCCAGTATTTGAATCCAATCGCTTCCGCCTCCAGCGCATGATTGAGCTCGTGCGTGGGGTAGGTCCTCACACTGCTGTCAATTGTCGCAAGCGAGGGACGCGCACGCTTACCCAACTCATCATGAACCGCCCACGCTTTGCGACTGCAGCGCGTCAAGTGAAACGTTCCTTGGACTCGGGGGACTTTTTCCAGCTTCAAAGCGTGAGATTGCTCCGAGACATAGATTTCATCCACTGCTTTCGCTTGGAAGACCTCTTGTTCCTCGATGTCGAAACGCTGGGATTGCGCGATGAACCGATTTTTCTCATCGGCGTAGCACATTTTTCCCCTTCAAACCAAGGTTCGTTCCAAGTACGCCAGTGGTTTGCACGAGACATCGGAGAAGAAGTCGCCATTATGCGGCAATTCCTCGACCTCGCGCGACAATTCAAATGCCTCGTGTCGTTCAATGGGAAGTCGTTCGACTTGAACGTCCTGCGAGCCCGTGCGATATATTACTTCACGAACGACTTTTTCACCCCTGCCTTTCTCGAACAAGGATCTAGCCAATTTGCCGGTTTTCACCACATAGATCTCTTCCACGAGAGTCGCCACGTATGGAAGAACTCGGACATCGAAAATTTCCGCCTGGACACGATAGAATCCCAACTCCTTGGCATCACCCGGGGGACGGAGCAAGACCTTCCGAGCGCGGAGGTGCCACGCGTTTACCGGCGGTTTCTCAATGACCCGGTCGATACCACAGACATTTATCGTGTCATCGAACATAATTATTTTGACGTGCGTTCGCTGGTCACCCTCTTAGGTAAAGTGCTCCAAGCGTTACTCGCCACGAGTAAGGGGACTCCCAGATGACTAAGCTCCACCCCAAGGTATTTGTCGACAAACTAACCCACGGCAAGCATTATGAAGGACAGCTGCGCCATGTGGAAATTTTACCAGCACGTGCCCCGCAATATGGCGAGGCACCAGCAGGCCTTCACCCTAGACTTCACGCCTACCTGCAAGCAAATGAAATCCAATTGTGGATCCATCAGGCTATGGCGCTGGCAGCTACGTTACGTGGGGAGCACGTGGTAGTGGTCACCCCTACTGCGTCAGGAAAGTCATTGTGTTACCAGCTCGCGGTTGTTAATGCTATCCTGAATGATCCCACAACCACCGCCCTGCTCGTTTTCCCCCGCAAAGCATTAGCGCAAGATCAATTCAAAAAACTCCTCCAGCTCCTCGAAGGTTTGGAATTGTCCCCGAACATCGCGGGGATATACGATGGTGACACGCCCGCGGGGGAGAAAAAGCGCATTCGCGACCAGTGTAATATCATCCTTACCAATCCTCATGGCCTCAACCTCTACATTAACCCGGCTCTCTGGTATCGCTTTTATTCTCATATGAAATTTATCATTCTCGATGAAAGTCACATGTATCGCGGGATCTTTGGATCCAATTTTGCATTTGTGTTGCGACG
>MBAA01000064.1:7500-15577 GCA_001940655.1 Promethearchaeota archaeon CR_4
AATTCATTGCTTCTTCAGCCACCATTGCGAACCCGACCGATCATCTTTTAAATTTGACGGGACAAGCATTTTCTGTTGTCGAGAACGATGGTTCGGCGAGCGGGGAGAAGCACCTCCTTTTTTGGGACTTACCCCTTTATCAAGCATCCGAGGACGGGCAGGCATCTAGTGAAAAAACACGAGGGGGTGCCTCTCTCCGCAGGTCAACCCACGTGGAAGCGTTTCGCCTTTTTGTCAAGCATCTGAAAGCGCATTTCCAAACGATAATGTTTACCACGTCTCGCAAGATGGCGGAAGTGCAAGCACACCGGGCGATCGAGCTCTTTCGGAAAACCGGAAATTCGCTAGCGGATCGAATAAAACCCTACCGAGCGGGATATACCAGTAGCGACCGGCGCGCCATCGAGGAAGACCTTCGGGACGGGCACCTTGCGGGGGTGGTCTCTACGAATGCCCTCGAGCTTGGGATTGATGTGGGTTCCTTGGATGCCATCCTCATCTCGGGATTTCCTGGGACGATCACTTCGTTCTGGCAACAAGCGGGGCGCTCCGGGCGGACGGATCAACCGGCGCTAGCCACTTTTATCCCGTTCGAAAATCCTCTCGATATGCACTACTTGAACCACCCGGAGGATATTTTGAACAAACCCACAGAAGCCGCCATCATCAGCACCCGGAACGAATACATCCTCCTCCGACACCTCGCGGCCGCGGCACAAGAAGCACCCCTCCTCTCGACCGAGGGTAAATATTTCGGCCCTGACTGGGAATCCTATGCTCAGCGGTTAGTTGATGACGGGAAATTACGCAAAGCTGGCCCCCGGTATATCTACGTGGGGCCCGAATTTCCCCAAGGACGAGTGCAGATGGAGGTCATCGGGGAGAAATCTTACAAAGTTCTCGTCCGACAACCTAATGCTCCCCCGCGCCTCCTCACGGAAGAGTCTGAGGATCGTGTCTTCTCCGAACTTCACGAGGGGGCGATTTATTTGTACATGACGGAGCAATACCTCGTGACCGAGTGGAACCGAGACAAGTTGGTGGTGTACGTGCACCCCGTCCAATTGGATTACTATACCGAGGCGCTGCGTGTGACGGACATCAAGGTGCAGGGGGTTGAACAGGAACAAGACTACGGTACCATTCACGCGTATTTCGGACCTGTCGAAGTCACCCACAAATACATCGGGTACCGGGAGGTGGAAATCCGCACGGGGGTGTTCCGGGATTTCTATCCCCTCGACCTTCCGCCCACCACATTCGAGACGAAAGCGGTCTGGTTTACCATCCGCGGCGACATCGAGGCTTACCTGCTCGGGGAGGGGTACGATCTCGGGGGCATCGTGCATGCGGTCGAACATACCGCCATCGCGATGACGCCTAAGTTTGCCTCATGTGACCGGCAAGACATTGGTGGCGTCTCCCTCGATGCGGATTCGGTCTACCACCTCCCCACGATCTACATCTATGACGGGTATCCTGGGGGCATCGGTTTGGCTGAACAGGATTATTTAGTCTTGTTGGATTTGCTCCGCGTGACTTTAAATCGCTTGGAAACGTGTTCTTGTGAAACTGGATGCCCCGCTTGCTGCTATTCCCCAAAGTGTGGCAATAATAACTCGCCGCTCGACAAAAAAGGGGCGATAACTTGCTTGAAAAAATTACTCTAAGCATCCTTTATTGTGAAAAAGAAGGAAGAAAATGGAGAATTCTCGTAAATTAATTCTGTGTAATCTAGATTCCTTGCAGGTCTTCCATTTGCAGGGTAATTCGCTTGAGCTCGCCTTTCTCGGGCCCCTTGCTCTTCTTGGGGAGCTTGTCGATCAGTTCTTTGACACCTTTTTCGACAGCCTTGTCAAGGAATTCCATAATTTTATCTTTCGCTTCCCCGGAGATGCGGAGTTTCTGCCCGTCTACTTCGAAAAGCGAGCGAACCTTGCTGGACAAAATCCATTTTGGTTTGTATGGCATAGTTTTTGTTCACCTTAGATGTTTTTCTGGTAGGAGTTTTTCTTCACCAAATTGACGTTGGCTAGTTGACGTGGTACTCCTCGCGTATATAAATATTTCTGAAATTTCGCGAGATAGGGGAGTTTCGGGTGATATTTTTGTCGGTTCAGTGCCTGATCGAGTGATACCGCGCCACGCGCAGGCCCTCGGCAAATCCCTAAAAATGAGGTTTTCCCGGCGTGGCTGGACACCTTCTGCAGAGAGTTGGGGGCATTCACGTCCAGAGCCGGTTTCCGCGAGTGTAGGCGAAAATTGCATCCCGTTCCAAAATCACGGGGAAAAACGGGTAGAATTCTTTTTTGAGATGATTTAAGCGTACTACCCCGGGAGAATCCGGGAGAAGATTTCTCATTCGATTCGACACATTGATGAAGATGCCAAGAATCAATCCGTGAAAACCCCGTCACTCTGATTCAAGAATCCTAGCATTTCCACATTAAACTCTCCTCAAGTTAGATATCTTCTTCGGAAATGAATTTCCCCTAGTTCTCAGATAAAAATTTTAATGAAACGACATCCACCTGTAATGTGAATCTATAATTTCTGCAAGTTTTCAATCGAGGATACGTACACGATGTTGCCACAGCTCTTAGGATCGAGCATTTTTGTTGTTATTGCGGTCATTACCTTCTATTATGCTAGAAAGTCTCGCAACCAACCTGACAAGGCCGGTAAATTCTTCACGAACGAGGTGCTGATCGGCGTTCTTTACATCTTGACCGCAATTCTATATCCCTTCTTTTATGGTGGTACGGGCATTTCCCCTGAAACAGAAACAACGATGTATTGGATCAGTTTACTCGTGTGGAGTGTAGAGATTACCATCTTTATCGTGAATATCCTTGTTGAAAAGGGGAAATGTAAACGAAATCCTCAACTATTGGTCGACCGCGATTATGAATGTGTCAAAACCGCTTATCGCACGAACTACCGCTATGACGTGAAGAAAGACTTCAAACGGAAAGCTCTGCACCTCTTGGCAGTCTTGGTGATTGTAATTGCGTGGGAAATGAGTCGCATTCTTGATTCGTTTGGCGCTCTTCCATTAGGAATGACTGATCATCCCTTCGCATTTTACCGGTGGATGGTCAACACGATTGGGTTCGCTTTTATTATAATGTTCGCAATTGGGGATCTAGTCCGTTTAATGTATAATACTTGCCTACCACCATGGGCTGCAACGTGGTTTACGAGTTCCATCAAAGAAGACGAGCTCGTCACCTTCAGCGCTACCGCGCCGTTAGTACTCGGACTAGTCCCGTTCCTTTTCGCCCCCTACCAGCTATTCTTGTCCGTGGCCTTGATTACGTCTTTAGCAGATGCAGCCGCATCCCTTGTCGGCAAGCAATTCGGCAAACACCACCTATCTGCCACCTCGAAAAAGACTTTCGAAGGACTTTTCGCGGGTGCCGTAGCCGCGTTCACCATCGTTGCCTTAGCTATGGGGACATTAGTCTCAATCACTATTGCCCTTAGTATGGCGGCAATTGCGACTTCCCTCTTCGTCTTGGTGGATATTTTTACAAAGAAGTTGAGCGATAACATCGTCAATTCGCTTGCATGTGGAACGGGCTTGGTAATAGTCTTTTTACTTGTCTAATTTTAAAAAGATTGGACGCGAGTATGCAGATTTCCCTGATAGATTTCTTTCAGCGCGAGCAGATGCTGGGAAGCCTGAGAATTTCACTTTTGCGATTATCTTGCGATATTCCTGCCATCCCAAAAATCCTCCCGAAAAATTGGAAGGAATTTTAACTTTAAGTTCCCCGTAAATTATTTGAGGAAATTTGAGATTATTATCTACGAGTACTGGTATGTCAAATTTTACGGATGCAAAGAATTGGTTTCAAATGGCGCTTGCAGACATAGAACGAATAAATCGCAGCTATAATGCTAATGATTTTGCCGATTGTGCATACCGCATCCAATTTTGTGGCGAGAAAATCATAAAGGGTGTGATTTTACTTTATGGACTTCAATTTAAAAAACTCCATGAAGTGAGTACCATTCTCTATAATGAAATCCTCTCCAAATTGTCACTTGATACTACTGAATATCAAATATTAGAAAATATTGCATCTAATGCCCGTTTTATCGAAACGCTCTCGACTTCACCACTATATGGCATTATTGAAGGAGGGAAATTCACCTCCCCGGAGGAGATTTACGATAAAACCGCAATAAACGAATACATTGTTCATCTACTCGCTGAGATTGATGGATTAATTACCCTGTTCGAACTGAAAGATAAAAAAGACTGGAAAAAGCAGAAGGAGGCGTTTCAGAGTGCCCAAACCACCTTACGATCTCTCGTGGTTGAGTGAAAAATCGTATTATAACCATTTAATCCGCATAGTGGAGAAACTTTTTGCACGCTTAGGTAGTAATTTGCAGGGCATTCTCACTTTTGGATCCCTCGCTAAAGGAAAAGCGATCTATAATGAAGAACACCAAAGTGACATCGATCTCTTAGTAATTGCCGAAAATATCCCTATAAATGTCCTCTCCCGGGCAAAAAAGGAATGGGAATACCTTGGCCTCGATGGATTGGGCACGCATATTATCTGGAAAACCAGTACTGAACTCGAAATGTTAGTGGATAAACACCGGGCATTCATTTTTGAAGTAATTCGGGATGGTAAAATCATCTATGATCCTGACAACTGGTTAAAAGAATTGAAGTATAAGGTGCAAGAATTAATCCAGCAATTGGTTTTGATTGAAACCGAATCGGCGTGGGTATGGCCGCAGAAGGTACCAGGATCCGAGATTGAATGGTAATTCCTTTTCCAAACAAATCAACAAATAATATGCTTCTTTAACGCCATTTCACGTCAGGATTAGGTATTCATTCAATTCTCTGGTGAGGTAGTATCACCGAGTATGTTGAAAAAAGGTAAAAAATACTTAGGACTGAACGGCGAAGAATGTTTTAGATAATATTCTCCTTCCAGCTCCTGAAAAAATCACGCAATTTTCAGGAACTCAGCGAGAATTAGGCTTCAAGAAAATCATCCCAGTGAAAATATATGCAGCAATCGTCTTCAAATTTCAAAGCAGGCCGGGCACGTCTATCCACGAAAGTTGTGATGTTGGTCTTAATTTTCACCCTAGTGCCATTATTGGCGGTCATTTATGTTGATTCAAACAGCGCTAATACAAATCTAACCTCGAGAAAATTGGAGGATCTTAACCGTACAGCTCATAATTTTGCCGGTTATGCGGATACGATGCTGGATGAAGCGAAATCTCTCATTTTAGAACTTGCGCAAAATCCCGCCACATATAATGCAGCATGGGCTGCATATAATAATGAAAGCTCGCTGTGGGACACGTATGAAGGGTCGAACTGGGATAATGAAGCTGGTGCGAAAAACAATAAAACCAGCATCCCTTGGGATCCGAGCAACGACATTGATCCGAACTATTCCTACTATTTGAATAATTTAACCTCGGAGAAACCCTTCGATGAGATTTTCGTGACTGATCCGCGTGGGTATGCCTTTGCTTCCGGAGTTGCTTACCCCGGAGATTTCCTCCAATATGGAGAAGATTGGTGGAATAGCACCCTCGATTCTCCAGGGAAAAATATTACTGAATTTGGGTATGACGAATCGACCAACGCGTATTTGATGGATATCTGTGTCGCGGTGTATCTCCCCAACAATACATTCGCTGGAATGATCAAAGCAGGTTTTGATGCCGGGTATCTCTCCGATCAGATCCAAGCATTGGAAATGTCAGAAACAATCACAATTTTCGCTGTAGGGCAAGATAATAATTTTTTTATGCATCTTAACACCTCACTCGTAGGGCAACCAGTCACCACAGTCTTTCCCGACTCATTCCAACAGAATACCGACCTCTTCACGACAATTCTCGGTGGCACTGATTCAGAAGGTCATACTAGCGTGTATTCAGAAGATGCAACCTATTATGCAGGTTATGATTTCATTGGGAGTAGAAACAAGTGGCAGATTATGCTAGTGGCAATCGAGGACGTGAGTATAACTAACGCTAACATCCAGCAACAAGTAATGAATACCTTAGTTATCGCCGTGATTGCAGCACTTATCATCATCACTGGAACAGCATTATTGACTCGGTCAATTGTCAACCCCATTTCCAGAATAAACAAAGTGTCCGCAAAAATAACGAAAGGAGATTTAACTGCCAATATCGAAAAAATTGATAGGACTCGTAAGGATGAACTTGGGTCATTAGGTTATACCATTTATTCAATGGTCACAAATCTGCGAAATTTGGTATCTGAAATACAACAGTCCGCTAACCATCTCTCAACTGCATCAGCAACACTCGCGTCTACCTCCGAGGAAGTATCGGCATCAACAGAGAATGTGGCAGCTACCCAGCAACAGATCACGAAAGGGGCCCAAAACCAGGCTCAAATGGTGGTCGAAGCCCAGAGACTCATTCAGCAGCTTAGCGCTGGCATCAATGATATCCAGAAGAACGCCAAGGACATCACACAGGTCGTGGATCTCATTACCAGCATCGCGAACCAGACCAATTTACTCGCGCTAAATGCCGCCATCGAAGCGGCCCGGGCTGGCGAAGCGGGGCGTGGATTTACAGTGGTGGCGGACCAGGTGCGGAAGCTGGCGGACGAGTCCAAGCAGGCGGTGAAACGCACGGAGAGTATGGTGGCGCAAATCCTCCGTGTCGCAGAGACGCAGGCAAAGTCCGCACTCGATGTCGTAACTGCTGTCGACAGTATCGCCACTGTAGCCGAGGAAACTTCAGCCAGTACAGAGGAAGCATCCGCCGCCAGTGAAGAACAGGCTTCTTCAATGGAGGAAATCACCTCCACCGCACAGTCTATGGCAGAGCTCGCCGAAAAACTCACCACCCAAATCTCAACCTTTAAAATTCACGCACCTAATGTCGAAGTTTTGTGTAAAGAGGGAGTGGAAAACAAAACTACTATGAAATCTGGTAAAAAATTCAAGTCACGAGAGATACCTGCTGAAATTGACCAAAAGGGGAATGGTTCTCAACCAGATGTTCAAAAGAAACCAGAAACTGACATTAAACTAGAAAAGGAAAAATCCTCTTTCTGAAATTATAATCGATACCTTTTCCTTTTTTAATACCTCCTCATACTATTGCTTTTTTGTACAATAGTTCCTCGTGTGCAATAATTAGGTTTTCATTCAATTATCTTTGGCGGCCAGCGATTATGACCTCATAGATGTAATATCGCTGGGCGATGAAGGTGAAGAGGTCTTGTGTGCTATGATGTCGCTGGGAAATGTCCCACGCAAGTGAGCGGATTTGGTCTTCCTCGGGTTGGGGGACTATCTTCGCCGGATATAATAGGATACGAGGTGGCAGGTTCCCCAGGTACGGTTCTTTGAGGCGAGAAGCATATGCTGGGAAGAGACGCAACTCAGCTTCCGCGAGAAACCAGTTGCATTCATCCCATTCCCTATTCACTCCTGAGATCCTGTTCGCTACAACCCCTATCTTTTCCGGATCAAGTTCCACCTCGATCACGCTCACCCGGAAAGACTTTGGCAAACCCATAGATACTCTTATGGATATAGGACAGAAAAAAATATGGGAGGATATTGTTGACTTTCGATTTCCATCCAAGCGGGATTTATCTTGCATAATCCCGTAAAGCTTTCACGTATTATCGCCAAATTCTTCTTGAATTTTTGCCACGATCTTGATGAAAGCGCTCCCACTTGCCGATTTTTCATCACTCACGATGGGGGTACCCGTATCCCCCCCTTCACGGACGGATACTTCAAATGGCACGCCACCGAGGAATGGTACGCCCATTTCCCCGGCTGCAAAGCGGGCCCCCCCTTTTCCGAAGATTGACGTTTCCTTACCACAATGGGGGCAGACAAAACCGCTCATATTCTCTACAAGGCCGAGGAATTCCTTTTTCATAGTTCGCCCCATTTGGATCGTCTTCCGGGCATCCAAAACCGCAACGTCTTGTGGGGTGGACACGACAATGATGCGGACATCAGGGAGGAGTTGCAGGATGTCCAGGATCTCGTCTCCCGTCCCTGGGGGGAGGTCGAATATGAGG
>MBAA01000064.1:15649-15834 GCA_001940655.1 Promethearchaeota archaeon CR_4
ATGACCGCGTCATCGGGACTATTCAGGAAGAAGGCCATGGATAGCACCTTCATCCCTTGCGGACCCGTCACCGGGTAAATCTTTTTCTCCGCTTCATTAATCTCCGGGCGTGCTCCTTCCATGTGGAGCATTTTCGCGACCATTGGCCCCGTGATGTCCACGTCACAGAGGCCTACTTGCTTGCC
>MBAA01000064.1:16017-18276 GCA_001940655.1 Promethearchaeota archaeon CR_4
TGCCGGGTCAAGAAAAAGATTGTGGCTTGAATATGGATATGCCTTCGGGTCAGTAATTATCTTATCTACTACCGGGGTCAGATGAATCTGCCTCACGAGCTGCAGGAGATACATTTCTTTTTCAGCGATTATTGATTTAAAACGCTGCTGGAAGAGATGCCCCTTCTTGCCATACTTGCTATTATATATCTTCGTATACAGGGAATTAATATCATGCATTATATTTGAAATGGGTATGTTATTTCTCAGCTCTATGAGCATCTCAAGCCTGGCAGGCAGAAGCGAATAAGAAAACAACTTGAAGCCGTACTGATTCTTGTATTTGGCGACTAGAGATATATATTCTTTGTAATCCATGTCATCTAAAAATATATTATACGCGTGGCCGGTCTGGGAAGTTACGTAGTAAAGAGAACCTTCTAAATAAACCCTCGGGAGTCTGCCCATTTTTACCTCTTTCAATCTCAAAGTGCCTGGCACTTTGAGATTTTTTCAAAAAAAAATCCAGGCAAATTGCCTGGATCATTTATTTTTTTCAAGTTCGGCAATCTGCCTGCCCTATCAAAAAATTTTTTTATAGGGTGCACGACTTTGCGTCCCCACATTACTGTAGGTTTGCCTTTTCGGTTTTACTCAAAAAACTATTCAATTTTTGACCTTCTTTTTCCCCTAACTTAAGTATACACTACGAACCGCAAGGATTCAAGTTTTTGCCAACTATTATTCCTTGACTTTCTTTTTCTTGTTTGTCTCCTCATTAAAGACCTCTTTTTTCTCTTCCTGAACAGCTGGAATAGCCTTTACCTCGGCTGCTTTAGCCTCCTCTTTCTTAACTTCCTCGCTGGGGGCGGCCTGACTAGCTGCTGGCGTTGTCTCCGCGGGTAGCACCTCTTCCTGTATCACCTCTTTACTGGTGCTGTAAAAACTATAATCCTTCACGGTTTTTTCATCAATATGCCTGCTCAAAACACCCCTCATTCGGCCCTCTTCCAGCTCGCCCTTCAAGAACGCGAGACCCTTCTTTTCGCTTGACTGCATAGTTTCCCATATAATGATATTGTTTTCATCGCCTTTTATGGTTATGGTAAAGCTGGTGGCTGGGAACCCCTGAGAAACAAGGGTTTCTATAGCAACCGTATCATCCTTAAACCGTATCTTATCAGTGTATTTTTCCTTCTTTTCCGATGAAGTGATCTGTGTCACGTTAATATTCCATAATGTCTTGTCCAATTCCTTAATGGCATCCTGTATTTTCTTGACCATTCCATCGTCTTTTTTTACTTCAGCCGCTTTTGGCTTTTCTTTTTTTGTAACCGCTTCCTTTTTCTCAGCCGCCAAACTGAAAGAAACAAGGCCTAATATTAAAATAAATACGATACCGATTCTCTTAACCATATAACCCTCCTTTTTACTCTATACGCGCCTTTATTATTTTTTGTTCTTCTTTTGGTTTATCGCCGGAATCTACAGGAGTTGATTCTATCTTCTGCACGACTTCATAACCGCCTATAACCTCCCCGAATATGGTATGCTTTTTATTAAGCCAGGTTGCGGCCTTGGTTGTTATGAAAAACTGGCTCTTATTTGTGTCAGGCCCTGAATTGGCCATAGCCAATAGGCCCGGCTTGTCAAATAATACCTTGTCGTTGAACTCGTCATGAAAGGCCTCGCCCCACAGCGATTCTCCTCCGGCGCCCGTGCCAGTGGGGTCCCCCCCCTGTATCATGAAATCCTTTATCACCCGATGGAATATTATACCATTATAATATCCTTTTTCAACCAATCCTATGAAATTCTCGCACGCCTTGGGCGCCACATCAGGATAAAGCCTGATTTTTATATCCCCCTGGTTTGTCTGCAGTACAACTGATTTTTTCTTCATCTCCTCCGCCTTTTTCCTGCGCATCTCCTCAGCGACAAAATCCTTGTAACTCGCGCGCTTGAAAAGATCATTGAAATAATCCTGAACTATCTTGTATCTCCTCGCTTGTGTCATGGTATTTTTATAATACTCTTTCTTTTTATCATTATACTCTTCGAGATTCGCCTCTTTTTTATACAAAAGCCGGAACGCGGCCGTGCCGTAATAAAATCTGCTTACGATAAAATCACCCGGTTTATGGCTGTGTACATTATAGGCGTCATCCTTAGGTATCTGCCAGAGATCTATCAATGCCTCGAGAGACATTATATTTATCCAGGACGCCCCTTTCTGTCCCAGCGCCTTTTTTTCGTCATAAGTATCCTTCCATAACCTTG
>MBAA01000063.1:0-205 GCA_001940655.1 Promethearchaeota archaeon CR_4
TGGCGGGAGTTACTCGCCCATAACTCTTATAATATTGCCTGCAAGGATCAAAATATCTAATAACTCATAAAGTCAAGTAATTAAATTCTTCTGACTTTTTCAGACTAATCGCTTTTTTAAATAATGACTTTGAAAATATTGAGGAGCATTTGCGGTTTAATTCCTCAAAAGGTTATAAATCTCAAGTTTAGGACAGAAAACTCAA
>MBAA01000063.1:240-10675 GCA_001940655.1 Promethearchaeota archaeon CR_4
AGCTCCACAAATTAACCAATTCATCTGACGACACCTCTATATGTTGAGTAACGCTAAGAAATTCATACGTGTAATTATAGTAAAATGAAAGAAGAAATCAAATCAGGATGATGCTAATCGCCATTATTCCCATTCCAAAGACAAGACCGAGCAACGCGGCGTGCCCGTGCCCACAATTGTGAGCTGTGGGGATTAATTCATCCACCGCGATAAAGATCATGATGCCTGCTATGAAAGAGAGCATTCCGCCAAGAACAGCTTCGGACATTATGGGAAAGAGAACCAAAAAACCAAGGAGTGCTCCAACGGGTTCAGCAAGGCCTGAGAGGAAGGAATAACGGAACGCTTTCTTTCGATCCCCCGTAGCACAATAGATCGGGATGGAGACAGAGATTCCCTCAGGGATGTTATGTATCGCAATCGCGACAGTCACGAGTATCCCAAGTGATAGGTCTGCCAAGGAAGACCCAAATGTAGCAATGCCTTCAGGAAAGTTGTGTATTGCAATAATGATAGCAGTCAGCATTCCTGTGCGATATAATTGCTGGGAAGAGATTGAGCTTTTTTCGGTTTGTTCTGCTAACATTGCCCCACCATAATACCGATGCCTATGGCGTTGGCCTCCCCGCCTAGATCCCCCCTTGGGATTGGGGAGAACTAGTATTTGCGAATCTTTGACTGGTTGCAATGGTGAAGCTTCCGCAGTTAATAGTTCCTTGTATTCATTACAAGGAGTACGACCCTGCAAGTGATGGGGGTTTTTCACTTCAGGAAGTAATTTGTCGATGAGGGCACCGAAACCTAATCCCCCCAAAAATAGTAAAAGGCCTCCCAACTCTCCTATGCTTTCAAACCCTTCCGGCAGTAGTTCAATAAAAGAGACATATAACATCACACCCGCAGAAAGGCCTAAAGAGAAGGACAGATATTTCAAGCTAGGTTGTTTGGTAACCAGAGAAATAAGGCTTCCAATACCTGTCGATAATCCGGCAATGATTGAAAAAAGGAATGCAAAACCGATTTGAGAAGCATCCATAGGGAGTTCCTCAATTATGTATAAAATTTTTGTTTTATTAGGTATTCCTAATTAGGCGTGCCTAATTAATGAATATAAGTCTGAGATATATAAACATTGCCTATGATGGGAATGCGCTGTGTTTTGCGACTGTTACCGCGATGGTTTGTGAATTGGGGTGGGGTTATGCACTGAAAATCCGGGCCTTGAGATTGTTATTGCTCTACTATTGCGAGGTGCGCTCAACCGGATAATGACTTTAGTAGGAATCGGGATATTGTAAAATGTGAAACCAAGCTTGCCTTTCCAACCTCCTATCAAAATTCAAGATACGATGGACATTAAAGAAAATATAGATATAATTTAAAAATTAGGTGAAGGGATTTGCGTTCTTTTTTTGATATCTTCTATTTTCGCCTCAAGATCTGTTATGCTCTGCGAAGTTTTAGTAGTCAAGTCATCAATTTTTTTATGGATTTCTTTCAATCTGTCGTCTAACATAAGGCGGAATCGTTCGTACACATCCACGATGCCGGTTTTGCGATCTTCCTTATCCATTACATTAATTTCGTGCTTGAAATTTTCGATGTATTTATACAAATTCGCGCAAAAGGCATCAAAGTCCTTATTGTCGAATTCCGTGCCCAATTCTCGTGAGAGCTGTTTGGTAGCCAAATCGGACCAGTCGATGTCCATTCCCTTGATGGGAATGACGGGAATTGAAAATTTATTTGCGAGCTGCAATTCGTTATCACAATCTGGGGAGTTATACACGGATTTCTTCGTTGCGATAAACAAGACTAACTGGCATTTTTGAACCGCGTCTAACATCCATTGGTCGATGTTTCCCGCGAGATTTTCCTCGCAAAAGAATACTTGAGAGATTTCTTTTTGCTTTTCGAGGTATTTGACGATGTCTCCAACGCGATAGGGAGTAAAATCCAAGACCGCGTGTGATATGAAGACTTTAATTGTCGCCTTCTTTCGAAGATGTTCCCGGATTAAATCTGGAACTTTCTGCGCAATAATCGCTTCTTCATTGGTGAGAGGATTGTTCGTCAGATTTAACGCGGTTAGTTCCTTGAGGTTCCACAACTCCACGGGAATCTCTGTAAATTGGTTGTTGTCCAAGTTTAACTTCCTAATACCCGTTAAGTTCACGAACGAATCGGGGAGTTTTGAGAAGAGGTTATTTGACAAGTCGATTTCTTTAAGCTCCTTAAGGTTTCCAATTGTATTTGGTAACGATTTTAATTTATTATCCCTCAAGGATAAATAATTCAGGTTGTATATTCGTGCAATGCTTTCGGGTAATTCTGCTAAAGAACATACAATCAATCCAAGTTGTCGAATCGTCCCGTCGCAAACTCGAACGTGAATGTATCTATCAAATGCATATACGTATGGTTCATCGGGAGTATTCATTCCATCAACCTTTACAGAATTTCTCGGGTTGACACGTTTAATGTCCATAACCGCTTCTACTTGAGTGCGGGGCACATTATATTTAACAAACAAATCCACTTCCCAGCTCGTGATTTCCACTTTTTTCACTAAAAGCTGTTTAATAACGGTAATATTTTCATCATCTAAAGCCAGAACGGGTCTTTTGGAGTCAAAATCAAGTGCTTTTAAAAGAGGCAAGCTTAGAAGCCAGTTGGGGACGCGCGCAATGTTGTTATCTGCCACATTCAAATGAGACAGGTTGCTAAATTTCTTGAACCATTCCGGGAGTACCTCTAATTCGTTGTCTTCCAGGTTGATGCGTTCAAGGTTCTTGAAATCCTTTAACACTTCAGGAAGAACAGTCAGACCACTATGCTTGATGATCAAGGTCTTGATGTTTTTGAGATCCCCGAACCATCGGGGAAATCCGGCATCTTTAGGGAATTTTGCGACAAACTTCTGGATTTTTTTAAGCTTCCGGATTTGTTCCCCTACCAGTTTGAGTTTATGGTCGTCCAAATTTAAAATTGCAAAGTCGAATCCAAGTGTCAGGATCGAACGCTCGTTGTCGAAAGTGTAATAATTTTCTGGTTTTGCGTGCATTGGCATATTCAAAATTCGGAATTTCGTCCCACAAATTTTTTCAATTTCTCCAATGATTTGCGTTTCATCATTCATATGCGATTTTGCACCGATTTCATTTATTCATAAAATATAAAAAATCGGCGCTTAATGAATCTATAATACAGTATGGCGAAAATGAACACAAAATCGCGGATGTGAAATTCTTCAAATGGACTTGGCAAAAACCGAAACTTTTCTGGATATTTTATCAAAGTTAAAGGGAACGAGTGTAGATATCGTTCTGAAAAACGGGCAATCGATAAGCGGTAAGATTAAGATAGTTGGCCAATTTTGCACGCAGGTCGAAAGGGAAGATTCAAAATCATTCTACGATATAATTATCCGAAACGAGGACATTAGTACCGTTGAAATGAGAGTCAGAGCTTAACCGAACTAATTTTATTTATTTAATTTTTGTTTCTGGTTGTCAAAAAACACGCCAAATTCTATTCTGGAACCGGAATCTCATCGCCAAAAGCCCAGAGAATTTCGTTGATGGCATATCGGATTTTCAGATTATAGCCTTTGCTAGTACGGATGATGTTTGCGTAGCATCCCGGACAGTTGCAGCTCACGTCTTTTATCTTTGTGTTGAGAATTTGGGTTATCTTCTTTTTGGCTTCAATGGCCACCTGCGATTGGTCGTAGTTATTGCGGATTCCACACGCAAATCCGCAGGTTAATTTTTCATAACAGTTGTTTTCGAGCTCAACCACCGCCATGCCCGCCGCTTTATGCAATCCCCGGATGGCTTCGTAAAAATTATCCCCCAATTCACTCGTGTAACAAGAATCGTTGATCACGACATCCCTCGTAACTTTCCGCTTGATTGTCAATTCACCTGTTTTATATTTTTCCCACAACCATTCATATAAGGAAATGACCTCGAACGGGAGCTTCACCCCGTGATAATTAGGCCAAACATTTCCCAAATAGTTAGCACACGAACCACAGTAGCAAACCAAACGCTCCGTATCAAGAGATTCAAGATGTTTTTTCGTGCGTTCAACGACTTCGCTGAACACCTGATAAGCACCAAAACGATGGGGTATTTCCCCGCAGCACGCGTCCCGTGGACCGAATTTCGGGAGGTTTTTCAAGGTTTTTGAATATTCAATGCCCTTAGGTATCGTCCGTCCAACGCATCCGATAAAGAGAGTATCTTTTGATTTAACCGGCAAGTTCGTCCAGCGGTCTAAAATAACCTTATCCTCATCTGGTGCGGCTTTATATTGATCATAAAAATATCCGGATTCGCTTACGCCTGTAATCATGTAGTTGATTGATGGAGGTATCCCCATACCTCCCGCCTTGTTCTTGGAGGTCATCCGTTCCATAATGAGGTTGTATGGTTTAAGACCTTGCGGGCAGTAGTGATTACAGCTGTAGCAGAAGGTACACTCGTTCAAAACACGGTTGGGATTCTCTCCGTTCAAAAGCTTCTTTATCTCCGCCTTAGATTCCTCTTTATCCATTTTCATAACAGGGCATTTCTGAAGACATACCCCGCAATTCACGCATTGCTTGGCGTCCTTGCCTGCAGGAATAAAAGCATCAATGTAACTCTTGCTAATCCCAGCTCTTTCTTGTTCAATCATAAGTTCTTTTTATCCCTAACTTTATTATAAATATACAGAATATTAACTTCCATCAAGCAAGAAGATCGATACCCCGCGGGATTATAATAAAGCCGCAGCGGGCGATTGATGAAACTCCTAAACCGATAACCCTCAGAGCTATGTGACCAACAACCTCCAGTCCTTTCTGGAGCACGCGCTTAAAATTTTTGCAATTATAGTTTATTAAGGAAAAAACGCCTGTTCCATCCTCACAATCTTACCTTTTGAGTTAAGCATTTAGGGCTATATTTACCGATGACATTGATGCCTCTCGATAACGTAATTAACAAGTTACTGAAATGTAACGACACTCTATATTTACCATGGGACATGGACTTCATCGAAAAAATTTCAGGAAAAATTGGGAAGGATATTTTAGAGGCTTGCATAAAGCAACAGAATGAATTACCCGGAATAATAATCGGCATGGGAAAGGGAGGCGAATACCCAACAGAGTTGATAAGGAAAGAGTTAGGGATTAACGATAAATTGTTCTTGACAGTCAGTCACAGCGGAATCGGGGAACAAAAGAAGGTCGAAATCGCGCAAGACCTAGAGGGGTCTGTTGCGAACAAATACGTCCTGCTAGTTGATGATGTCGCCAACGGTGGAAGGACTATCACTTTTGTGAAAAAATACCTCGAAGGAGAAGGAAAAGGAGCGAGAGGAGTGATAACAGTAACTCTTGCCTGCAAACAAAAAAAAGTGTTCAAACCTGACTTTTACGGGGCAGAAACCAGTGGTTGGATAATATTCCCTTGGGAAGAGGAAATCAAAGAACTAATAACGGAATCATACAAAAAAGGGAATTTTGACACTATACGGAAGATTTTCACGAAAGAAGAGATAGAATCAGCAATCGGGAAAGATAAGATATAAGAGAAGGGTGTGGGGTCAATCGCTAAGGTTTGGGTTCGAGATGCCCCCAGTATCACTGATTAGGGGAAAATTTCGACCTTTATTCTTGGAAGGGTTCCGTATAGGGCCTAACCGCCTCGATTACCAAACGATTATGCAAGAGAAGTATGGAGAAGAGGGTCTCGCTGAATCTAAAAAAAGGGTGGAAAAGAAATTAATCCCGTTTATGCTTTGTGACAGGTGCGCTCGACCAGTGTGGGGTCGATGATCGTCCGTGGTTTCCAGTCGACCGTCTTGAGCGCCGCCATAATTTCGGTCTTCATATTGACGGGAACGTCCGCCTCCACACGGATGAATTTGGCGAGCTCTTCGGCATCGGGGAAGCGCCCCAGGTATTTCTTGCTCAGGTCGATCCAGTGGGACAGCTTGATGTTGCGCCCCTTGATCGAGTCCGCCGGGCGCAAGCACAACTTAGCGAGGAGTACCATACACTCTTCCATACTCTCGGCGATGGCGAGGAGGTGTTCGGGGCAAGGTTCGATTACATTGGGGTACGACCCGTCCCGGGCATTGTAGACCTGCCAGTCTTCGGGTTTATCCGTGCGACCGAGGTAAATACGGCGGTACTCTGCCGTATGGGGACCAATGACCACTGGCACGCCCGATCCATTCACGTGGGAGGCAATGGAAGCGGCCTTCTGGGAATAGGCACCCCAGGCAAGACCCACGGCACCAATTCGGTTGAGGGCATAGTCCGCAATTTCCTCAAAGTTCCCCCGGAGCGGGCGGCGGGCGAAGATGTTGGCGACTTTATACACCGTCCCAGTAATGTGGGCGTTCGCCACACAGCTACCAACGTTTAGGAGGCACCCGCGATCAAACGCGCCATCGTAGAGCTCGTAAAGGGACTTACCTTCCCCTGCATCATACATCGCAATGTCCATCGCAGCACACCCGGATACCGCCACGATGTAACCCCGCTGCAGGAACTCGTGGGCAATCTTTGCGACTTCATCCCCCTTATGGGAATAGTTAGAGCACCCGACAATGGCAATGACGCCCGGGATTTCCCCTAAGACGATCGGGGCACCAACGTTGCGAATCTCAACGTCTTTGATGGGACCACGCCCGGACCGCATTTTCCATTTCTCCTTCGCGATCTCAGTCTGGGCTGCTAAGGTCATAAGGGTATGCGGTTTCACGCCACGCATACACTCATCCTCGCACCGGCCGCACCCAACGCACTCATCGATGGTTCTCGCGGCCTTGTCAAATTTGTGCTCCTCGCGGATTTGCAGAATGGCATCTACGAGCGGGAGGTCATTCGGGCAAGCGCGTACACAATTGAAACACGCGACACACTGTTGCGCCATCGCAATGGCCTCTTCTTTACTGGGTAGTGAGGTCATATTCTTGCGGGTCGAGTGGAGTTTCATTGCTACCTCGACCGCGACTTGCCCAGCTTTCGTAGGATTGAGAACGAGTACACCCTCAACCTTGCCTGCCAAGAGGTCTTTCACGATCGCATCAATAGGGTCGTTCGTGCGATCCTCGAGGCCCATCATGCACTTTTCATTCGTGGCGATGAAAGCGGCGCCGATCTTGCGGGCCTCTTGCATACACTGGAGGTTAATGCACTGCTCGTCCACCATCACGACATCTGGGACGCCAGAGCGAATATACCGCAGTTGTTTGGAAATCGTGCCGATGACCTTCGCGCCCTCGAAATACCGGGTGAGATCATGAGCGGTGCAACAAATCGCCCCGACATCCACCTTTTCTTCGAGACCTTTTTCTCGGAGGTAGTCCACAATCTCGATGCCTGGGGCAACATTGTGCCCGATCATGAGGATACAGGGTTTATTCTTGTCAAGGGTGCCCATTCCGACTTCTACTAACGGCGCCTTAGGGTCTCCCTTGGGCATACCGTATGCAATAATCTGAGCAATATCGGCGGCTTCCATCCCAACCCCGTCACACAACCCGGCCACGAATGACTTAGACTCGTAGTCGAGATAACTCCCCTCTTGCCCCGTGTGTGCCGCGGAAAGCGTATGTGTGATGAGCTCGGTGACCCATCCTTGAGCCTCCTCGAGATCTTCGAGCGTCTTGGGTTTCATTCCCACGATGCAGCGTGTCACAGGCGCTTCGACCGCGATATCGTCCCCCAAGTTGATGGGGAGGTTGCCGAACTTCTCTTTCACCCAGTGGAGCAGATGCATGCCGTGAGACGAGTGGCACGCGGCACCTATGTCGCACGCTGCCTGCACGATCTTGGCATTCGCCCCTTCTTGAGTGATCCCGCAGGCCCCGTGGCGACTCCCCACGAGATTGCAAGGGCCGAAGGTACACAATTCACAACGGTCGGAGATCGGCGCGTAGAAGGGTTTGTACCGCTTCATAAGACGCATAAACCACGACCGCAAATCGGGAATCTGGGGTCTTGGGGTGGGCCCCATCGGTTCCCATTCTTCTTCCTCGCCAACTTGAACCTTGCCAAAGGAGATCTGGACCCCTTTCCACTTCCCCATAACCCCTTGGTAAGAGTCAATATTGATAGCTGCTTTCGAAGTTTTACTCATAAGTGTCCACTTTTTTTAGGTGTTCGTTAGTTATGCACAACTGATAATGCGGAATTGCATTCGATCCGAATAACGCTATGCAGATCTAGGCCGCACGGCTTTTTCTTTCCAGTGCAATTGACTGATAAGCTGAGTGTCAAGTTATGTTTTAGACTAAAAAAAGGTACGTTCCTTTAAATTGTAAATGTTTCAAATAATTTGATGGTCTGCTTTAAGAATTAAGAGAGTTCTGAATCTAGAGAGGAATCTATTCTGTGAGTTTTCACTATATCTTGGAATAGGGAATAATATACAATCGTTAACTGCAAATATTTCTTTCCATACCTTAGAGCGTAAGGTAGGATAGAGTAGGATACAAGCATCTCACATCTATTTTTGTTTCAAGAACCACCCCAGAGAATTTCCGAATATTTCCGAATTTTTCGGGAGATTAGCAAGGGTGACTTCGGTTTGATCTATTCCTCGTCCATGGTTCTCGCAGAGACCGCCACCCTTTTGCTTGTTCGCACGCGAAATAATCAACAATTGCTCAATGTATTTTATAAAGACGTCTATGGAACTTCGAAGTTCGTGGCCATTTTGTCTTAGCCCTCGGTTATCGAGAACAAGACTTGAACGTTATTCAAAAAGCATTACAAGAACATAAAATCCATAGATAAACTCATAAGTTTCGTTGATATATCGAATGTAGTATTTTGCCAGGAATACCAGATTGGTAGGATTATTTCGCACGATTTCAATTTCGATGAGTATCTCATGAGGTTTTATGATTTGATTTTGGAAAGAATGCAATCCTAATCCATTTTTCACGGTTGCCAGAACCGATTTTCTTTACGGCGGCAGAGTCCTGATCTGTGGAAAAGGTTATTCACCCTACCTTATCCGGTGATATTCACGATGCGTTCCCCGCGGGATCGGTAGTTTTGATCAATGTAGATGAGTAACGCGTGGTTGGCGTGCACAAATACCAGTGGCACCGGAAAGGAGGACGCGTGGTCGATGAGTGCCTTTTTCACGTGCACTTTAAAATATTGGTTACACGCACGGCATTGTATTTGCACGGTTTTGATGCGATCCTTCGGGACCATCTCGAAAGCGAGGTTTATGTCTTCATCAAAGGACTCGAATAACTTTGGGCCGCTTGTAAAGTTTGTATTGCCCCCAAAACGTGCAAACCATTGCTCCCCCAGAAAATCTAGGAACGCTTCCATCACCTGGTACTGGCAAGTGAGTGATGCCCCAATGACAAAGAGAATCTTGGTAAATCCCCGTTCAGGGTGGGGTAGCTGCCGAAATATCAGCTTATATTCATTTCGCTTCATATAAACATAATCTTCCGCGTTCCCGGGAACGGACCGAGCTGTAATGACATCGATTTTCGAGAACTGACTTCCGGTTTCCGAGTTGCTCCACGTGAAATAGCTCTCCTGACTCCCGCCGATGTCGATGAAAAGTATTTCTTGGCGAAAGTCTTTATGTGCGGACACACTTATTCCTGGCAATCTCCCATACTCCAAACCGACAAATGTACCAAACCGCATCAGTTGTTTAAGACAAATATCGGATTTTCCCGACTTTTAGTCACATATAAATCAAAAACACTAGGATTGGTTTGGTACTTTTACACCAAATTGTTGTTACACCAATCCTTCCTAAATATTATGGAGTAGTCGAAGTGAATAGAATCCGCAAAGCGTCCTCTGGAAAATTAAAACCAAGCTTTTGATGAGATCTATTATGGGGTGTGGGATATGAGGACAACCGTTTTCTCAGATACATAAAAATCAAACACACTGGCTTGCGACTTAGAGAATATCTGATGAAGTTTAAAAGAGCTTGATTTTCACGTTCGATGAAGAGGCACAACAAGTCAGATCTTGCCACCTCCACCCCAGGGAATTATCCCGGCTTTACGTTTAGCCATCTCTTCATATCTGCTCAACGGCGATTCGGCAAGTATCATCATCTTCTGGGCTTCCATAGATCCTTCGGCGTGCATGGTGATTATCTCGTGGAAGGCCGATTCGTGGGAGCAGGTTTGGCGCATTGTCTCGTGGATCATCTTCATCCGTTCTAAGGTACTATATTTTGCCGATCCTCCCAAATAGTGCTCAAGATAATCGTGCAGGTCGGGGTTATCCCAGTCTTTTTTATCAGGCGCCGTGCCGATGATCCCGCCTCCAATATCTTGGATCAACTCGATAAAGGAGTGATATTTGCTCGCGAAATGGAGCTTGGCCATGTTGGCGATGAGCGGATTAGGTACCGCGAGATCACCATACATCACCGGA
>MBAA01000063.1:10776-21117 GCA_001940655.1 Promethearchaeota archaeon CR_4
TTTGGCCATCGCAACAGCACAACCCGCCATAATCTCAACCAGAGGTATTTTATAACTAATGGCCGTGAATCGGTGGAACGTCGCGAAGGTATAAGCCAGAAGCATTGAATGCTGCCACTCGCCGCACATGAAGACCCGATCCCAAGGAACAAACACGTTGTCAAAGATGATCAGCGCCTCCGTCAGTGTCCTCATAGGAATATCTGGATGAAATTCATGCTCGGTCCAATCTCCTCTTCCACTACGACAAACGAAGGTTATCCCCTTGGTGTTGGCCGAAATAGCGAAGCTGACGGCGTAGTCTGCCTCATTCTCACGCATTTGACGGGTAGGAACGACCACAATCTCGTTTGCCATGGGTGCGTTGGTGATATGTGCTTTCGCGCCTTTGACAATAATGCCATCCTTATTCTTTTCTACGACATGGAGATAGTAGTCAGGGTGATGTTGGTCGGCGGGCTCTTTCGAGCGATCCCCTTTTACGCAGGTGATAGCGCCACAGGTAAAAAGGTCGTTCTTCCGCAGATGTTCGAGAAAACGGGCAGCATTGAGCTGGTACTCCGGTTTGCCCATCTTAGCGGCAACGACAAAAGCTGCATTGAGGCAGTCCGTCCCGATATCACGTCCGAAGGGTAGATCGCCAATCAGCTCGATGGAACGCGAGATCATTTTCGTCCGGTTCTTTAAATCTTCCGGCGTCCGAGGTGTTACGAAGAAACGGCTGATCAATTCCCCGGTTTCCGGGTGGGTAGCGACGTAGAGATCCCGCACAGCTGGATCTTTTGACGCGCAGAGATCGTAAGCGGCGCCAACAGTGTTAACGGTAACCCCAAGAATAGGGTGGGTGGTGATGTCTTCTATCTTTTCTCCGGTCATGTACACACGTCTGCCGTCGCGCAAACTGGCCTTGTACTCTTCCGCAGTCCTAATTCCCATATTATTTTCACCGGTTGGTTAACCAATAAAAGGAATATAGCATATATTCATCAAATTGGTACCTAATTTTTTACTTATTTTGAAATAAGTTACGGTTTTTTTGATTTTCCGTTGCTAGCGTTCTTTCCCTACTCACAATCTTTGCTAAGATACCATCCTTTAGTTAAAATGGATGGCGTCTAACACTTTCCGGATAGTCACGGCAGAATTCTGAAATTGTTCTCGCTCTTTTGTTGAAAGATTCGGTTTGATTACTTGTTTAACTCCCCCCTTATTGATGAGGGCTGGTAAACTGAGATAAACACTTGATACACCGAGGAAATCGTTGATGAGTGTCGACACGGGCAGGATCGTGTTTTCATCATTGAGAATTGCACTCGTGATTCTCGCCAGTGCAAGCCCTATCCCGTACGAGGTTTCTCCCTTGCGTGAAATAATTTGGTGTGCCGCATCCCTCGCTTCATTAAAAATATCATCTAAGATCTCCTCGGTTTGGCATTCGCTATTATGGGCGCATATGTTGCAATATTCCCGAATTGGCATGCCCCCAATCATTGCATTCGACCATACCGGGAATTCAGAATCTCCGTGTTCCCCGAGGATGTATGCATGGACGTTCCGGGGATCTAAACCGCAATGAGACCCCAAGAGAAAGCGGAAACGCGCCGAATCGAGAACCGTCCCGGCACCTATTACCTCCGAAGCGGGTTTTCCCGATAATTTATAGGTCACATACGAGAGGACGTCAACGGGGTTCGATACGACCAAATATTTGGCGGTGGGAGCATATTGGACACATTTTGGGATGATGCCTGCGTAGATGCGAGTATTGTCCTTGATCAAATCAAGTCGACTTTCTCCCGGATTCTGATTCCTCCCCGCAGTGATTACAACGAGATCCGAGTTTTCTATCGCGGGATATTCCCCTGCTTCGATTTGCACGGGATTATAATACGGGGCGCCGTGGGAAAGGTCCATCGCCTCTCCTTCGGCACGTTTCTTGTTGACATCTACGAGGACAATGTGGCGGGCTAGACCTCGAATGATCACTGAATAAGTGTACCGTATACCAACATTCCCCGCCCCGATAACGGAAATTTTCGGATTGTATCGCATTCTATCTCCTTCTTTTCAATATCCTACCCTCGTTTGCTCGGGGTACTTGCTTTAGTATTTGCGCCAAAGAATACTAGAATAATCGTTCTCAACGCCAAACTGGTCGAGTAGGACTGCTACCTGTCCGCGATTATGCGTCTGGTGGTTAAATAGATGCAGCAATACCTGCCATGGTATCAAAGTCTGCTCTCCCCCCTTGGAACTCGCGTATTTTACTCCTTCAACATATTTCTGCTCCGGCAATAACTGTACTAACCGTTTAAGCTGGGCATCCACGCCTGCAAGGGCAGGTTTAATACTATCGAGAGTGTCCCAAATAATATCTGTTGGTGTTTTTGGTTGTACGTTCGGGAGCTCGTGCAGTATGGGTTTCAGTTCTGGGATTAATTTCGCGAGGTGGCCCATCCAGTAGATGTTGGAAAGGAGCAGGTGGTTTAAGATACCCAAGATGGATTTATAATACGCGCCCACGTCTTGAGTCACCTTTGCTAGCGGAATTTGTTCTAGGATGCGGATCATATCGTGGTTTGCTTGGATGGTATACTCTGCCAAAAGCCGGAAAATTTCCTTCATTTAAAGACCTCCTTTACGTGTGCATATTGATAAAAGTTCTTATTTAGATGGTTTAAGGGGATACTTGGAGCTTTGGCTCGCTAGGGTATAGTGTTGCATTTACCACCAATTCGACCCCTTTCAGAGCTTTCGAAACGGGGCAGTTGTCTTTTACCTTTTCCACAATATCTTGAAATCGATCATAACTTATACCCGCCACGATCGCTACCGTGTCAGTTTCAATCTTTAAAATCTGAAACCCCTCGCCCACCTTGTCCATAAGGACTTTATCTTTGGTGGTGATGCTCGTGACGGAAAAACCCGCGCTCGTTAGTGCCAAGCTTAAAGCCATTGAAAAACAGGCTGCATGCGCTGCGCCTAGTAATTCCTCAGGATTTGTCCCTAGTTGGTTTCCAAATCTGGTTTTCACTTCATAGGGAACCTCTTTCAAGACCCCGGAACCGGTGCTCAATTGTCCTTTTCCGGATTTCAAATCTCCGTGCCAGCTTGCGGTTCCGATTCGTTCTATCATCTTCAACATCTCTTTTCCAAACAATATTGGCTAAAGCTACTCTCCCCGCTTTGTTATAAAATACTAATGCCGAACAAATTCGTACATGTCGAATTACGTACCAAAACCAAACAAGTTTATACCGCTAAAACGTCAGTGAAGATGATCTTGTAACTTGATAAAAAATATTGCGTGTATTCGGAGTGTGGTTTACACAAAAACAAAAATGGTCTAGCCGCAAAGATCTTGGATCTGCTTAGCGTGGGTACGTAGGGTCACTTCAGTCACGCGTGCGACCCCAGCTATCTGGTTCTGCGTCTTGTGTTCGTTTGTGCCTTTCGCTGCCACATAAAGCGCGGCGGCCGCCAACCCCTTGGGATCCTGGCCCATTCGCCTTAACCCGTGCTTGGATGCGGTTATAAGAAGCTGGACGGCGTTCTTCTGGACGGCCATACTGAGGTTTAACTCGTTCCCGAAGCGGAAAACGAGGGGTTCGGGGTTAATCGGGCGGTACTTGAGATTCAATACTGGTAGCACGTTGCGTAAGAGGAGTCCCAAGGCGCGATGCACGGATCGGGGGGGGACGTTTGCAACCTCAGTCAACTCTTCGAGTAAGCGGGAAAAGTTATATATGCGAATCGCCGCATACAATGACGCGCACACGAAGTCCTCGATGGACCGGCCCATCGTCAACTTCTGTCGGGCTACTTCGCAGTAAATCTTCCACGCCGTTTCCACGATGAAGTCGGGGATGCTGAGCTTGTTCGCTAACGTCTGGAGCTTAGGTTTAGCTTCCCAGTAATTGCGCTCGATGCTGTTAATCAGGGATCCCTGGATCTTGCTCAACCGAGAAAAAAACGCCTGCTTCTTGGCGGGTAATAGACGACCTCTTGCATCGTTCTTAACACGAGTTATGACAGTTCGGGGTCCGAAGGAGCGCCATCGCGGTTCGGTGCGCTGGCGACTACGGATTTCCTCAGCCGTATAGGCACGCCGTTCGTGACAGACCATTTCTTGCCCGAAAGTGAGCCCACAGTTGCGACACACCCGAATGCCATCCTCTGAGATGATGGGGTCAGGGTTGTCGCAACAATGTTCCTCTTCCTCTTCCTTGAGATTAGGGTGATGAATATGCTCGAATCGGTTTACTTCTAACATAGGTTTTTCCATTATTTGCCATTGATTAATATTCATACATTAGTCTCGATGAAAAAAATTTTTCCTAATGAACCTGTGGGATGAGTACTGTGCAATGAAGGTTACAAGTGGAAATCTTGATCTTATTGAAGTTTTTTAGGTTAATGCCGAGGTTTAGGTGGTGGTTGGGCAATACCCTTCATACCTTTACCTAGCAGGAACCTTCCCTGAAAAGAAGGATATTGTTATCCTGTAAATTTCTTTTGGCAGTGAATCATTGGGTATATATTGTCGGTGTTATCCCACACCTTCAACATATAAAGCCACGTATTTAATGTCACCCCGAGTGGGATATTTGTGTTACCCTCATCGAGAGAAATGACGAGATTCGCCACGGACGAATTCAGATACATAATGGCCCCGACTTTCACGATGATGATCTGGGCGATGATGTAGGGCGTGAGTGTGAGAGGGAGGAGGGGTAGAGGGCTATCGTAAATGGGAAGAGGATGAAAATCACGAGCATGTCGCTCATGAGGGAGGTAATAAAAATGGTATTTACACATAAAGTGGGTAGGAGTTCTTTCGGTTGCCTTTGGGTCATGTTTGCGATACCAAACGCTAGGAATTGAAATACCGCCCCTTCTTTTGCGATATTGACAGTCACCTACACGCTGAAGCGTATTGAAATCCTCAAAAGTCGCTCCATCGATGAAGATTACAGCAAAGTAGGAAATCTAAACTGCCAGGAACGTGACAAGCGTGCGATCCATTTTCCCCGAGGCGATCACGAGGAACATTACGATGAATGTGATCCCCACGATCACCTCTGTTTCGAGCATACTTAAGATTCGCCTGTAAAGTAAGTTATAAAAAGTACAAGAGTCCATCCTCTTGCGAATGTTCTTCAAACTCATCTCGTGTTCCTTTAAAAATCAACCTGAGAACAATAATTGGGGTTACCGGTTGCGCCCGAGGTGTTAGTTTTAGAAAAAAGGAAAGTGGAACGCAATATGAAAATCAAAAGATATTTCCGAGGAAAGAATGCAATCATCACGGGAGCCGCTAGTGGGATCGGACGTGCTTTTGCTGAGCAACTGGCCGCTATCGGCACGAATTTAGTCCTGTCTGACATCAATATGGAACGGCTGGAAATGGTGAAACAAGCCTTAATAAAATACCCTATTCAAGTGGTTACTTCGCTCTGCGATGTGACGAAAGAGAAAGATGTCGAAGAGTTAGCAAAATTAACTGTAGGTACTTTCAAGACCGTGGATTTCCTTTTCAGTAACGCGGGCACCGCAATGGGGGGGCACATTGAGAACATTTCGATGATACAATGGCAAACAATCATCCAAATCAATATAATTGGGATGATCAATTGCGTCCGGGCGTTTCTACCAAAAATGTTGGAGCAACAATCAGGTCACATCATAGTGACAAGCTCGATCTGTGGTTCCATCGGAACCGGCGGTCTCATTCCTTACACTACTACGAAATTTGCTAATTCAGGTTTTTGTGAAGCCCTCTATGGGGAATGTAAAGGACGGGGTATCAACGTGTCCATCGTTTCACCATTCCCCCTAAAGACTAACCTCATCGAAGAGGCAGGAATTATCATACCTCCAGGATTACTCGATGGTATCTCGCCCGAGATTGCGAAGGCGGCAATTAATAAGGGAAAGCAGTACTATTGGGAAAATTTCTGCGCAAGAAAAGGCCTCATAAGCGGTTTCTGCGGAGGTATGGAAGTGGATATTGCGGTGGAGAATTATCTCAGGAAAATCGCCAATAAAAAATTGTACATCTTCGAGCGGTGGCACGGTCGTTTTTTCCAATTTGTGCGCGGTTGGTGGCCAAGTCTCTACAAAAGAACCCTCCTACTCCTAGGAAACAGAAGTATAAAATTATTCGACAAGGCTTTCGAGATTGCCCAAAGTTCCGTACCATAACATCAAAATCCTTAGAAGCTATCAAAAAAGGAATCAAGAATTTCTTCTCACGTATTTTCGAAAACGGAGAAAAATAACTTCTTCTATTCCAATTCTTTATTCTTTGTCCCCCCACCCGAATTGTCGAGTGAAACCAATTCCCTTAACGCGAGTGGGGACTAATTTAGATAAAATCTCCGAATTAGTCGGAAAAACAATTCCTGTACATATATTTTTTCCAGAAATGGCATATTTTTTGTACTGAGGTGAGCAAGTACACGTACATCAGATAATGTCCGTATAGTTCTTGGTGACAGTGAATTGTTCGAAGATATCGCTCCCGGAATTCAATTAGTCGGGCGTTTTGGGCGGGTCAAAGCGGGAATCTGGTTCTTGCGACACGGAACCGAGTGTGCTATTGTTGAAATGCCTGACATTGTAGATGAAGACGACATCCAGACTCCGTGGGATACTCTCCACGAATACATCCTTAGAAAGAACATGTACCTGAAATTCATAACAGCTACGCACGAGCACGTGGATCACTTTTATTCAGTCTCGGACTTTCACGGCACGTTTCCGGAGGTTCCGATCCTCGTCCACCGGGATTTTTTCCTCGATCCCAATGACGTGGAGGTTCAGACCACTTATAAACCAGCAGATCTGGAAGAGGGCACCCTCTCTCTTGAGGATCCTTCGGTGGAGGTAGAAGACATCCCACTGTACTGTTTTGACGGAGAGGTGTTTGAAACACACTTGTCTGGCGAACCGCTCTACCTCGTGCACGCACCCAAGCACAGCTTGAGTGATACACTTGTCGTGTTTCGCGGGTGCATGATAACCGCAGATTGGTGGCTCGGTTCGGGAGATCCGAATTATAATCAAGTGCCAGTAGGCCAAATCCACAACTCCATCAATACAATACTCAGGTTGTGTAAAGGGAAGAATTATGTCATCCACGCCATATTTTCCACCCACGCGAATGAATTCCGCCGCAATGTCAACCTCGAGGAATTGATGGAACAAACCCGCCCTTGAAAACACCTTATGAAATATAAGGATGAAAATTAGGTATGCGTCAAACAGAACCACATAGTAGAGAGTCAACAGGGATGGCTGGGATCAGATTGTTACCAATTTCCCTTCTTATTGCCCCTTTCTTGTTCATTCTCATATTATTGGTGTTGGATCACACCACTAAAACCCCTGGCACTATGCCACTCGTGTTCAATGACACTCTCACGTTTGTTGATTTCCTTGGGATCATCTTTGGGATAATGACTGGAATCTGTTTCATAATGACTTATGCGTTTTTCCTCCCATGGGCACGAAAAAGCTTCAAACCTACAACGCCCGAAGCAAGTTTTTTTAAATTCTTCTTAATCTTAGCTTGTAGCGAGAGTATCGTAATATTTGGCCTTATCCTCGGATTTTTATCATGGTCTTTTACTGGAGCAGTCTATTGGGACGTGTTCTGGCCGTTTCTGGCAATTAGTGAGAGTCATCTTGTTTACCTATATTTTTTCAAAATTCCCCCAATTTTCCACCCAAGATTCGGGGGGGAAACCACTCAGCCAGTGCAAGAAATGAGAAGGAATAGGGAAATCAACCGACCCTTAATGGTTATAGCCTTAATACTCCTCATATTTACATTGAGTTTGTTATTGTTGGGAATCCAACAATAGATAGAGAGGAAATCTCTGAGTTTTTATTCACCCTTACGGAAGAGCAAATGCGCTCCATTTATCGGGCATCCATTTCATCACGGCACATCCCTTCAACCTCGCCCCTCTTTTTTCACGTGTGTGGATCCCGGTAGCTCCAAGCGCTTTTTTTTTCTCCTTTGCCCCCTTCTTCCACAACACTTGTATCAACGAGGAGAAATCACGTTTGAAGGAAATATGGTTATATTGTCCTGAGTCAAGTGGTTGATATCTTAAAGAATTTTAACCTATTTTGGGCGAAATATGCGCCGTACCAAGCTCTCGGTGGGAGTATATTTTACTACGTCTCGTGTAAAGTCACGCAGGTATTCTTGGAACAAATCTTCAAACTCGGTTACGAGATCCTTTAATTTTACGTGCAACGTGTTAAGGGTCTTTTCTACAACGAGAGCCGCGGTAATATATTGTCCGCTATTAAAGAGAATGGTCGCGTCTTGTTGTTGGATGGAAGTGAGATGACCGTCGCGTCTCGTGACCTCCCCGATGAGACGGGATATGCCTGCCAATCCCCCCGTTACTAATGAGTGGTGGGGAGAAGAACTCCCTTCGAAGGAGGTGTCATAAATGCCAGTGCCGGATTGACTATGGTAGATGTAGAGGTGGCGGATCACTTTCGGCCACAGTAATTCCTCTTTATCAGGTAACGTCTCACGCGCATTTGAAGTAACTAAGAGGCCGATTGTAAGGAAGTTAGTAGCTAAGAAAAAATACGCCATATCGGGAGTGTCGAACAAAGCACTGATTACTAATCCTGCTGCAATTCCCGTGACGTGGAGGAATAGACACCAAGCGATGATTCGTAGACGTAAAATATCGTCAGAAAGTTCCGGAAATATGGCGAATTGACTGACGAGGATCGCTGGGTAAGCAACACCAAAGAGTATGAGACACACAAAAACAATGATCGGGAACCACTGGTCTCCTGTTGCTTGCCCTGAAAAGGCGAAAAGTCCAAACATTACAGCAGTAACCCCACTTGCTAGAGCAAAAACGATCTTCCGGCCAAATTGATCTGCTATAACTCCAATGATAGGGGAGATGACTAATGCAACAATGGAGATTACAAACCACACCCCGTCCATAGATGCAATTTCACTGGGTAATGAGAGGAACACCCGCAAGAGCATTCCAAGGCAAATTTCAAACAGAAACACAACAATATAGTATTGCTTCCGGTCGTGCTTGAAGGACGTTGAAGATTCTGGGGTATTGCGTTTTTCTCGTGGCCCAGCGATATATTGGAAACTTGAAGATTTCGACATCTTGGCAGAAAATGGTATTAAGGCCAAGGAAACAACTCCAAAAAAGAGGAGACCTGCTCGAAACCCAAAAACAGGGAAGGCGAGACTAATGGTTGTTGCCGCCGCGAGAAATCCGAAAATTATCAAGATGATAATTGACACCACTTTTCCCCGCTGGAAGGAACTCGAAAAGAAACCAGGGGCGCTTAGCGTGATGACCAAGGTTACACTCCCTGGAATTATAAACGTCCCTATCATCAGCAATGCTAGGATATTGATGATAGGGTTGATATTCAAGACAATGAGAATCGTGCCTCCCATCAAGAGAAATGAACAAGGTACTATTCCACGAAAACACTTTAATTTTGGTCGTTTGTCGACGCGCCGATAAAGCAAGAGAGCGAGTAACACGAGGACGGAGGCGATTACCGAGAGAAATTCTGGAGTGCCAATAATAACTGTCGAAAAATAGAGTAGAGCAACAAATGTAAGATAAAGAAATATCGCCCACATAAATCCTACGAAGATCGCGGATGCGAATACCTCAAAGAACATGATGCGGTCAATGGATTCGGGCCGCCCGCGCTCATTCATACGCGTTTTTTCTCATCTAGTCTTATAACGATTTTGCTACAGATCCTTTTTTGAAAGATAGGTTCCACAAGTATGGACTCTGGCGATAATATCTATGATGTTGATATGGATGTAATCCGATTGAATTTTCTTTCGAGGTACTTTAGAAATGGGGTTGCAGAAATCCTTTCACCGGTCACGTTTTGAACTAGATCAAACGGGTCGTATCTGTTTCCCAAACTATGAATGTGTTCGACCAACCAATTCCGGGTTGGGGCATAATTTCCACTCGCAATTTCCGACCACATGGAGGGCACCGCTTTTTCCATCTTCTCGAGGAACATCCCGTCGTACAGGTTACCAAGCACGTATGTCGGAAAATATCCAAAAGACCCACCCGACCAGTGAACGTCTTGCAACACGCCTTCCGCATCATTTTTCACCTGAAGACCCAAGTACTGTTCCACTTTTTCGTTCCACACTTGGGGCAATTCAGCCACGCTGACGTCCCCGTGTAAGAGGGCTTGCTCGATCTCGAACCGCAGGATGATGTGGAGAGAATAGGTGACCTCGTCTGCATCGATCCGAATTAAAGTTGGCTTGACTGCATTCACTACCTG
>MBAA01000063.1:21144-24735 GCA_001940655.1 Promethearchaeota archaeon CR_4
AAGGAAGTCTCCAGCTGTCCTTTGCAAATAGGGGTAAAAAAAGGCCCAGAACTCCGGACTTCGCCCGACAATATTTTCAAGAAAGCGCGATTGAGACTCGTGGATGCCCAATGACACGGACGCGCCCATTGGCGTCCACCACCATTTACGAGGGAGGTTGAATTCGTATAACGCGTGCCCACACTCGTGGAGTAGAGCGAAGAGTCCTGACGTGAAGTTCTCTTCGTGATAATGGGTGGTAATACGAAGATCTTCGTATACCCCAAGGCTAAAAGGGTGTTCCGTTTCGTCCACCCGCGCATAATTCATATCGAGGCCGGCAAAATCACAAATCTTCCGGCCCAGCTGTTTTTGCACGTCAATGGGGACAGGATGGTGGAGAAACGCAAAATCCCTGCCTTTAAGATCCCGGGTATATTTCGCGAGGATTTTCGTGACCCCTTGCTTCAAAGTGTCAAAGAGGGGGGCAATTTTCTGCGTTGAAGCCGCGGGTTCGTAGAGGTCGAGCAAGACATCCAGTGGATCTTTCGCCGGGTCGAGGGCGGTAGCTTTTTGTAATGTAAGGTCGACCAATTTTTCCAAGCTCGGGCGAAATAGTTCAAAATTCTTTGCTTCCTTAGCCCGTTTCCACGTCTGGTTGCTGAGAACTTTGTGTTTGGCGAGCGATTTCACGAGTGTCGGAGACAACTTCGTTTGTCGCTCGTAATGACGGTTGATCAGGTACACGTTCCGTTGTTCATATGTATTCAATTGGGAAAACTGAGGCGATCGGCTGATGCTGGCGAGGAGAACTCCAATTGCCGGTTCGGTCGCCCACTCGTGAATGATGCCTTGGAGTAATTCTGTTTGAATGCTCCGCTGGTTAATCGCCCCTTGCGGCATGTAAGTATCCATATCCCACGAGAGCAGGGTTTTTACTGAGGACAACTGGATGACGCGTTGCACCTTTTCGAGGAGCTGTTGATATTCTGTAACTATTTGTCCCATTTCGTCTCAAGTAGGAATGCGTGACGTCACATAAATAATTAGGGATTGACAATCAACTTTTACGTGAATTTGAGGAATACCCATTCCATTTTTCCTCAATTATCGAGATTGGGAAGTTAATTGAAGCGAAAATGTCAAATAAAAAGAATAGAATGGAATTTAATGGGATACTCTTAGAGTGCTCAAGAGAGCGTCCATCATGCGGGCTTTCTTGTTCACGTTGGGAACCGTGTATAGTTCCACCGGTTCTTGCGCGCCAGTAATGTGCAAGATAATGGTGCCCGCCCGTAACGTCAGGAACTCGAATACGTCTGAGATTTTCTTGTCGTAGTGCAGGTTCGCGGTCGGGAAGCGCTTGACATCCCCGAGGATGCCTTTGACGAGAATTTCGTTGGTTTCGACTCTCACGTAGCGGAATCGGCTCACTATGAGGACGAACAATATAACTATGCCTAAAATGGCTGTCATCATCACATAGAAATGGGTACGAATGTCTAGGTTGAATTCAATTGGACCGCCGGTAGCGGGTGCGATAATACCGCTATTTATTAGAAGAAATATCGCAAGTCCAACGATAGCCACTAAGAGAATGAGGATCAGGAATTTCCCTGTAGACATGTCAAAGGATACGACAAAGACATTGAAGAAAAACAGGACGACCCAGATTAGCGCCAAGATATTCGCTATGGAACTCGGATCTGCCCCGCCTGATTCTGCGTCTTCCATAAAATGTTCGATCAATGCGGCAACAAAGCTGTAGATTGCGAGCGGGTACAAGAAAATGCCTTTCGAGAAATCTCGCAAGGTTACTCGTTGATGAGACATTCCCTCCGTGGATTTTCCTGAAGCATATGGAACTTTTATTGGTTCAGTCATTTTTTTTCTTCACTTTTTCATTTTTTTTTGTTGATATTTGTGGTAGAGACTTACGTCTTTTGACTTAAATGGAACTCTGATATAAATGTAATTGAACAGGAATATAACCCCATCTTCCTTCGGACATTCTTCGGGTCGATGAACAAAAAATACCAGATAAATTTCTCACAATAATTAGTGACAGAAGTGTGGTAGAAAAACGGAAGAAAACGAGAAGTTAGATTGGAATTTAAAGCGAGATTTTGAGTACGCTCAAGAGGGCGTCCATCTGTTCAGCTTTCTTGTTCACGTTGGGAACCGTGTGCAATTCCACCGGTTCTCCTGCACCCAGTATGTGGAGGATGATAGTACCTGCGCGTAAAGCCATAAACTCGAATACATCTATGATCTTCTTGTCGTAGTGTAATTTAGTGGTCGGGAAACGCTTGACATCCCCAAGGATACCCTTAACGAGGACTTCATTCGCCTCGATCCGGACATAACGGAACAATCCTGCGACAAGGGTCAACAACACAATTACGCCAAGGATTAAAGCCGTCATCAAGTAAAAGTGGGTTCGAATTTCGAGATTGAAGTTGAACAAATTCCCAATCGATCCGATTTGGATAATCTCATAGTGGATTAGAAAAACCACTATTAATCCAATTAATGTTATTGCTAAAATCAGGATGAGGAATTTCCCCGTCGAAACATCAAAGGACACGACAAAAATATTTGCGAAAAACATGACAACCCAGATTAGCGACAACACATTGGAGTGAATCCAAGCTTCACTAGGCAAAATGTCTGCGGGATTACTACTTTTTTCTCCGAAATACTCAATTATTGCTGATATTAAACTATAGATTGCAAGTGGGTACAAGAAAATACCTTTAGATAGATCTCGCAACACAACTCCTTGAGGTTGTGATCCAAGACTCCCTGTTGCAACCATTTTTTCTGCGCTCCTCACGTTTTTGATGTGATTTTTTTTCGACGATTTTTAATATTGAAAACAGCTTTGCCGACCACAGATATAAGTTCAGCTTTCCACATTAGGATCTTATCTAATAAGAGGCGAATGTATGTCTCCATTGTATTTCCCCTCAGATGCCCAGAAAGAAGTCATCCGAAAAGAATTTGATCGCTTGTCGCCCGTATTGTGGGATAACCTGTTCATCCGGGGGAATTATGCCTTGTTTGTTCAAAATACACCCGATGGCCTGGACGTATTTTTAATCCCAAAGGACTTTGTAAACGTGTTGAAGGAGGAGACAGTCCGAAAGGGCATTACCACGGGAGGATTGCGTATAGGCAAATTGGTACGGTCTTACCTTCATCTAGAACTCGATGGCGCGTGGGAAGTGAATGCCAAGGGGGGTCCGAGTCTACGGCGGGTAATCATTTCCCCGAAAGCGGAGAAACAGTTTCTCTATCACCAAGAGGTTGAATGGAATGAGGTGACAAAAGCCCCTGCCGAGTTTGGCGATAATTTATTTGTGTTCGTGAATAACAGGCGGGGTGAAAATTTGGGAATCGGCACGGTGTTAGAAACAGAGGACCGGAGAACCACCAATAAAACAAAGAAGTATTTCCTTAAACCTATCCTCGACCGTGGATTTTTCTTGCGTGAAGCCGGTTGAAATTGCAGCCCTAACGTTTTCTCAATTTACAGGCAAAGAATCCTTCGGTATTATGCACGTGGGGATAATAACGGAGTGCCCGATGGAGGGCTGCTTTGTCCCCCAA
>MBAA01000063.1:24792-25100 GCA_001940655.1 Promethearchaeota archaeon CR_4
GTCTAAAATGGATTGGACGACCATTTCATTTTCTTCAGGGGCGATAGAACAAGTGGAGTAAACGAGTTCGCCTCCCGGTCTTAACAATTTGATAGCAGAGGTAAGCAGATCTTTTTGCGTGCTCGAACACGTGAGGATATCTTTCATCGTGCGACTTTTTTTGCGGGAAGGGTCTGACCGAATTGTTCCTTCGCCCGTACAAGGAGCATCTAAAAGGATTTTATTCGCTTGGATGCCATAGTCGAGAAACCGTTTCGCGTCCATATTAAAGAGGAGGTGATTGTGAACCCCGCAACGAGCTAAGTTGG
>MBAA01000063.1:25147-25314 GCA_001940655.1 Promethearchaeota archaeon CR_4
GTGCCTTTATTCTGCATTTTCTGGGCAATGTGGGTGGATTTTCCCCCAGGAGCAGCGCACATATCAATAACCGTGTCCCCGGGACGCGGGTTGAGTAATTCCACCGGAACCATCGAAGCAATGCCCTGGACAAAATAAAATCCGAACATGTACTCATGCGTGGCACC
>MBAA01000063.1:25496-25856 GCA_001940655.1 Promethearchaeota archaeon CR_4
ATCCAAAAAGCTGGACATAGCGTTCAACCATGTAAGTGGCATATCCATATCTTTGCGCGAGATCGTTAGGAGTAGGTGGTGATTTCTCTGACATTATATCCACGTGACCAACTTTGGAGTGAGAAAAGCTTTTATGATTTATATTACGGCTAGATTATTAATTGCGCTGGAGGAATGCTCTCATGTCTTTTGAAGTCGAATTAAAGGTGTGCCTGAAACAGGACTTGAAAACAACAAAAACAACGCTACAAGCGTTAGGCGCGAATTTCCAAGCAAATATCGAGCATGTGGATGATTATTTCCTCCTGCCCGGTAGTCTTCGAGATTTTGCCAAAACGGACGAAGCATTGCGTGTCCGCG
>MBAA01000063.1:25876-26341 GCA_001940655.1 Promethearchaeota archaeon CR_4
CTCGAAGGAGCGGATATCACCTATAAGGGGAAAAAACTTCGAGACGTGACAAAAACACGCGAGGAAATTGTAGTAGAGGTCTCGAGTGCGGAGAAAGTGGGGAAAATCCTCCAGAAGATTGGATTGCGCAAGTTTTTTACACTCAACAAGTGGCGCGAGGTGTGGGTTTGCCCGTTCGAAGGGTATGAGATTAGTATCACATTAGATCGAGTCGAGCACCTGAGCGACAGCTACATGGAGTTGGAATTGCAAGCAAGTTCCCAAGAAGAGATTAAGATAAAAGAAGATATCTTATTACGCTTCTTAGAAAAAGTGGGATACACGAAACTGGACAGTCTCCGGGTCTCTTACTTAGAACTCGTGTTGAAAAAAATCATAGATTTTGGAGATAATCTCTCTTGTTTTGTCGGACTTTAAAGCGAGATGGTGCGTGTTACGAAACCAGCAATGCAGGCAATAACGTCG
>MBAA01000083.1:0-3754 GCA_001940655.1 Promethearchaeota archaeon CR_4
GTGATATCTACCACGTCGTCCATGAAAGGGTGGTGAGGGTCGTCAATCTCGCACTTGACCACGCAATCGTCCGTTTTCTCGTTGTTCCACCGGATATACCCCGGAAAAATTGACTCGATGACCGCCCGCAACGCCCAATCCGTACTCAATATCCACCCGCCATTGTCAAAAACGTAATCTCGGAATTTCGTGAAGGCGGCCTTGGGGATCTCCGTGCCTGGGCACCCGATGACCACCAAGTCATACTCACTGAGAACCTTTTTCGCCGCTTGGGTGGGCCGGATAACGTCACGGGTTGCAGCGTAAACCTTCGAGACTACGGTTGATTTCTCATATTTACCCTCTACAAACAGTAGTCTTCCCGATTTCTCGACTTTCTTCACGATATTTGCTTTCGCGGACTGTTGCATCTTGCGGGCTTTAATTTCCCCGTAGAGGTCCTTCCACTCGTCTGACATTCAATAGCACCCGTCTAACGTACTAATCCTAATTATCTTTTATAACCTAATGATTTTTCATCTTAATAACCTATGGCATCCCACATATTCGACATTAGGGTTGTGAGACCTCTCTCATCAAGGCGGGCAATCTGAAAAATCTAATCTCTTATTAAAGAAAAATTAGGTACTCTGTGCATTATTTTCTAATTTTTTATAGATATATCTTATCTTTATTTCATGTCTTCTACCTCCAAGCGAAAAATAGAGCAAATCACGCAATTAGCCGCAGAAATCGCCCGCCACCGTTATGAACTTGATTCGATTTCCTCACTTATAAAATTGGAGAAACAATATGGCATTTCGAAAAGCACATTAATCAAATATCTAAAGGAAGGCATAGAAAATGAGTTTGGTAAAGAAAAAACAACAGATATTTATAAGGAAATATGGGCATCAAAAATCATCCCCAAACATCAAGAGATAATACGCCAGCGTGGGGAACAATTAGCTCGACAGTTTACAGACAGAAACTCGGAAAGTTTCAGCGATGCTTCACAAATTCCCTCCCTTAAAGAACTAAAAAGTGAATTTCAGAAGATAAGAATTGATGCAAGTACCTCAACTATTCAAAAATTTTTGGAGAAGGGCATTGAGAGGGTCGTAGGAAAAGAAGATGTATTAGAAACATCTCGGAAAATGAGATTCCGCCGCGAATATCCTCTTGAATATCGAGAAAAAGTGCAACAAATTGCGATTAAGTACGCAAGGCAATTTGTAGATGAAAAATCCCAATTTTTTCAAAATCAAAAAGCCATCCCTACCCAATTAAAAATACAGGAAGAATTGGCAGAGCAAAAGATCAAAATGGAAATTAGAAGGATAGTCGAACAATTAAAGGAAGGGGTTTTGAAAGCAGTTGGGCCCGCAAAAGTGGAAAATGTCTTTAAACGGATGTGGCCTCGTCACGAGATTGCGTTGGAAATACAAGAGATGGTACAAAATAAAGGAAAAGAGCTTCACAATAAATTTACGGATCCAAATTCCATTGCTTATCACGATTGTTCAAAACTCGAATCCACCAAAAAAATTTGGAAAGATCTCCTCACAAAGGGGGTAAAAATCAGCGAAGCCGGAGTAATACACCACCTAAAGCTAGGCGTTGAATCACAGGTGGGACAAAATAATTCTGAAACAATCTGGAATCAAATGTATCCTCGTCCGGAGAGAAAAGTTCCAATAGAGAGAAATCTTACATCCGAGACAAAGGAAAAAATCATGGAGATTGGCGCAGATTGGGGTCGAAAATTTAACGAACACGCCTCCAACCTTTTACCATTCCTAAAAACCGTTCCCAAGTTAAATGTTATTCAGGAGGATTTAAAGCAACAGGGATTCAAAACCAGTCTATCCTCCCTGATAAGATTTTTGAAAAAGGGTATCGGCAGGGAAACCGGTAAGTTTAGTGTTAAAGAAATCTACTCAAATTTGTGGTCAAAAGGCACCCCGCCCATAGTTCGAGAAATAATTCGAACTGAAGGTGCGTTTTATGCCGCCCAATTTTGCGATCCTAAATCCCCCTATTTTCAAGATTCCACCCATGTTCCTACACTAATGGCTTTCCGAAAGAAATATCGCGAATTGGGATTCGACTTAACTGAAAGTGCCATAGGTAGAAATTTAATACAAGGTATAGGCCTTGTCCCTGGTATTATTTCCGTACAAGAGCTCTATAAAAAAATGTGGCCACGTTTAGATCTCCCAGTAGAAATTCAAGAGAAAGTAATGCAAATAGGCGTAGCTTGTACCGAACAATTGCTAGCGAGCAAGGAATCGGGTTCTTCGAAACCCGTTGTTTTTAAATCAATAAACAAAATTCACAAGGAACTAAAAAGCGAAGGGATCATACTCAGCGACAAGTCTGTCGCAAAATATCTTAAATTGGGGGTGGAGTCACGAGTCGGAACAAAATTAGGGGGCATATATTACTCTGAAATGTGGCCAGAAACCGTACCTAAGAAACTTCAAGAAAAAATCAAAGAAATTTTCCTAGGCGATGTTAGAAATTTAGAAACAGGAAAATTTAACCAAATCAAGACGCTAAATTTCTTGGAAAATGAATTGGGGATTAGTAAAAAATCCATAATAAAATACGGGAAGATCGCGTTAGAAAAAGCGTTTGGAAAGACTAAAGGAACGGAACTCTATGAAAAACGCCTCTCCGTTTTCGAGCATGATGAACTATTAGGAAAATGCACCCACATCATCTGGAATAATGTTTTGAAAAATTCCCTTACTGCGCAGGGCATCAAATATTATTGCGAGGTCAAGCTCCCTGTTCCTGATACTAAATTAGCCCAAGATTTCGTACGAGTGGATGGCATTGCTGTATTTGCCCCGGGGCGAATAGAGCAATTGTTAAATAAAACGGGTGCGACTGGAAAATCCCTCTATGCAGAATTGCATCTTTCCCCCGAAATTGTCCAGAATGCCCAAGAAATCGCCCTTGATCCCACGGCTCTGCTTTTGATTCAAAACTTGCAGCTTAAGAATGACAAATATGCTCCTGATAAGGACGGAAAACCCTTTCCCGGTCGCATATTCCTGATCGTTTCACACGAGCGAGGCGGAAGGAAAGACCGGGTCGTGCTGTTGCCTGAATTTCTCCCGAACACGAGACTCGTGAACATGGATTTCGTGGCAGATTTGTTTACCTTGAACGAGCGGGATCGAAACATCCTCGTCGAAGCAATCGGAAATAGTGATGCGCACGATCTGACAGCACAAGAAGCGCTGGCCAAACGGGAGGGATTCCAATATGCTACCGATTCAGATGCATACTGGGTCGCCAAGACAGGACATATTCCGGATCTCCGATATTGGCACGACTTGACGGATTATTTCCCTGCTGCCAAAGAAGGAGAACGTATTCAGCGGTCTAACCCCGTCCAAGAGATCCCACAAGTCACCGATGGCGACAAAGCGAGAGACGATGGGAAAATCCGACAATTAGCGCAAAATAGTACCCGAGAATTACCCCGATTAATGAATTCCCCTGATTTGGGAAAATCCCGACCCACGCCAGAGGAAGGTAAAAACCATTCCAAAGACATTCCCCCGAATGAGTCGGGAGAAATGAAAACTGACCAAGTCTCGCGGAATGCGTTCAAACAGAAACCACCCATAACCTCTCCTTATCCTGACCAACGCCAAAAAGTTGAAAATGTCATCCTTGCACCACCCGAGAACCCCCCATACACTGATAGGGTCGAAAAAACCTTAAAATTCGGATCGGAAAAACCCGAAGCAGGTTCCGA
>MBAA01000083.1:3760-4887 GCA_001940655.1 Promethearchaeota archaeon CR_4
AAACAACAACTTGCAACACGAACTCAACAGTCCAAACCCACAATGGAAAAAAGTGCCCGAAGACCAACCTGTAATCAAATCGGTGCCCGATCGCCTGCGGGAGGGCGAGGAAGGCAGAGCTCATGAAACCACAACAACCCGCGGGGGAGAAGGCACGTTAGAGAGGCAGGGCAGTATGACTGACTGGCCACCACCAATGGCATTAACTGCCGAAAACTGGAGCACCTATTGGAAGATAAAGGACGGCATCATTTGGGACCCATCCCCTTTAAATCCAGTTCCCCCTCCCGAATTCCTAGAACCGAAACAGAAAAAAACGGACAATGAAAAGGAGAAGGAAGATTTCAAACCCCTCTTTGAACCTAGACCAGAACCGCCAGATCCTCAAGATGCTGAAATTCTTCACCCCCCACTTAATCTGGATCATATTCTTGTAAATGAAAGTGTGGAAAAATCGTCAGATTCTCAAGGCGCGAAAAATCCTCACCCCCCACTTAATCCGGATCCTTTCTTGGAAAATGTACCAATAGGAGGGGAAGGCGACCATCCCGAAGACGGCAATCCCTTCGCGGAAGGAATGGGACAAGAAATCCCTCCCGCTAGCGACTCGCCTGAAAACCCCTTCAACGAACCCAAAGAACGGCAACCTACTGGCGGTGCTGGCACGTGGGACGATCCCTTCACCTACCCCCCGGAGGGAGACTTAAGCGAAGACGGGGGCGATCATTACAACCCATTTCAGGAGGAAGATGGAGAGGATCCCGAACCGCCAGATGACACGGACCCGTTTCACGACCACGACCGTCCCCCCGAGGAGGGTGGTCAAATCACGGGGGACGAAGAGAATGCCGGGGACGTTGGGAATGACGGGTATGACGGGAATGACGAGAATGAAACCGAGGCAGCGAGTGACGATTCACCTGAGGAGGATGACGGTGACACGCCTGACGATTCGACTGATGCCGATACATCCGGGGACGCGGGAGATGACAGCGGGAATGACGGGAGCGGTGATGGGCCAGATGCGTGAGATGGCGGACGGGCGAAACTTCGGGGAATTTATACCGTCCACGCGGGTGTATGACACCTGCAATGCAGAATTCGCCGGCATAACTTGGGCGAATCAG
>MBAA01000083.1:4935-5247 GCA_001940655.1 Promethearchaeota archaeon CR_4
GAAACCCCGTCACTCCCCGTCGTGAAAATTAACAAGGTGCCCAAAATTTTTTTCGAGACGCTCGAAAAGGAGCGCCTGAAAGAGATGCGGGAAGGGGTCGTGAATTTCTTCCACGCTATGGACACATCACTCACGATCAACCTGCTTAAGGGGCGATCGGGGGGTTTGAGCTATTTTATAGCGGTACCCCGGAAGAAGCAAGACGTGAACGCGAGTGTGGTGGCACAATTCAAGCGCTGGGACATCATCTGCACGCAGGGAGAAATATCCCCCCGAGAGTTGTTTGGTTCAGAGGACGCGACCGGGGTCGTC
>MBAA01000083.1:5278-5417 GCA_001940655.1 Promethearchaeota archaeon CR_4
ATCGAATGAAATACACGCAAGTCCAAATCCCGAACTTCTTTGAGAGTCTCATTTCCACCCAAAAAGCAACTTGGGTACAATTAATCCTGCATCCCGTGTCAGAGAAACGGGTAAAACGCCCTCTCGACCATTTGTACCG
>MBAA01000083.1:5445-5556 GCA_001940655.1 Promethearchaeota archaeon CR_4
GAGCGGCGGGGGAGATTGTACGGAGGCAAGAAGGATCGTTACACGGTGCTCTCGACTCACCATCAAGAGTTGATGGCGCTCGCCCGCGATGAGACCTTATTCACCCTCACG
>MBAA01000083.1:5665-5813 GCA_001940655.1 Promethearchaeota archaeon CR_4
CCCAGCATCGCCACGAATTTAACGAGTTTTCCCGGGAAATGCTCAACTTTGGCAACCTCCTGTTCGCGGGGTTGCCTGGAAAAGTACGAGTCAAACTCGCGCGATTGGAGAAACTGTGGAAAAGCTTCACCAAGTGCAAGAGTCCCCG
>MBAA01000083.1:6010-6134 GCA_001940655.1 Promethearchaeota archaeon CR_4
AATCGTCCGAGAGCGGCGTCACGGCCTTTCCCTTGGAAATCTCGCTGGACACGAGCGTGGGCATCTTTGGATTTCCGGGTACGGGGAAAACGAATGCGGTGGCAATCCTCCTCCAGCAGCTCGT
>MBAA01000116.1:0-6423 GCA_001940655.1 Promethearchaeota archaeon CR_4
ACATGTTGGTGGTATGAAAGAATCAAAAGAAGGTGAAAAGTCAAAAATCTTCAAAATTCAGAAACTTGATAGATCCTCTTAATATCGGTAAATCCCCGTAAATCTGACATTCAATGCCTGTTCAAGCATAGTAGCAAGAGTACCAGTGTTTCACTGAAATTTCGTCTTAGAATTTATTTCAGACCGTCCAATATCAATTCACCAGCGATCCTGGCAGCTTTTCCCACTGGTGCTCGGCATTTTTTAGCAGCGCCAGCCTTCGCGAATTCAATTTGTTCGTTCAGACCCGCGAGGTTGTAGCTCTTGCCAAATATATGATGTTGAACATCACGACAATTGCAACTGCCGAATTCCTCCTCAAACTGTTTACATAGCTTCCGAGCCGCGCTGGTAGTACGGTGAACTGCCGCAATATCCTCCGGTTTTTCGCGTCCGAAAGCCAGTCCAAGTGCCATAATCGCTCCAATAATAGCTCCGCAGGTCTCTCCCCTGTGTGCAATGCCGGGCATAGCAGTTGCCGCTTTTAGGGTCTTAGAATCTCCCAGACCAAACTGCTCCTGAAGTGCCAACAGCGTACCTTGCGCGCAACTCGCAAAAAGTTCTTCGTAATCTCCGGCTTTTTGTTCGAGTTGCTTCAACCGTTCCTCCTTGGTTTGATCAGTCGCTATTTAGTCCCCCTCCAACTCAACTCTATAGCGGCAGCACTTATCGCCCTTGGTGAGGCATTTTGAAAACCCTTTAGTTTTAAATTTCGGGTTAAGTGTCTCAGCCATACCTTTAAGAGATTCACCTAGAAACACTTCACATAGTTCAGGTGCCTTCGACCACGGTTTAGTAATCGGGCAGGTATTGATCTCTTTTTCAAAAGCTTCGGGCGTGTTCTCAACATACCCATTCCAGAAATTGGCAAATCTGTCATCGATGTAATTATATACCTTGGGAAGGCCCAGGCAATCCTTGAAATCGTCCGGTTTGCAACCGGCTAGTTTCGTCCACATTACAGCATCTCTCTTGCCCAATTCTCGATACTCTTTCTTAAGTCTCTCAATGAATTTCTCGCCCCCGACCTCTTTACCTATGTTATATATCACCACTATCTGCCTGGCTAGGGATTCTGTCCAGTTCTTGTACCGTTTGCCCATCTCCTCTTCGCTGACCGGATATTTTTCATAATCGGGTTTTTCCTTCATGGCATATCCTCCTTTCAGAAAATTCGATTTATCATCACTTCAAATAGTCCAGAATATCCTTGTGCATATAGTCCTAATGGCAGTATTTCTTTATATTGTATCGTAGTGGTGAATGCATGAAATTTCACCGCTTTTAACGGGGATTCGTCGAATTCTAGCGATTTTTTTATTTTCCTGCTGAATCTTTGATCTTCACCGGGTCAGTAACATATAAGACTGCCCGTTCCGTACCTTCTACACGGAGTTCGTGGGTTTTAAGGTAGTCGGGATTGTTGATCATTTGGATAAATGCTTTACGGGACGGATATTGCACGAGCAGGACAAAATCCCATCTTTCCTCGCCATTGAGCATTTCATTGGCTTTCCCCATATACAACACTTTCCCTCCCACTTTTTTAAGAAACACGCTCGCCTCTTTCGTATAACGATTATAAGCGGCAGCACCTCCCGGCGATTTAAATTTCAGGAGATTCAGCATCACAAATGGACTTTCGTTGGGATTCGTTTCAAGTTTTTTGAATTCTTCTGGATTCGATTTTATCATATTTATTTTCCTTCTTTTAACATATGATCACTAAATATTTAATGGCATTTTTTAAGTTCCAGTTAAAGATTACCGTGATAGGAAAGAATGGGATAAATATAACGTTGATTGGAAAATCTCTAAGTGGAAACAATAAAATAAAGATTGAAATTTGCTATTGGTGGAAATGAATGGTTTCGAGGCACATATCTGCACACGTATCGTCTCCAACGCGGGTTAATTCGACTCTCTTGCCCGTCAAAAGTTTCAACGCTGTTTCTAGATACCCCTTATTAATACGGCACAATGGTTCTCCCATTTCTTCTATGGGGCGATCTTTGACGATATTTCGCAAGAAACAATGACTCTTCATCTTTACATTAGTTTCAGACAAGTTCTGTTGGATATTTTCCGCTTCTACAATCACAATATTGAAATATTTCTTCGTTTCCGTGAAAAGCGCAACTAAGGCCTCAAGGGGATCCGTGAACTTTACGTTCCCCCGAGCGTTCAATATCCGCTCTGCGATTTTTTGCCCAGGGGCTGCTCCAATCTGATAACTAGCTGACAATAATGCGTTTTTCCCAAATAATTCGGTTATTTTCTTTACAAACGCATCAAGTACAATTTCGATACCACGATTAGAGTCAACATTCACGTTAGTATTTTGCAATTGGGCGTTAAGAGTGGCGATGTCCATAAAGGCACCGGTTCAAACCAGATTACTTGAATGTTCTCACGTTGTGAATATATGAATTTCGTTCGATAACATTCATTAAATTAAATTTTCTTTAATTGACGAATCTCCTACTGTGGAAAAGAATAAGTATTCTGATCATGAGTTAATGTATATTGCCTGCTCTTTCCTTGATTGTAGGCGAATTGCTCGTGGGAAATGCCTATCATCTCTTGTTGAAAAAAGGTAACTGGGATCTCATGTAAAACAATAATTTTTCTCCTAAATAACACATTCGTCATGAGGGTGAAAGCTCTCCTTCTAGTTTGAATTGTGACTCGTATGCAATCCGATTAATTGTAGGTTCAATTCCCCGCGTGATGCTCGCACTAGTAGGCAATCTTGATAAATTGCCAATCCGAGATGGATATTAAGAAACGAGATACTAACGCCTGTTATTAAGGGTTCACTAGGAGACTAACTTCGTGGTTAAGGTAATTCTTGTTGGAAACGGTGCGCGGGAACACGCCATTGCGGAAGCACTTGTCCGTGGGGGTGCAATCCTCCGTGCATTTATGGCTGCTCGGAATCCCGGTATCACCAAATTATGCAACAATAACATAAAAATCGGCAAGCTCGATAACTTTGAAGCGCTAGCATCTTTCGCAGAGGGGTGTGATTTTGCAGTGGTTGGTCCCGAAGCACCCCTCGTGGTGGTTTGCGCTGATGCCCTCCAGAGTGCAGGTATTCCGTGTGTGGGTCCGACAATCCAGTGTGCTCAGCTCGAGGGTTCCAAGGACTTCACGCGAAGACTATTAGATAAGTACAACATATCTTCTAATGTCCCCCATACAAAATTTTCCAAGAGAGATTACGATCGGAACGCCATCTTATCAGCTATGGAGACATACGGTGCAGAGGGATACGTGCTAAAACCGGATGGGTTGACCGGAGGTAAAGGTGTCAGGATCGCTGGCGAGCATCTCAAGAGCTATCTAGAGGGTTTGCAATATGCAACAGCATCTTTAGACAGTGGCGATGACTTGGTCGTTGAAGAACGGTGTGAAGGAGAAGAATTCACTCTCCAGACCTTCGTGGATGGCACTCACGTGGTGGGAACCCCCCTCGTGCAGGATCACAAACGTGCTTTTGAGGGTGACCAAGGGCCAAATACAGGCGGGATGGGATCGTATTCTATGCCTGATGGTCTGATGCCATTCGTCAATCAAGCAGATGTCGACCAAGCTATCCTGGTGATGGAGAAGACCGTGCGGGCAGTAAAGCAGGAAACCACGGAAACCTACAAGGGATTCCTTTACGGGCAGTTTATGAAAACCCCGAAGGGCATTCGCCTTATTGAGTATAATGTCCGCTTCGGCGATCCCGAGGCGATGAACGTGCTGCCGATAATGGAATCGAATTTCGTTGAAGTCTGCCAGAAAATCCTCGATGGCACGCTCGGCGGGCAATTAAGATTCCAGAAAAAAGCTACCGTAACGAAATACCTCGTGCCTACGGGGTATCCAGACAATCCCGCCGCTAACGCCCTCATTGAGGTAAATACGGATACCTTACAAAAGGTCGGTGCAAAATATTACTTTGCTTCCGTTGACGAACGAGATGATAAGATTTACACCTCCAAGTCCCGCGCCATTGGTATCTTGGGGATCGCTGATACATTAGAACAAGCAGAGCAGGTAGCTGAGCATGGCACTGCGTGCATTCAGGGTAATCTCTACCACCGACGGGACGTTGGTACCAAGAATCTCCTCCAGAAACGGATTGATCATATGAATCGTCTCATGAGCAAGAAATAAAAGCATTCCATTTCCTTTTCCTTCTAATAAATCTTTTTTGCGTGAACCTTATGGGAGCTCCCTCGATAGTATTCCAGAAACCTTGCTTGGCACTGGAGGTAGGGACTCGCGGGGAATTTCTATCAGGGTATTATAACGAGATTGCACCCGTTTTATACGAGTTGGGTGTACCATTGCAAACCATCCCAGTGCTTGCGAAAGATACGCCCTTGCAGACACTTCGTTTAGCACAAGTCGGAGCTCGCCGGGAAGACTTAGAATCACTGATCCGTCCTTTAATACCAAAAGCAGAAGAGCATTTTGGTTCACTGCCGGGCAGGATAGTCATCTATTTGTCGGAATTATTTGACCACTACGCGTGGGCATCCGAGGGCGAATGGACTATGGTGATCAATCCCGCTTTCCCAGAAGACTTTGAAACACAATTTGTCACGCAAGTCGCCCACAATTTGTCTCATTGCGCCCGATATAACCGAATGAGAGATGTATACAAACGTGAGGGAAAATTTGACTTATTCAATGTAGAACACCGCCGGCAATTTCGGGTTAACCTCCCTCTTGCGGAAGACGTAATTAACGAGGGTATTGCCGCAGTCGGAAGTCGTTTCATTGTGGACAAGTACCCTGCTCTGGAAACACGGGCAACGTGGTATGAGTCCCAAATCTCCCGTCTATTGCAGGAATTTATCGGCGCCCGCAACGTGAGTGATCAAAATCGAATATTGTTTATGAACGACCGGAGCGCATTACCTCCTGGCGAGAACTGGCAGTTGTTGCCCAAGGAATTCGTCTACGTAGGTTATTATCTCGGGTGGTTTCTCGTGAACCACGCGTTAGCAGAAATAAAACTCCCCTTCAAGAGATTACTCGAGCAGTCAGCAAATGAAATCTTGAATCTCAGTTTTTCTCACATGCAACGATCACAGAAAGAAGAAAATAGGGAATCATAATAAAAATATGAGGATTTATGGATTCTGTTTGATTCGAGCGACAATTACTTGAGCTGCTTTTTCGATCTCGTTATCACTTGGTGATCGCCCGAGCTTTAGAACCATCTTTTCCATAAAAACGCGACAATTTACCAAAGAGAAGGCATATCCCAAGCTTTGGATGCGTTCCATAAGTTTTTGTGATAGTATCGGAATGTCGGATTGTTCATTCTCGGGAACAGGCATATTTATAGATTTGAACTCGGATGGAGACGATATTCCGGGTTCTACGACTGGTTCTTGAGGTTTATTATTAACAATTGTTGGTGCTGTTGCTGGAGTGGAAATTGTGTTTGGAGGAGAGGTATTTGGTTTGGGTGCCAGAAGTTTTACTTGTATTTTCTGTGTAAATGTGTGAGTTTCAGGTGCCTTGATCTTCCGGGCTTCAATTTCTTCCCTTTTCTTTTTCTCTTCGAGTTTTTGCCTTATGTGTTTGAGCTTATCTTGAAAGGTTAGAAAATAAGCCATTTCCTGGTTTTCCTTGGTTATAACAACTAATTTTCCGAGATCTATTATGGCCTTTTCGTAATCTTCCTTTCCAATCGCTTCATTTGCGGAGATAACTAACTGTTTGAATTCAGCTGGAAGTGGTTTTTTGAGATCCAAAATCTCTTCGAGATGGGTGATGAATTGAATTTTTGCCCCAGACTCAATCGCAGAAATTCCATACGTGGGAATAGCGATTTGCTCCTTTATCTTCTCCGGATTGAGAGCTCCAGGTTTATCCTGCTTGTTGCATATGACTGCTATTCGGGCACTTTTCGCTTCTCGTTGGTGGAGCGTAAGGAATTGGTTTATCCCTTTTACACTCTCAGGAGTGGAATCGATCACCACGAGAATGACGTCACTTCCTCGGACAAAATTATTCCAAAGCGGTGAGAATACATCTGGATAAATCCAGTCCCACAGGTCAAAGGTGAATTTCCCAATTTGAACCGGATACAATTTAGCAAAATTCATAATGGCACGTTCGTTGCTCCCTCGGGCCTGAATTAATTGGGCGAGTGTGGTTTTACCCGCGCCAAGTGCACCGACAAGAGCAATTTTAGGATGGAGACCTTTGTGCACTTCTAACAAATATTGTTCGAATGTGTTTTGTTTTTCCGAGTCCTTTAAATCTTCGGGAATATTTGGGAACGTGTCAAGAAATTTTGCAGCGGTAGGCTTTACGACTTCTTTTACATATTCCGGCCGGTCAGATTGGTCTGCAACAAAGAGGAAAAAGTAT
>MBAA01000116.1:6434-8377 GCA_001940655.1 Promethearchaeota archaeon CR_4
CATATATGACCACACGTTTTATTAGTTTTTTTGGATGTAGAAAAAGATTAAAGGACTTATTTTTAACACTTAATTGTTAAACGGAAGATGGTCGCAAGAGGATAGATCCCGTGACGCTCAAAGTCAATCCCGATATTTTTGCGAAATTCATGATGACAAGAGGATCGCTGCGGGATTATCCATTTGTGTTTGAGGAATTGATGGAGCATTTCAAGACCAAATGTGCGGATTGTATGCGAGACCGAATGGTCTGCAGTCTATCACCCATGTGTTTTCGGCGACATTACCTGAATCTGCTCATAAAAGCGGGAGCAGAATTCGAGGAGTTACCCCAATTTTGCTATTCGCAACAGATGTCTAATATCCAACGCTTTCTTCAAAAGAAACGTACACTTTATCCTGCTGCGGACTCCATTATTTACCTGAAAGATTTCCTCAAACTCGCTTTTGAAGGAGAATTCAAGCAATTGCAGAAGTTCATTGACAAGCTAGATACCGCAGGGGCGGCAAGAATGCTCCAGAAAATGAAGGAACGGGATAAAACTCTAAGTATGCGGTTCAGATTGACTAATAACTACTGTCTCTTAGCTTTAGATGAGAGTGTATTTCTTCTCGATATTAGGGAAAGAATTACAAAAATTGATCCCCGCCGGGAGGAAATTTTTTCCCGAGAAACATTCTTTCTATTGCTTGAATTACATTCAGAGATCTTCCAAATTCAATACAACCAGAAAAATGTTCCTACCGAAGAAAATCCCATTAGCCTCCAAGACGAAGTATTGGTGGAATTTGTGATGCCTGCTGGAGAGATATCTCAAGAGCTCACAGTCCAAGTAAATGAAGTATTCCAATCTGCTATCGATGACTTCATCATTATGTCAAACCAAGTGCGAGTGGGGTTCTCACCTAAAGAAATTCGGGTTACCTTACAATTTAAATTTGAGAAAGGCGCTCTGAGCATTGAACGAGAGCGAGTCACATACGAACGTGTGAAAAAAATGTTTGAATCTTTAAAAAAAATTACCGCATTAACACGAAAATAAGGTGGAATGTGAAAAAAAATGTCTACACCTGCACAATCTGAAGTAAGTAGAATTTTTGGGTTAATTGAAGAGAAAAAGATGAAAGAATCTATCGACCTGACAGGGTCTCTCCTTGAAAGCAAGGATCCAAACGTGAGAGAAGCTCTCATCAATAATTTGAGTAAGATCTACGACAAGAACCCTGCCATCATCAAAACATTAGTTTCAAAAATACTCGACCATCTCAATGAAAAAGACGATCTTCTCCGCTACAGCATGGTGCTTGCAATGAAACCCATCTGTGACGCTGACCCCGACCTCATTTTACCCTTTTATCACGACTTCATCAAGGAAAAGGATGCTAACAAGAGGGAAAGCATTATTCGCTTGGTGGGTTTTATCGCTCGTGAACACGCCGATGTGGTGAAAGACTACATCCCTGATCTCATTTCCTCCCTTGCGGATGAGAAGGAGTTTGTTCAAGACCAAGCTGTCGAGACCCTTAAAATCTTAGGACGCACGCTTTCCCGCGAGATTGAACCGAAAATGCTAGCATTCCTCGCTGCAGTGACTGACGTTGAAATCAAGAAAAAAGGCGAAACTGTTCTCAAGTCCTTCGTGCAAGTAGCTACCCTCGAGAAGGAACAACTCGTCACGAAAGAGATCGACGCGAAATCTAAAGAATTGGAACTCAAACAGAAAGAGCTCGAGAAAAAAGAGCAGGAACTTAAGGCAAAGGAATTAGAAGAAAAAGCCAAGGAACTCGAGAAACGCAAGCAAGAGGAAGAACGGCGCCGTGAAGAAGAGGAGAAGCGGCGCCTCGAAGAAGAGGAGCGCCGCCGCCAGGAGGAAATGAAGCGCAAGCAAGAGGAGAAGCGGCGCCTCGAGGAAGAGGAGCGCCGCCGCCAGGAGGAGGAGAAG
>MBAA01000116.1:8400-11122 GCA_001940655.1 Promethearchaeota archaeon CR_4
GCAAGAGGACGAACGCCGCCGCCAGGAGGAGGAGAAGCGTCGTCTCGAGGAGGAAAAGAAACGTAGGATTGAGGAAGAGAAAGCTCGTGAGCTCCAAAGGAAACTCGAAGAACTCCGAAAGAAGGAAGAATTACTAAAAATGGAAGAGATCCGACGCAAGGAACAAGAACTCGCTCAATGGGAAACAGAACTAACGAAAAAACGGCAAGATGAGCAGAGTGCACTAGCGACACAAAAAGAAGCAGAAGCCAAGCTAATGGAGGATCTCAAACAAAGAGAACTCGCGATCAAGACGTTGGAACAAGAACTCCGCCTTGAGGAATTGAGACGCAAGGAAGAATTGTTGAAACGTACTCAGGAAGTCGAGCGGAAAAAAGCGGAGCTAAAATTAGTGCAGCAAGAATTAGAATTAAAAGAGTTGGAATTAACCCAAGAGGAAATTAAGAAGAAGGAAGAAGCGCGCATCAAGAAAGAAATGGAAAAAATGATGGAAAAAGAAAAGCAAGAAGCAAAGGAAGAACAGCAGAAATCCTCCTAGTCAACCTAGAGGTTAAATACAACTCTGCTCTAATTCTATTTTTTCGGATTACATTATTAGGAATGAAGCACCTAATTTGTGTTACCAAGGTTGCTATAAAGGTATCTTGTGGACTATAGCAACAAAAGAGTCAGAAGAATGGGTGGTCGACTTTATGACAGCTGAAAATATAGTCATTGAGATTATCGAAACAGAGGATGCAACGCTTGCAGGCGAAAAGTCCTATGTTTTGAAGAATAATAGCGCTGTGGGAATTCTCAGAGTTATCAATCCGAGCGAGAAATCCCGCATTTGGAATTTAAAACTTGAAGTGGGGGAAAAGATGGGAACGACCCTAAACAAATTTTTCTCTAAGGAAGAAGTGGAAGCGAAATCCACGTGGGAGACGAGTTATCAATTAGATAAAAGCAACCCAATAGTCAAACTCGCTGAGACTGTGGATGCGAATCCATCAACGGGGGAGATTGACCCCTATTTTGTCTACAATGGGAAAGAAAAATGCAGAATTACATTAGATGTAACAAATCAAATTAAAGTGCCTATTCAGAAACTCAAATTGGTTAAGAAAATACCAGCTTTCCTCAGTAACATTGAAATTGAAGAGACATCGGTTGGAGTGGCGAATATTAACCGTGAAACAAAAGAAATCATTTGGGAAATCAATCCACTCGATACGGGTTCTACGGCAACTTGCAAGTTTATAGGGAAACCAAATGTCGGTGATGTTTCGGAAAAGGATTCCGAACCTATTGAAATCACATACGAAGCAGAGAATGCATTGCACAGCCAAATAAAACCGCAACTCACGTGTCTCACTGATACGATGAACGGCGTGGACAAACAGGAAGGAGCTAAACCTGGGACATGGGATTGTGAGGCAGAAATGGTCAATGAGTCCACCATTGGCATTACTCTCCAAAAAGTTGTGATTGAGATGCCAACACCGGCGTTGGTCGAGAAAGTAGTTGATCTCGCGCCTAATCTTGTAATTCCTCCTGGCAAGTCGTGGAAACACTCTTTCACGCTGCAATCGAATACAGTCCCAAAATTGACACCTAAATTCGATTTCAATACAAATTCTATCGTCCAGACAAAGATTGTTGGCAAACAAATAAAGGAATCTACAAAATATACTGTCCTGCGCGCAGAAGTCGAGAAAATAATCACGCCCCCCACTGTAGATGCCTATGCAAATACTAATCTGAACATCATCATCAATGTTTCCAACGAGGGAACCGCCCCAATAGACACCGTTACGATCACCGACGAAATCCCCGTGGATTTTGAATTACCTCAACCAGAGCAATTAAAAGTATCTCTAAACGTAGATGGAGAAGTAAAACCCTTAACCACGGAGAATGTTAAGATATCCCTTTCCAATCGAACCTTTGTGACCGAGGTGTTCAAGCTCGTAGAAGGTACGAAATCTAAGATGCCTCCAAAAGCAAAACTCTCTATAGTCTATCCCCTCATCGCACGGGCACCAAAACCAGGGACACCTTACCCAACACCTGTAAAAATATCTGCCAATACTTCCCCACGAAGTTTCCCGTATGTTTCCGCCCCTGAGAAAGTACCTGAAATTGGAATCCGGTACGTAAAACGTGCCATTAAAACGATGAAATCAGTATCTCCGGGAGAAACCAAGGGAGAATTCGCGGTAAAAGTGCGCATCTCAAACAGGGGAGACGTTGAATTAGAGAATATTCAAGTCCAGGAAACTATGCCCGCCGGATTTAAGATTACCAGTTTCTTGCCAAAGCAATTTGTGCCAAAAGAAGAAGGAGGCAGACTCACCTGGACCATTCCCCGTATCGATGCTAACGATGAATTGACGTTGACTTACACCGTGGAAGGAAGTGGTGAGTTCCCGCGGACTGAACCCGAGGTAGTTGTTGACGCGATGGAAGCTGCGATTAAAAAAGACACAGATGCTACAAAAGCAGCCGAGATCGCAAGTGAAGCACCCTCAATAGCAGGTAGGAAATCTCCTGCGGTTAATGATCTATTCCTTGGTTTAGCTAAAATGCTCCAAAGTGCCCCCATAACAAACAAAGTTATCGGAGAACTCGAAAAGTTTCGGGATTCCCTTGGATCTATAGGAATCGCATCCCCCATACTCCATGAAATGGGCACCTATTGCCGCGATTTGAAAAAGTGGGATCAAAACAAACCTATAGTCGG
>MBAA01000150.1:0-2069 GCA_001940655.1 Promethearchaeota archaeon CR_4
GATTCAAATATCCGTTTAACCCATATGATATCAAAAATATAATTTCTAAAGATGTTAATAATGATGTTCATTCAAACCAAGAATAATGAAACGACTATCATAGTTTTGCGTGACGCGGGAGTGTCAACCCTTGCGAACGGAATATCCACTACACACAATCAGACCCTCCAGTTGAATGCACATCAGAAAAGAGAGATTATTGGTAGTTACTGTCAAGTACTTACGATTCTTGTTATGGACCCTAACATGAACATAGTAACAAGTGTTCTAACAGTTGAGAATCTTTGCATATATCTTAACTTCGACTTAATTTCCCACACACTTTTTGGCAGTGTTCTATTTCTTTGCGTGAAAACCAAGTAATTTTCTTTCTTTTTGAATCTCTTCAAACCTAGTATTCTATTATCGTTGCTTTGCCTCCTTCGTGTAGTACGTTACCAAAAGAAAAAAGGAATAAACTTAACCTGGTGATTATTCTTTTTGCGTTGCTTCCCGGGCGGGATTTTGTGGAATTGTCCCCTTTTTCTGTAATTGCACGAGATCCATCAAGGTTTTCATCGAATCCTTGAAACCATCTGGGTTCTTAACCATCTCTTTGATTATTGGTGCTAATTGACCATACGCATCGGACGCGGCTTTTCCTTGCACCTCAATCCCTTTCTCTTGAATCTCGGCAATCTTTACTTGGTTTTGCATTTGGGTTTGGGCAAGATTGTACTCTCTCGCCTTATCCCTATCCTTTACAAGGATGTATGTTACCACAATCAAGATCATAGCGCCGATTAATCCGAGAACAATACCCAATTTCGTATTGCCATCAATTTGGGTACTCGTCAGTGCCAAAGTGATAAAATTCGGGAGAATTACCATTACTAACCACAGTTCGTTAGGTATATTTGTCAATTTCTTCAAATCTATTTTTTGATCGTTCTTTTGGTCCTCCCTCATAAAAGCACCATTTCTTTATTGAAAACAAGCGATCCATACCATTCCTTTCGTAAAATTAAATTCGAAACTACTCCCAGTGGTGTAATTTTTCCCGCTTTTTTGGATATGAGAAGGTTTTGCTCTTCCCCTCATTCCTCAATCTCATCAATACCTCTAGAAGTTATTCTTCCCATCGATCCCTCGTTGGTCCTACTTGTTATTTGAATAGAACCTTTCCCCTCTAAATAGTTCAAGGTTGCTTTAAAATCCTGCTCCGAGATATCTTGTATGGTTTCGCGTGCCTTCGATAAAATACCCCCACTAGCACATAAGATTCCCGGTTTTTTAAAATAGGCTTAGCAAGCTCCCTAATTTTAACCATAAAGATTTCTTCCAATTTGAATTATTTGAAGCGATCCCTAACTTCTCTCATCCGTGTAATAAATCTTTCCCCGAAATCTTTGCTTTTTAGATACCTATGTAAAGATTATGGCTTTTGCCGACTAGTTCATAAGATTTATTTGGAAATTTAGAATGATGAATATACTTTCGAAGTATTTTGTACTGGTGATATTTACCAAAAGCAACACTTGTTTTCGTATGCAATTTGCAACCAAATTGAGAACCAACCTCCCATGAACTATTACTCCTCTTCGGATCGATGGGCATGAAAATTTATATCCTATAAGGATTAATGCCTTATTATTATAATACCTTAAAATATTCAACAGGTTAAAAAAGGTTGGGAGAGAAATGCAATGGAATATGTAAATGAACCATACTATGGGAATGCACCTGATATGGAGGATGACGTGCTTTATCTATACTTACTCTCCAAGCTTCCCGAGGGTGCGGGAAAGATCAAAGAACAAAAGCTCGCATTCTTAGCTAAATATGCAGCTTTCAAAAACAATGACCGCAATTTTCACGGCGAGTTCTTCAAAGAACATCGGGGTCCTGTTTGTCGCCACCTCTATGATGTGCGCCGTATTCTTAAGAGCATAGGTTTAATTGACATTAAGAAGGAACCCCGTTTTCACCAAGATACTGAAATAGCAACCCTTACTTCTAGGGGAGAGCGTATTGTGGATGAGATACAAGATCTCTTCCAAGAGGTCAAATGGGCTGTCTTGTACCTCGAG
>MBAA01000150.1:2127-2980 GCA_001940655.1 Promethearchaeota archaeon CR_4
ACCCTCTATTAGACTGGGGTCGTCCTATCGATAAATTACCAGACCACACTCCCCTCCCTATGCCTGTTCTCCGGACTGGACGTATCTTTCAATTATCCCGAGACTGGATGGAAACCATTAAATTACTTTATGACACAGATTTTGACCGTAAAATGCGGGAGATGTGCCATGAGGTTAAAGAAACTTGGGTCATAAAATAGAGGGATTTTCGTCTTCGTTCGAGGGAGAATTTTTTTGAGCGAGGTATTTATTTTCATAGAAGACGTTCCAGCGTATGTCCGGCGCAGAAGACAATTCTATCGCGATAATCCAGAACTTTCACGTCAAGCGGTCATTGAGCAGGTTGAACGCCAAATTAAGGAAGACCCTCGCAATTTTCCTCGATTTCGGGGTAGAACTTATAATGGGTATCACCACGCGGAAATTCCTAACAGTAATGGACATCGATTGTGGTATGTAATCTGTGGTGAAATGCAGAACCAAGCGGGACACGGTTTTCGACATGCACAAGCGCGCAACAATCTTGCTTTTCGATCTTGTCCGGAATTTTGTAATTTATCTTGTATTGGAATCTCCCGGAATCAGGTTGTGTTCCTTGCTATTCTTCCCCATCCTCAACAAGATCGCCGAGTTGCGGGGCGACGTAGGTGGTAAATGCTACGAAAAAGGTGATAATGAGATGAGCGAAAAGTGTTTGGTTTGCCATAAAGAAGGCGCGAAATCCTTTCCTATCTTTCCTATAAAGAAAATCGAGAGAAACAATCTCAACGATTGGGTTCCGTTTAACTTTCCGTTATTTTGTAATGAATGTATGGACGCAATTAGGCGAATGGGAATTTCTGGAAGTTTGGAA
>MBAA01000150.1:3048-3415 GCA_001940655.1 Promethearchaeota archaeon CR_4
ATCTTTTAAACTCGGCGGTATAGATGCAAAAGATTATTTGACGTTTGCCCGCATCATGTATGATGATAATGACAGATGGATTTTAGCTGTCCCACCTGGAGTTGAAAGTTTATTTTGGAATATTAAGAAATACAGGGGAATAATTTGATTATTTCGAACCCCGCGATTTTTTGATCCCCCATAAATCTCCATAATGTGCATATTAATATCAAATAAAACTCACACGAGGCCGAATCATTGGGAAACTTATCAATCAAGAATAGGAAGGAGAACTTAAAACGGGATTTATGGTAGGCGGAAGATGTTTCTGAGTTCGGAATCAGGCACGCGTTCGTAATCGACGTGGATAAATCCCGATACCTCAATG
>MBAA01000150.1:3449-4577 GCA_001940655.1 Promethearchaeota archaeon CR_4
AGCAATTCCGCGAGAACTTGAACGCCGTGGAAAGGTTGTCGATGACTACGTGAAACAACCACTCCACCAATGCTTTGTCCCCCCACCCGGGGCCTTTTTCCCGCTCCCAATAGTCCCGAATGTATTCCATAGTGTCCCGGTTGTAAGCATGACGCTCAAGTCTGTGGTCTGATCCCAGGAAATTCGCCTCGGGTGGATGGTCGGTCCATTGATGAAGGGCCTCGAAGTCGAATCCCGTCCGTTGCCGGCTAAGGGCACAATGTGCGGCTAGATTTGGCATACTTTACTAACCCCCTGCTTATTATTTAAACATGGAAACGGAGTTGGTTTTCTGGAACTCATCATTCCAATCCCTCCAATGCATCGTTGAGTGACTTTAACGCCCGGACTTTGCGCTTGACGTTTTCTGGCAAGCAATGAAAGCACGTGGGACGGTGCGGGACTTTATAGTGCTGCCGGCACCGGGGACACAGCATCAGGCCGTGGTTGAAGGCGGTGTGGCACCGGCGACACAGCACCAGGCCGTGGTTGAAGGCGGTGTGGCACCGGCGACAGAGGAGGATGGTGTCCTTGCCGAGGTCCAAGTAATCTGGTTCGGGGGGCACCCCGGCAGCGGCGGCACGGGCAGCAATTTCGGGCGCATATTTTTCCACGAACGCCTGATACGCATCACGCCAGAGGTAAAAGGAGAGCTCGCGCGTGAGGGTGGGGGGCGTCTGCGTCAGGTCGAGGGCATTTTGGCACCGGAAACACGTCCAGGTCGCGTATTTCCCGCGTTTGGGGAGATGCACGCTGGCTCCGCAGTGGGGACACGTGATCGACAGGTACTCCTTATATATGCGGGGGATGTCCCCCGCTTGCATCTTCTCTACGATCAATTGGCGGGTGATCGGTTTGAGGAGGCGCTTGCGGGTCTCCCGGGTGCGGTACGTGTGGTGGACGTGGAGATGTGCTTTGCCCCCATACCAGGCACATTTCCCGTCTTTAATCAATACGGCGCGTTGTTTCTTCCATTCTAAGGTTTGCCACGGTTTCGTAACCATAAACCATCGACTAAGAGATGGCATATTTTGTTAAAGATAATATCGATATGATAGCTGGGATACCATAAGATATTCGATATATCAA
>MBAA01000150.1:4596-6044 GCA_001940655.1 Promethearchaeota archaeon CR_4
ACAACCTTAGTGCTGAAGATGGGATAATTTTTGCCCTCGGGGGGTTGGGACCCTTAAGTTATAACGAGCTTACGGATGCGGCGATTGATAATACTGACAAGAGCATTCCTACCATTCACAGACACATAGCCCGCTTATTCGAACAAGGAAAATTGATCAAGCACAAGCAACCCAAGCGGGCCGGGGTGACCTACGAGCTGAGCGAGGTGGGCATAGAACGATACCGGCAAATCACCCAAAAAAGAAAAAAAGAACATCGGTCCCGGGCCCTCATCCCTCCGGACGCGAAGGTTCAACTATTTACTATAGTTAATACTTTTTGTGCGGGCACTTTTGAGGAAGTGGAATTTGAGCGGCGGACGTTGCAGAGATGTTTCGCGGAATTACTTTCGTACGACAAAATCTTCCCCAAAGACTTCTGCCCTGCCCAGACTTTGTATGCCATCTTGGGGAATCTCGCCCTCAAAGACCCTCGGAACATTTTCTCCCCCATTCCCGATGACGAGTATGCCCGAGCGGTTGGGATTCCAGTCGAGGACATTGCATATTTTCGGAAGGAGTTTTTCAAACGTGTTTTCATCCCCTCCCCAGACTCGAATTCTGAATGGATTACCTCCCCCGACTACGAGGATTTTCTCCTTCCTCTCATCAATTTTGCACTCGACAACTGGAACAACGGGGATACTGCGTGGCGCCGGGACAACACAGACTGGAGGCACGACCGAGAATCCCTCGTAGACCTGCGTCAAGCCCTCCCCTCGATAATCAGCGACATCCGGCGGATCCTCGAGGTCGTTGAACAACCGCCCGCGGGAAATCCCGTCTGGGAGGCGAACACGGTGCGCCTTATCAAAAAGTATATCGAAATGCTGGGGGGGGAGACCTCCGAGGACCGTGCTCCTATTAAGAATTTGTTAGAAGAGGTCGATCTCAAGAAAATCCAGATGCTTCCAGAGGCGGTCAAACCTGTAAATAACTCCCCTATTAAAATGGTCAGAAAGGCCGCTGTGAAGAAATCCCGCGTGGCAACCACGCTCGCGTGCGATATATGCGGGGAGCAATACCCCCTCGCGCGTCTGAAAACCGCGTTAGAGGCAGGTAAAATGAAGTGCTCCTGCGGGAACGACCTGACCGCGGCGGCACGGAACCTGCTAGATAATGCGGAAAAATGATAAATTAAATTCGTGTATGGGGAAGACATAGGATCATAAGAGAGCAATCGGGTAGTGCACAACAAACAGATAATATTTTGTTCTCGGGAATTTCGCTATGCATATTCATTAGATCTTTTCAAAACAATCAAATACCTGAATCGATGCCTCTCTGCTTGTTTGGGAATTCAACATTCTAGACTCAATTTTTTCTGTTTCTCTTTAAACATTTCGACCAGAAGGGGTGTGCAGATGTGAAATAGTTTCCTCCATGGAATCAGGAAGTGCGATGGTTCT
>MBAA01000150.1:6076-6167 GCA_001940655.1 Promethearchaeota archaeon CR_4
AACCCCTATGGCAGGATAATTCCTTGCCAAGGAAGAGTTTCGTGTGAGCTATTAATGCGGATAGCACACACTTCGGAAAAGGAAGGGAGTT
>MBAA01000213.1:0-1195 GCA_001940655.1 Promethearchaeota archaeon CR_4
CCCGAGCAATTTCGTCGTGGTGGGAACATTCCTACTCTTCGTCGCGGATGACGGGATTCACGGCGCCGAGTTGTGGGTTCTCCCCCTACACTAATCTTTTTTCCATTTTTTCTATAGGGCATGACGAGTAACGAGCGATTGAAACGCTTTTTAATGGAATCCCAATTGTTGAAATTGGCAAGAATCACGCCAGAAGGGTTCCCGCACGTGACTCCGGTGTGGTTTGATGTGGAGGGGAAAGATTTCTTGATCAGCACGACCAAGGAACGAAAAAAAGCGCGCAATCTCGCGAAGAATAACAAGGCGGGGTTTTCGATTGCACCCAGAGACCTGCCCTACAAGGCAGTGGTAGGATATGGCACCGTTGAAATGGTTCCCGACCCAAACGGAGTTCTCATAAAGAAATTCTGCCACAAATACCTCCCCCCGGATAAAACCGACAAGTACTATGCGTCCATAATGAGCGAAGGCGATAGTCGGATTATTATAAAATTGACACCAACGTGGGTAACCAGCTAGGAAGGATAATTCATTTATTATTTACCTATCGCAGAAATATTACGCAAGCAAACTCACCTAGTCTTTTAATATCCATTGTAGGATGGCAAATTCACTATCGACAACCGGAACTCCTAATCAACCCTGAAGGGACAGTTAACGATTTTTTTGAAGTAGATCATCATTTAATAATATTTGAGAGAATTAGATCTCTTCTTTGCCTTGTTCTGTGCCATCCGACCCATCCGAAGGTGCGGATATCGGACCATTCCAAACGATAACATCGTCCACTACGTGGTCTTTTTTCAGCAGGAATGGAAACTTGACTTGATTCATCTTCTTGTTGCCAAAATAGACTTCAATGATGCAATTTGTCTCTGTATCGATCGGGAGCACGTCATCTTTAAACCATGCATTCGCAATCATCACCACATCTACTGATTCCTCCGCGGGAACCACAATCGGATAGGTGGGGGCTAAAATCCGATATCCCCGTTCTTCCCACGTTTTCCATCCTCCATGGAAGGAATCATTTTCATCCAATTCGAGTAATTTCGCCCGTCCAACAAATTTTAAATATTTAATTTGTTCACCGTGTTTAAATCCCACCTTGATTTGCGTAATCACGCCCTTATTTGGGGAGGTATTGTGAAAAACAAGTGGTAGGATAAGCTTGGTTGCATCATTACCCGTGTCA
>MBAA01000213.1:1219-3413 GCA_001940655.1 Promethearchaeota archaeon CR_4
TCATTCGGAATGATATTTGCAGGTTTCCGCATCGCCAACCAATTGTAGATGGATAATATCAAGCCAAATAGTGCTGGAATCAAACTCACTAAATCCACTTCAATACCAAAAATTTCTACCATTACGAATCACCTCAAAAAAATGCAATAAAATGTTGTTTTTTGAGCTCGTTCTCCTTCTATTTTAAGCGTTTCTATTCTATAGAAACATTTCGCGTGCATTGTGAAGAAGTTCGTCCATTATGAAATATTCGTGAAAAATGGTATAGTGAAGGATTTACATTCCGTTAACACTAAAAGGGGCGGTGAACCAAACTATCATGGCGTTATCGCAACCTGGATGCAAAATATGGCGGACAATAATCTGAAGCTGCAGGACAATGCCGCGGAAAAACCGTTCCTCGAGATTGAAGTGGTGAAATTACAGGACGGTAATTCCAGCGAGCGAGAAATTTTGGACACCGTGTTAAAGCGGTATGAAAAAAATAGCCCATTTCAAGCACGTTGGGTAGAGACGGACGCCCATCCTAAACTACGGTTTGATTGTTCCTCACTCGAGAGGTTCGAAGCATGGTATCACCGAGGTGTGAAATTTCTCGACTCCGTAGTGGCAATTATAAAGCAAAAAGGCCCGGAAATGGAGCAAATCCTTCCGTCTGCGATCGTGACTAAGGCGGATCCACGTGACAAAGACGTATACCTCATCCTCAAATACACGACCAACTATAAGAAGCCTATGCGAGCGAAATACGAATATATCCTGTGGTTTGCGAAATACTTCTCGGAATTGACGGACTATGAGGAAGTCGTCGATGGGTTCCTGCACTTTTACAAGCGCCGGATTGATTTCACGAATACAAACCTGGACAAATTCGATCCGGAAGACTTGCGACAATGGATCCAGAACAAACAGTTCAACATTTCCAACGATTTCTTGCACCAACTCTTAATGTTACTCCCACCAAAATTATAGGAGACTATCTCGGGAGGATTTCAAGCTTCTCGTGATCATTCGTTGGAAGTCGCGATCTCCAAGTCTAAGTGTCGAGTAATGTCAAGGGTGTTAAGATGAACCGTTGCTAAACAATGTAGACTAATCGCTTCTCCAATCTCATCTTCACAATTTTTAACCGCGCTCGCAACTCTTTCTGAAATGCAATATAGTATTTTTCATAATTTTTGGGATATGAGAGATCCGTTCGGGTGATTTTCATCACGTATAACCTCCAGTTTGTGGTTAAGTCAATCATCTCAACCTGATTTAAAGGGAACTTTGGGACACTTTTCTCCCACTTGGGACACTTTTCCCGGGAAAACCCGAAACATCCTTGCATAGGAAATAAGATGCGATGCGGTTTAAATAATTAAAAAATACGCTAAAACCCAAAACCGGTTCAGAAGCTCTTTCGAGCTATTGTTAGGATAATCTAATCACAGAAATTATAGATAAAAATAAAAAGGCAATGCCAATTACAACTTATTTAGAGATGCAAAATACTGTTGAAAAGATACGTAAACTAACTAGTCCGATTTTCAAAATCCATCCCCCCATAGAATTAGCGTATCTATTTGGTTCCACTACCACTAATACAAGGGGATTATTGAGCGATATTGATATTGGGATTTATCTAATGGCAGATATGCCTACAAGAGAAATTTTGAAAATAGAATTAACCCTCATAGCAGAATTGACCTCGGTTTTAAAAACCAACGCCCTAGACTTAACTATTATGAATTTAGCGTCAAATTTTTTGAATTTTGAAATAATTAGGTGTAATTCCCCGTTATATGTTAAAAACGATGAATTCCGAATCGAGGTAGAGCACCGGATTCATTCCACCTATCTCGATCGGCAATTTCATGAAACCCTCTTTAATGAAATATTTCTTCGCCAAATTCGAGATAAAAACGTCAATATTTGAGGAATGTTCATGAGTGGAGAAGGGAAGATAACCCGGAAATTAACTACGTTAAATAAAGTGGTTACTTACTTGAATTCACGCAAAGATATTTCAAAAGAAGACCTTACCGAAAAATATGAATTGAAGAGTGCCATCGAACGAAATTTCCAGCTTGCAATTGAAGCGATATTAGATATAGGGGAAATTATTATTGCATCGGAGGAATTTGAACGTCCAGAAACATATCGGGACGTCATTCTCGTTCTAGGGAAACATAACATCCTCCCCCCCGAG
>MBAA01000213.1:3424-5925 GCA_001940655.1 Promethearchaeota archaeon CR_4
TCTTTCTCAAGCGGCAGGATTTAGGAATATCCTAGTTCACTTATATGATGAAGTCAAGATCGATATCCTGTACGAGTTTCTGCAGGTAAAACTAGGGGATTTCAAGTCATTTGAGCAATATATCGCGCAATACCTTGAAAAGAAGATGCAAGATCCAAAAATATAGCAACACAAATGTATTAAGGCAGGGTAGACTTTATTTTCTCGTTCTTAAGATAGGAAATAGCGCGCGCTTTTTTTGGGATCGTTTAATTTCCTGTTTCGAGTCCAGAAGGAAAACCAATATGTCACGTGGATTTAGTCGTGGTCCTCGGGAAATGTTCAAGGCAACTTGCTCGGACTGTGGGCAAGAGTGCGAAGTTCCTTTCCGGCCGACCTCAGGGAAACCAGTCTATTGTAACGAGTGCTTTTCGAAGCACAAGAAACCAAGATATTAAGAATTTAGTTAGAGTAAACGCGAGTGAGAATTTTACGAGATATTACCCGTTTTTAGGTTATTTTCGTTAGTCAGGTCGCGATGTCCCGGCACGGAATCACATTGCAAAGTGTGTTTCCCCGCGCGAGACCCATTCTTTCGTTATTCCTCCTTTTATTTCATCATTATTCCTTTTTTAATTGTGTATTTGATTTATTTGATGAATGAAGACCATCCATTCAATTTCATGCTTCGAGACGGTCATTTTCTCCATTCCAGATTGTTTTCTGCACCACTAACCGATTTTTTCCTGTCAAATCCCTATGCTTCCTCCGTATCGGGTTCTGTCTTTGAATAAACGAGCGAACACATTTATCAGGGATTAGAGCCCATGTATTGCGTATGGTGGACAAGAAACAAGAGTTATCGGAAATTATTGATCGTATCAAAGAACGCTTTTTCCGCCCGGAAGTGAAGGATGAAAAGTTTGAATCCATTGAGGAAATTCTGTCAAAACCCGTCTTTTTCCTGAAAAATGTCGAGAAAGTCGCTGCCCTCACTCTGGAGGAAATCTTCAAGATCAAGACGATTCAAGATTTAGCCAATCTGAATCTCAGAGACCCGTATGAGGCCTTGATTTCAAAAAGTATCAAAAGATCCGAAGTCCGCTGGAATCGGAAACGGGCGTTGATGGAGAAGGCGGAGGAGCAGTTCAAACCCCTCAATTTTGACTTACATGAAAGCATTGTGATTGCTCAAATGATCTGCCGATCGTGGGAGAAACGGCAATTCTATGCAGACGACAGCAAGAAGGAGAGAAAAGTCATCTGCATGGGATTGGACAACGCAGGAAAGACTGCCCTGTTATCGTTCATTGGCGGGAAGACAAAATTGACGGAAATACCGAAGATTCAACCCACGCGGGGAGTGGAATGGAAAGATTTTAGCAGTAGAAATTTTAAACTCATCATTTTGGACATGGGGGGCCAGATAGATTACCGGCGACGGTACCTCCAAGAACCGGAGAAATATTTCGTCAAGGTCAGTGCTCTCCTGTACGTGATTGACATACAAGATACCGCGCGTTATGCGGAAAGTCTGGAATATTTCAAACAGATTGTCCAAATGCTCGAGAAGATCGGGGAAAAACCCCAAATCATGATTTTTTTGCACAAATCTGACCCAGACATCATAAATGACCCGGACTATAAAATTAACCTAGAATATCTGCGAGGAGAATTTTTTAAAGTCCTGGAACCGGAAGGCAAGGAATCACTATTCGATTTTGACCTCTTTCCCACCTCCATCTACAGTTTCTCGGCAGAACCCGAATTTACCACGACCGTGAAAGATTTATTGAACGTACAATCGCTCAATGATCCGATGTTACGCAAAGTGGAAGGATTGGGGGAGATCCTGGACAAACTAACGAACACGATGATGAATCTTACCGCGCATTTGAACGAACATGTGACTCTGCTCAGTCAACAGATGGCCATGCTAAGTAACCGGGTATCATACTTAGAACAGTCAGTCGGAACTGATAGTACTAAAGGTCTACTACAACCCCTTGCAATCCCTCAACCAACCCCCACCACTTTAGGCCTTACCCCCCCACCTCCAGTTCCGGGATCAATGTCCCAAAACCCAAGACCCGAATCCCCCCAGAGCTTGCGGCAGAATATTATGGAAGAATTACGAACAATCTTTGCAAAACGGCGACAAATGGAAAATGAGTCGTAAAAAAACTCAACATTCATAACCATAAGGTCTTAGTCATGTGAAAGGTCGTGCCAACTTGATCGTGGTAGGATTTAGCACCTAGCGTGTACCCGAGTTTCAGGTAAATTTCAATCGCAGTAATGCTCGCGCCAAGCTGAATGCTGTGGATTCCATTAGTGTGTGCGATTTTCTCGAGAGATTGCATCAGATTTTTTCCAATACCCTTCCGATGCCAACTAGGGAGGACAAAAACGGATCCCACGTAATCCCCCTCAAGTGTTGCTGTACCAATTACCTGCCCACTTGCAACCGCGACTAGGAACGTTCGTGTTTTAGCAAGTTCTTGCATTTTCTCGGGCGTATA
>MBAA01000213.1:6059-7199 GCA_001940655.1 Promethearchaeota archaeon CR_4
CGTGCCCAGGGGATTATCTCTCAGAACTTGAAACACGAGGAATCACGGAGTTAATGGATAGAGTGTATATGAGAGACAATATTGTGAAAAGTTCCTTAGGACGGGACAAAACCGCGTTGAATTACCTTTTCGAATTACCTAGCAAATGGGCAAATCAGAGCAAGGAATTGCTGATGTTGTCCATAATCTTTGCCGATAGAGTAATTTCCGATTTCCAAGAAGACCAAGTCCGCACAAAATTAATTAATTTTGTCCATAATCTGAAAGAAAACAAAGAAATCTTCAAAGGTTTGTACTTTCACGATAGATTACACTTCCAAATCCCCCTGCGGAGGCAAATCTTGGCCACGAACACGACCCTACAAAAACTTGTAGATAATTTTCAACGGAGTTTGGATATAGAGCTCGATGTGGCACTATTCAAAGAACCATAATAATCTGTCCCCATTAACGGTTTAATAAACCAATCGCTTTTTCCCCACGCAGATATTATCTTGAATATGCAAGTGAAACTCGGGTTCGACAACGAGAAGTACCTGAAGGAGCAAACTGCCGCGATTCTCGAGCGAGCCGCTAAATTTGACAATAAATTATATTTGGAATTTGGTGGTAAGCTCATGTATGACTTTCACGCTGCCCGGGTCTTGCCAGGGTTTGATCCCAACGTCAAGTTACAATTGCTCCAGCGGCTGAAAGATAAATCCGAGCTTCTCATTGCGATTTTTGCGGGAGACATCGAGCGACGGAAGATCCGAGCCGATTTTGGGATTACGTATGATGTTGATACGATGCGTCTCATAGACGATTTACGTGAATGGGGCCTTAACGTCAACTCGGTGGTCATAACTCGCTTCGACGAACAACCTTTAGCCACACAATTTATCCACACGTTAGAACGTAGGGACATTACAGTTTACACTCATAAGGCCATTAAGGGGTACCCCGCAGACATCGACCTGATCGTCAGCGATGAAGGGTATGGGTCGAATCCGTACATAAAAACCAAAAAACCTGTGGTAGTAGTCACCGCCCCGGGGCCAGGGAGCGGTAAATTAGCTACCTGCTTATCACAAGTATATCACGAAAATAAAAAGGGGGTCAAAGCAGGTTATGCCAAGTTCGAAACTTTCCCCATTTGGA
>MBAA01000117.1:0-1187 GCA_001940655.1 Promethearchaeota archaeon CR_4
GCGGGTTTCGTTCGCGCGCGTAGGCGTCCGCGAGTGCCTGCAAGTCCCCGGTAGGTCGCGTGATCTCGAGCGATGGTGGAATACGTGAACGCACCCTCGAGGAAGGCGTGCCAGGGAGCAGTTAAAGGCATCCCAACGCGAGCCACTCGGAAAGGTAGGGGGTTAGGTTATGCACAAAAACTTATCCAACTTACGACGCGCACGTACAAGCGGCGGTGGTCGGTCGAGACGGGATTCCGGGAGCTGAACGCGTTCCATCCGCAGCTGCGGTGCCGCACCCACGTGCAAAAATGGGCGGACTTGTTCACGCGGGGGTGGGCCTACGACTTGTGGCAATTCTGGACGTGGCAGCGAGCGAGGCGCGGGTACCTCCCGGCTTCTCGCACCCGACAAATCTTCCAAGGCGAGGCCGCCTTCGTGTTGCGAGAGCTCCTCTTCGAGATTGTTCAAAATCGGGTTAAATCCTGCGACGACTAATGAAAACGGATTGGAGTTGAAAGAAAAAATATAACCTTAAAGACTGAGGAAAAAATAAGAAAAGACTTTCTTTTAGGTGAATTTGGAGGGAGAAATCTCGTCCACATCAAACTTCGCCCTTGCTTCAGTTAACCGCTTACGCTGATCCGCAAGTACTTCCCAAAAAAAGTCCGGAATCACGCCTTCTTCCTTGTACATCTTCTCCATGCGATCCATCTTTTCCAGATACTTAGCAACGCGAATGGTAAATTGAGCCTCGTAGTCCTTTTCAGTATAGTCCTTATTAAAGATGGATTTGAACAATGCTTTCAGATCGGCATACTTCGGGATGAATCCTACAGGAGTCTCGATGGCACCATTCTCGCCGTAACACCGCCCCTCGGCCCAGAGCACCCATACTTTTTTATCCACCTTCGAGTTGAGGTATTTCCCGTCTTTCTTGAGGAAATAGTTCGTGGCAAAGATTTTGGGAGCATTTTTGACGCTTGCGCCGAATGCACGGTGATTCTCGAGGTATTTTCCTAATGGGATCACTAGGAAATCCCGGTTAGCCATCGGGTCAGCCCGCCGGACACCTTGGGCACCGATGATAGCAGAGGTAGTTTCGGACTCGACTGTCCCGCCGAAGAACACGCCGTGCTCCCAATTGAGAGCCTCAACCACGGGAACCGTTGTGTCTGAGTCACGTCCGCCGTAAAAGATGGCATTGA
>MBAA01000117.1:1203-3791 GCA_001940655.1 Promethearchaeota archaeon CR_4
ATCATCGCTGCGCGGGTCAACATTTGGTAATTCCTTTAAGCGGAGCGTGTACCGGCCATTAGAGTGCGCAGGTGGGATTGTTTTACCTTCAGCGTCTTTTTTACCTTCAAACCACTCGCCGGAGAAATTAATCCCCTTCTGTGGTAGATCTTTGCCCATACCAAGCCAATAGGGCACCCCGTCCACCACGAGTACGTTGGAGAATATTTGTTCTCTAGGTGAGGTCAACACCTCGTAAATAACGGGATCATCCACAGGGTTCACGTCTTGGATGATACCGAAGATTCCTTGCTCGATATTGGCAGCAAGGGCATATTCTTTCTTGGCATCCGGCCGAAGGTAGGCAATGTCATCCCCTATGATGGACTGGCCAGGGATCATCGCTGTGGAAGTCTTGCCGCACGCACTGGGATACGCGCCTGCCACATAAGTTACGCGAGTTTTACCAGGCGGGTGGATGCCCATGATAAAATAATGTTCGGCCAACCACCCTCCCTCGATGCTAGCCTTGTTCACACCCAAGCGGAGGGCTAGTTTTTTGAGGCCGAGGCTGTTGCCAGCGTACTGGTTATTAATCGTCAAGACGCGATTTTCCTTCAAGTCGATGTAGATGCGGCGCTTGGTCACGTTTTTGGAGACACCATTCTCTAGCTCGCCAGCGGAATGGACAAAGCAGAAAAAGTCTGTCGAGGTTTTTAATCGCTTGAATTGCTCGTACCCAGAACGGTAGAGAAGATCTTCAGAATGGGCTACGTAAAAGGAATCCGTCAATTGAAGCGCAGAGATCGAAAACCGAGAGCTCGTCGGGCCTAAGCAGAAGAAGCGGATTATCATCTCTTTCCCCTTCATCGCTCCGTCCATGTATCCCTCGATTTCTTTAAGTCCTTCAGTGCGATTCTTGGTGTTAATGACCTTGCTCATCTTGGCATCCCCATCCACAAGCACGGCGGTGCTCTTCGGATCCCGGGCCAGGTCGTTGATGCCATCAAAATGAATGGTGTGGCCCTTCATCGCGAGCGGGACTTCTTCCTTGGTATCCAAGGCTTTCTTCCGGACGAATGCGATATCTTTCGGGTCGTCCGTGATGACGGTAATTTTCGCGGGTTTACACAAGTTCGCGTAATACTCGACAATCTCCATTACTTTCGGATTCTCGACCGCCTCGAGTTTCTTGAGATTTTTTTTGTCCAAGATTTTGGGGTCAATCGGCATACCATTTAGCACGCTCTTATAAGGGGAATTTTTCCCAAGGGAATAATTCTGCCAAGCAGTTCTTTCCTTAGCCCCATTAAAATTTGTTTCATTGTGGACGAGTTGCCCCACTAGACAACTGTGAAAGAAATAAATATCTGCATCTTAAATTGTTAGCTATGCCAGATGAAAAAATAGCAAGAGCTCTACGAGCCCGTGTTCGCAGGGATATACTACACCTCCTAGGAGAGAATAACAACCGATCTGTCAAAGAACTTGCCAATATATTACACATCACTGAAAGTCGTGCATCGAAACACCTAAAATTCTTATATGATATGGGATTGGTCGATATTCAGAATGATCCTCCAAAAAAATTTTACTTCCTGAAATTTACTGAAATTAAAGATCTTGTTGTTATTTATGACAAAATCGTCGAGAAAATGGAAAAATGAGAAGAAAGTACTTTAAAATGCAATATTTTACTGTTTCCTAAAAATTCTCAAAAGTTCTTTTGCCGCTTCGATAGGGCCTTTCTGTTCCCACCCCGAAACACCGAGTCGGGTCCTCATCTGGCCAACAAAAAGTCCTTGTTTGAAGAATGCGGTGAAAAATCTTCTTGCAATTGGATCATACCATTCTTGGTACTGGGAAGGTCCAAATATATTAGCGAAATAAGAGTAAACAAGACCCGTAGATGTAGTAGTACCTTTACTCATCACAGCGCCTTCTCGGAATACTTGCAGAGCTTGTTCGGGATTTGAAAATTGTTCAATAATTGGTTTTTCTTCGTTCGGTTCCTCGTAATTATTGGCATATAAGATAAAGTCAATTTTTTCTCCTTTAATCACATCTTGATATTTCACCACGGGGAGAATTACGCGGGTATTAACCTGAGTGGGGTTCATTAGGATTGCCCTATCAACTTGCCCAAACACGTATCCCGATGCTAGATCATCCAAGCGGAGGAACGCCCCGATCTCAGTGCCATATCCAATGATACTATTATCAGTAGCAATATCAATACAACCCATATCATCTGCAATAACTTTTAATTCCCTGATATATTCTTGCCCTAAAGTCCGATATGCCTCGATGGTCTCGGATTTTCCCGCACCAGTATCTCCCATTAGTAAAACAGTTGCTTTTACATCGCCTTTCATAATAATCCTAATTAAAGCTCCGTGGAAGGGCATCCGCCCTTCTTTCATCATTTTGATATTGTGTAGGGTTAAGACCATTTTTTTCAAGTAACCGAAATACCCAAATTGATCCTTGTTAGGAACCGCTGCTACGAGGATATTATTTACCTCATCATCATAAAACACCGTGGGTAAAGGTTTCAAATCGTCTAAAGCATTACCAGGTACGCCATATAAATAAACGGCATCAGGTAT
>MBAA01000117.1:3824-3952 GCA_001940655.1 Promethearchaeota archaeon CR_4
CAAGTTACACAAGGAGAAACCAAGCTCGAAGAATTTTTGATGAAAATAGATGAGGATTAATAAAGTACCGACTTTCGCGGGATAACATAACCACTCATTTTTATCAATATCAACAAGTTCGAGAGGAT
>MBAA01000117.1:4062-9982 GCA_001940655.1 Promethearchaeota archaeon CR_4
CCCTCCGAATCGCAGATAACATATCGGTCAAAATGCCGCCAGAAATTATACACAAATTCGACATAATCATTAAGCATTTCGGGATCTCTGACAAAACTTCGAGAACCCATAACTAATCTGGGAATGACATCGAGGGGGAGTTTTGCCAAATATTGGAGGATTTTGATCAAGATATCGATACTACCCTTGATGACGGGGTTTTTGCCAAAGATGCTAAGTAAAAGTGATTCTTTTCGGAGTAATTCTTGGATGGAGAGTTTTACCACGTCGGCAAAGAGTTTACTGGAGAGCAATTCTTCTTGTGACTCGCAAATCCTACCTTTAGATTTGATGATCACTTTATTCCCAACAATTGTGAATACGTCTTGTCCCATATGAATCAATTTATCTACTAAACAATCTCATTATCATTAACTGCGAAAAACCTTACTCGGATTTGGCAAAATATTGCTGGATGCAATATTTTTCAACCCAAGATTAAACATTTTCAATCCAAGATATTTTTAAGGAAAATTACTCTGAGTTTTCTCCAATTTATGAAACCTTATAAACTTAGTTTCTAGTTGCTCCACTAGGCAACTGCGAAACATTTATAGATGATAATGAAAAGGACAATGGTCTGCCAGACGAAAAATTAACCCAGCGTCTCCGCGCTCGGATTCAAGGAGACTTCCTACACCTCCTTGGCGACAATAACCGGCGCATGGTTATAGACATCGCCAGGGCACTCCAGATCACGGAAAGCAACCTATCGAAACATCTCAAATTCTTGTTCGATATAAGCCTCGTGAGCATCAATGACGAACCACCCAAGAATTTCTACTTCCTGAAATTCTCCGAAATCAATGACCTCGTTTAAATTTGCGATAAAATCGTCCAAAAATTGTAAGACCGATATGTAAATCTCCCGAAACCTAGCGGGAACTTGTGTGAAATCAGACACAACTATACTTTTAAACATAAAAATGGATATGAAAATAATCTTGACTGAACAGAATTTTTGATTAAAATGGAAACCGAGAAAATTGATGCTATTGGGGAATCATTAGATGTTAAAATCTCTGATTTCAAGCATCCTCGGAAACAGATATTTTCACGAGTAACATATGCCATAGTCCAAGGTTTTGTGGTTCTTACTTCTTGGTTGGTGGGTAATTCAGAGGGTGTAAACGGAATAGGAGGTTATCCTTTCTGGAACCCTTTATCGAGAAAATTTGTTCCGGCATTGTTAGTTACGACAGCAGTACATGTAGGAAACGGTATATTTATAATTCCTAAAGGTACACAGTTACTTCCAATTCGTTCCCAACGCATTATCATCTTCTTTGGAAATTTATTGTTATCTTTCACACTTTTTTTCCTCACCACTATACACCCATATCCCCCGAATATAACATTATATGGCGTATTTAATAATAATATTGACAGAAAAAACAAACCGAATAACAACTCGTAGGATCAGCATTAAATCTTGCTTTCATTTACTATGAGGAGGGAACGGTATAAATGATAACACACCAAACGAATTTTAATTTAGATTGTGCGATCTGGGAAATTACATTAGCATGCAATATGAATTGCAAGCATTGTGGGTCGAGTGCCGGATCTGCTCGCGCGCGAGAATTATCCACGCAAGAGAGTTATACATTATGTGAAGGGCTTGCTGCGGCAAATTGTCAAACAGTGTGCCTCATGGGAGGCGAACCTTTTCTCCGCGAGGACTGGGACTTGATTGCGGGGTGCGTGAAAGATTTAGGGATGAATCTTGCCTTCGTGTCAAACGGCATTCTCATTCCTAAAGTGATTGATAAAATTGCCCGCCTAGACGCGAATGTCGTTGGTCTTTCCCTCGACGGGATGAAAAACGTCCACGATTCCATTCGTAAGGAGGGTTCTTTTGACGCGGTCATGCGTGCTATTGAGTTATTGCGACAAAAAGACATTCAAGTGACGATCATCACCACGTTAACAAAAACCAACTTTCACGAACTACTTCCTCTCAGAGAACTCTTAAGTACAAAAGGGGTGAATTGGCAAATTCAAGTCGGATCACCAATTGGCAATTGCGACCAATCCGTGATCATTAATGACGAGGATTACTACGCATCGGCCATGTTCATTTCCTCCAATCAAATCAAAAACAAATTCTCCCACATGCCCGTGGTAGGCGCGCACTGTTACGGGTTTTATTCCCATTTACTTCCGTTCGGGAGAAAATGGACGGGATGTACCGCCGGCATATCAACGATCGGAATCACGTCAGACGGGTCGATTGTCGGGTGTTTGTCCATGGGGAACAATCAATTTTTTGAAGGGAATGTTCGTGACAGGAATTTTATCGATATCTGGGAAGATCCTAACTCGTTTACCTATAACCGGAAATTCGCACGACAAGATTTGGGCGAACTATGTCGGGATTGTGTTTACGGGAAAATATGCAAGGGTGGATGCAATTCTCTCTCCCAACATATGACGGCCCGCCTACATAATTTCCCATTTTGTTTGAAGCGAATTGAGGAAGAGAAATTTCACGCAAAAATTCCTCTCAGGGAAAAACTCGCGAAAAAACGCAATACCCATTCGAAGGAGGTCATACAATGAAATTGAATCTCGGATGCGGCATTTTCTACAAACCCGGTTATGTCAATGTAGACAAGTTTGAACCAGCAGTTGCGGATAAGATTGCTGATATTTGCCAATTACACTATGAAGAGAATTCTGTCGATGAAATCGAAGCATCGCATATTTTGGAGCACTTTGATTGTCTCCAAATTCCATACATCTTGTCAGAATGGTTCCGGGTCTTGAAGCCCGGAGGTCAAATTTTTCTCGAAACACCCCATTTACGAAAGACCGTGGAAAAGATACACCGCGCTCCCCTTGGCAAGCAGCTGAATACCCTCCGATTTCTATTCGGCATTGATCTTCTGGGAAACGTGCATAAAATGGGATTTACTCCAGCGATCCTCCAGAAGCTTCTTAAGTCAATTGGTTTTTGTAAAGTTAAAAATCTCCGCCCACAAAGATTCACCCACGAACAAGGATTGCGAATCAAGGCGGAAAAACCGGTTTTATTATCAAAATCGGACAAAGTTGCCTTTCTTGTGAGTTTTCGCACCAAAATAATGAATACTTTCCCCAATCCCAATACTCTTTTCTTAGAAACCATCGAAAATAACGTGATGGGGCCTTTGAATAAGTTGCTCCCGACGGATGTCGAAAAATACTTCACTCCTGCTAATGTAGTCAAGTTACTAGCGAATCTGGCTCTTTTGCACCCCCAGATTGCCCTTGTTTTCAATTCATTATTCGATTCGAAAAAAATGGAGGGAATTAACCTCGCTATCTTGCACTTTTTACTCGAGAAAAATTCACCTGCCTTATTTTTAGTAAACTGGATGCACTGGAAAAAATCCACAACACCCCTCTTTTTTTCACTCAGCAAGTTTTACGCCCATTGGGTTAAAAGAATCGAAGAGTCCATAGGAATGAAGGAGGTGAATGCACGAGAATTTCAATATCTATTAGCTGGAGAAGGGGCGGAACGCGCGGAATATTTTAGTCCTGAGATGATCTCGCTCCAGGCGATGAAGGTCTTTAACCAGGGTATCAAACATTTTTCGTTGCAAAATTTTGCCCAAGCAAAGCTTTCCTTTCTTCGCGCGGTACAGTTAGAACCTACGAACGGGTTAAACTACTGGAACCTTGCACGAATATTCATCCAATTCAATGCAGGGGGAGAAAAAGTGGAAGGATATTTTCATCTAGCTATAAGAAACGTCAAGAACCGGAAACTCCGGAAAAAAATCCGGCGAGAACTGGAAGAATATCATACAAGTGGAAAGAGTTCCTTGCAACCGATTCAAATCTTAACGTGAGATCAAATCCGCAACGTTAATATAGAGAATTGGTGAAATACAGTGTCATTATTTCATTGATTATGGTTGGTAGGCGGGCAAAATGGACATAGAGAAAATTGACGCGGTCGGGCGGTCATTGGGTGTCAAGAACTCCGACATCAAGCGAGGATGGAAACAAAAAATTAATTTAGTCGGGATTTTCATCCTTCAATTGCTCGTGATTGTGGCGTCTTGGGTATTGGGTTATTTTATTTCCCCTTGGTGGAATTTATCTAGAGGTGGGTATCCTTTTTCAAATGACTCAGATGTGAGACTTACGGTAGCAATATCAATTATGACCGGTTTACACGCGGTAAATGGCATAATATTACTCCCAAAAGACGTGGAATATCTCCCCAGTCGCGCCCAACGCATCAAAATCTTCTTGGGGAATCTAATCATATCTTGTATGGCTTTTTCATCCTCTTTTATGGTAACTCCATGGTATGGTGTATATGATGAAGTACGTGCATCACGGGAAAATACCTGCTGAATAAACACTCCTAAAAATGCATCAAAGAGGGTTGGGTTTGCATCTCGAATGAATTTCCCCTCGTTTATATCTAAAAGAGAACCCATCTCCACATCATTTCGTAGATTGAATACCGAAAAACTATGTGTGTTATGACACACCACAATGCTCTTTAATGACTGATGAGAAAAGGTGGGTTAACATCTAGTGAAAGAATTCATAGGGGAAAACAATGGACGCGGAGAAAATTAATGCAGTCGGGCAGACATTAGATGTAGAGATATCGGAAATCAAACAAGACATGAGACAAAGAATAGGGAAGATACTCTGTACCATCGTTCAGGGGGCAATCACGCTTGGATCCATTCTTCTTGGATGTAGTTACGGGATGGTTTCGGGTTATCCATTCTCTCTTTCCCCTTGGACCAATTTTGGGAGCGGCATGCTCATTCAAACATTAATTCATACGGGAAATGGAATATTCTTAATCCCTCGAAAGATGCGATTTGATCTTTCAGGCTCCCAACGGATCAAGATCTTTCTGGGAAACCTCCTCTTATCCGTTGCATTATTTGTGATCTCGTTTGGAACTTTCACCAATTGGCGTGTTTACCCAGCGAACACGCTATATAGTACTTATGATAATCAACAGGATTATCGGTTGAATTTCACTGAATGAATTAATCGGAGAAAAAAATGGATAAGGAGAAAATGGATGCGGTTGGACACTCATTGGGTGTCAATAGCTCCGATGTCAAGCGCGGGTGGAAATATGGAGTTACAATTATATTGTATGCCATAGTTCAATGTCTGGTGTTGGTTGTATCGGGAATAGCGGGTTGTTTTGCCGAGTGCGAAGAAGTGGAAGGGGCGGGGCGGAATTGGATGGGTTATCCTTATAACGAATCTTTCCCTTCGGTAAGATTTGCACCGCTGTTATTATTTACGACCGCCTTACAAGCGGGAAACACCGCGTTTATCATACCATCAACTAGATCATTTGTTCTCAGTCGCGCCCGACGCTTCGTGATCTTCCTAGGAATTCTGGTCTTATCATATGCGAGCTTTTTACTCAACGCGGCCGGCTATTTCACCCCACAACCAGCGTATGGCGTATACGACAACTCCCAAGGATTAAAAGAAAAAACAGGTATGTGAAAAATGCTTAGTTTTCATCTATAATAAAACTAATAGAGGAAGGAAGGATCACACGATGGCGAAGGTATCTCGAAAGAAGCACAAAATTGCATGGCAATACCTTGTAGTGGCACTCGCGGTTGCGGGGTTGCTCGTGGCCGCAGGAGTGATATGGATGGTACCCCCCAATACCTTCGACACGGTTATGCTGAGCGGGTCAGATAACACCCACTTCGCAGATCCATCTTCGGTCGCGGTGAATAACGCAACCGGGCACGTCTATGTTGCGGATACCCGGAATTGCCGCGTGCAGGTGTTCGATAGCGCCGGCAACTACCAGTACACCATCGGAGTGGCGAAGGAATATGGACACGACAACGCCCACTTCTCATACCCCGTTGGGGTCGCTGTG
>MBAA01000138.1:0-2449 GCA_001940655.1 Promethearchaeota archaeon CR_4
TCACTTCATCTATATTGAACGCTGGCACGTCTGGTAAACCCATTTGCTTGCGCCGGCGCTCGATGGCCGGTTGCATAGGGATTGCTTTACCATTATCCACGATGACTTTGGCCTGGCCAATGTAAGCATCGGGGGCTTTCCCCATTTGGGCCATTTTATTTTTGAGTAAGCAAAATACTTCCGTCAACGCGAGGTTTCCCGGGCAGACTTCATCGCACCGGTCACACACCGTACACCCAAAGACGTTAAAGTTGTCTGGCGCCCCGAAGATAGCGTCCTTTAAACCGAGGAGTGACGTTAACATGAGTTGCCGCGGATTGTATGGTTTGTCCGCATTATTTGCAATGGGGCACTCATCTGTACATCGGTTACATTGGTAGCAGAATTGGAGGTCTCCGCGGATATTTACGTCTAATACTTCACGCCGGAATTCGGGATCGATACCCATTACTTCTCTCCCTCCTTTACGGGTGCGTCTTTGATTTTCTGCGGGAGCAAGCTTGTCGCATACGTGAAGCGGTAGAACAACCCCGCAGGGTCTTTAACCCGATCGACAACCTTCGTACCGTCCATATCCATCGCAATGGATGCTAAAGTTGAGAGCATCGTTGACCCCATTTCTACAACCCCTCCAGTCGAACCGTAACACCCGAGGCATGGGGCATTCGCGTTGTTCGGGCAGAGCGTGCCGCATCCTACCCTCGTCACGGGACCAAGACACACGTACCCTTGCTCGAGGAGGCACTGATTGGTATCTGGTAAACCTTCGTAGTCCCGCTTGATGTCAGAGAGGAATTTCTTCACCCGCACACGACTGCATGAATCGCATACGCAGCGGATCGTATAATTGAAGTGTGGACTTTTCTTGATTTTGAAAAGCATCGCGCCCATAATTTCGTTGACCTTAGGGTCGATGGCGACCTTTACGTCATATTGCTTCTGACCATTAGCACCTGCCTTAATCGGGAAGGGGGTGCTACTCAGTCCGAGTTTCGACACGAAATCCGTGGATATGTCGACAAACCCGAAGTTCGGCAAGCGATAATAGAGGAGCAGGAACTCGTTGATCCGTTTGACGTCCTCTTCACTCAACTCCTTACTGCCAAGGACGGTTAAAAGCTTGTCTGCTTCGCCTTTGGAAATCGCTTTAGAAGGGCCGAATTCGCCAAGGACGGGTTTTGATGTGGTAGGAGTGAATTTCGCCCCAGGTCCCGCGCTAATACCACCAAAGCACAGCGCCCCATTATCGAGTAAACACCCCTTCGATTTGAGGGAGCAATTGCCACACGCTGCCGGGGCAGTAGGTTCTGCGAGCAAGAGGGGGAGTGCATTTAACAGATATGTCAATGCAGCAACAATATTTTCCGTCCGAGGGGGGCATCCAGGAAGATGAACATCCACAGGGACGATTGCATCAACCGGTTTGACTCTTTCCTCAAAGGGGGGGACTCCCTCCTTGGGTAACTTCTTGCTATCATCATAACTCGGTTGGTCAAAGAATTTCGTTTTCGTCAAATCCTCGAGAGGATACAGGTTGGCAAGGCCCGCCACGCTGCCATAACACGCACAGGTTCCATATGATATGAGGATCTTGCACTTCTCACGCATGAGTTTGATGTTTGCTACATCTTCCTCAGTTCTCACGTGACCTTCGCAGAATCCGACTACAATCTCTCCTGGTGATCGCGCCTTCAAAGACTCCCGCTTGAAGTCAACAACTGCGGGCCAGTAGACGATCTCCAACGCAGGAAGTACGTCTAACAACCCAACATGAGCATTCAGCAAGCTTTGGTGGCAACCCCAGCAACTAGAGAGCTGCATAAAGGCTACTTTAACCGGCATAAAAAAACCCCAATGTTCGTCTTATTCGTTAGTGTTTTTATCATGATAAAAGGTTAAAAAATTTGCTTTAACTAACGAAAGGGGTATGTAGCAATTTTCACGAATAATGATACGTTACGCTTTATCTTTCGCATTCTGACAATGCTAGGCAAAATCACCTTGCACTTTGATCATAACAAAAAGAAAAGAACTCTATCTCGCAATAAAATTATTTGAAATTATAAAAAACCTTCAAGCATGGAGGAATTCCCCAAGGAGTTTCTTGGCTTCTTCCATCATTTGGTTGGCTTGCTGCACGCCCTCGCGACTTTCCACTGCAATTCTCACGAGGGGGGTCGTGCCCGACTGGCGGATGAGTACCCACCCATAACTACAGTCAAACCGCACGCCGTCAATTTCAGTGACTCTGAGGTTCTTCTTCATTTTTTCTTGGTAAACCGCAATGATTTTCTGCTTAAGGTCATCCCAGCGTGATCCGTCCAGCATTTGACCGTCAGGGATTCGGACTTCAGAAGTGGTATACGGATACTCGGGAATGTCGGCCATAATCTTCGAGAGTGGTTTTTCCTCGCGTTGCAAGATTTCGAGGAGTTTCGCGATTGTTAGG
>MBAA01000138.1:2514-4493 GCA_001940655.1 Promethearchaeota archaeon CR_4
GGAACCCATCTGCTTCATCACGTGGGCAACCTTGACGTCTCCCACGGGGCAATAGACTACCTTCGCTCCGAATGGTTTCACAACGTCTTCGAGGACGGTAGAACTATTTATTGGGGTTACTACGGAAAATCCGAATCGAAGGTCCTCGGGAAGGTTCTCGGCTATTTTTCTAGTAAGCAACGCGAGTATGCGAAGAGGATCCACGTATTTGCCTTTTTCGTCAAGAAAGATCACGCGATCCGCGTCCCCGTCTAACGCAATGCCGAGCTCGATCTCCCCTTTTGCGGCCTTAATGAACTCCGTCACAAGCTTGACATTTTCAGGGGATGGTTCCGAAAACCGTCCCGGGAAAAAACCATCAGGTTGGGCATTCATGGTCGTGATACGGCACCCGAGCTCTTTCAGGAGCATTGGTGCGATGTCGCAGGATGCCCCATTACCCGGGTCGACGACTACTGAAAATTCTTTGCCATCGGGATCGAGGTTTATTTGCTTGAGGATCTCTGCCACATGACGCGCGTTAATGTCATTGACATCGCAGACTGTACCTATCTCGTCCCACCGCGTGGGCTTATACGTGTGGGCTTTGTAGATTTCCTCAATCTCTTGCTCCTGTTCTGAACTAAAACCCAACCCAGATGGATTCCAGAATTTAACTCCGATGTATTCGGGGGGGTTGTGCGATGCTGTGATCATGGCGCCAGCATTCGCGTTTAGTTCCCCCGTGGCAAAGGCGAGTGTGGGCGTGGTGGCCAACCCAATGCGTAATACTTTACAACCCACACTCATGAGGCCGGAAGTGAGGGCAAATTCCACCGGAAGTGCTGCCGTTCTGATATCTTTGGCAACGACTACCGTTCCCCCATTCACATAAGTACCCAGCGCGAGGCCGAGGTTCAATGCCAATTCGGGAGTAAATCCATCGGCGTGGGAGTGGAAGACCTTTCGGATACCGCTCGTGCCCCAGAGTAATGTCAATAGAATAACCTCGCGTGATCGAGAATTCTGATTAAATAAACAAATCCCTATTTATTAAGATGTACCAAATACACTACTCCTTCTTTATTAAGTTTGACGAATCTAAAGTTGACGTTACGCCCATCGCAATCCGACAATTGAAGAACCTTAATAAAAAAACCATTTCTCAACTAATGCAATTATTAGGGAGATCTTTTTGAGGACAGAATCGCAACCAACCTTGTGCCCCAAGAACGTTTTCGCTTCAAGTGTCTGCGGTGTGGTCGATGTTGTAGGGATCCCAATACCATCGTCACCTTGAGCATTTCGGACATTCTCGCCATTGCCAACCACCTGCATTTAGGGGTGGATGAAGTTCTCAGCGTTCTGGGTTTTTATCACTTCAGTGAAAACGTGCCAAAATCCCAGATCGAGAAGATGGTGACCCGCCCCGTATTAACTGAGAAAGGATCTGCATTCTTGGGTCTTTTAAAAGGGGAAGGTGGTAAGTGCGTGTTTTTAAATGAAGAAAACGCGTGCATGATTTATCCTTCCCGTCCGAAAATTTGCCGTACGTTTCCTTTCACTTACACCTTGGTCAAACGGATGAAAGGCGGGGTAGACCACACAGTGAAGATGGGTATCGCCCAAAAAGGTCTCGAATATTGTCCGGGTCTCCATGCATCGGGCGCGTCGCTAGTGAGTCTACAGGAATCGAAAAAACTAGGTGTTGAAACGATCCAAGAGCTAGAACATCACTCAAGGTTTGCTGAAAAATGGAATAAACTGGTTCAGACTGGGAGAAAAAAAGCGACTGCACGCGGTCTAATCGAGTTCATCCTCAATGAACAAAAGGGATTAGGAGTATAGACTGTTTTTTAGGAAACATTAGATGACCTGGGCGTGGAAGGGTTCAACTTCAACCGCTTTGCTGGTAATGGATTGAATATAATATCTAGTAAGTCCCTCCTCTTACTTTAAAAAACATTATTCAATACGATTCGCTTTAGTCCATAAGATGA
>MBAA01000138.1:4554-6279 GCA_001940655.1 Promethearchaeota archaeon CR_4
GTTTTTAATCCGTTTCATCCGAGAATTAGCGGGAAATGGATTATTGAAAAACGGGATTTTAGGAGTCGACCTTGGTTGCGGTATCGGGCAAAATGTTGATTTACTCTCCCCCCTCGCGCAAGTGTGCATTGGAATAGACTTGTCATTAAAATTATTGCACCAAGCAAAGTTACGATATTCGCATTTGATTCAAGCAGATGTGCAGGCGATCCCTTTCAGGGGAGAGATCTTTGACCTGGGTTTGTGTATCGCCGTATTACATCACGTTCTCGGACGAGATGCTCGCCAGCAAGCAGTGGTTGAAATGAAGCGTATTATGACAACAGGGGGCACCCTGCTTATTAGTGTCTGGCGGAGGTGGCAGTATCGATTTCGCAAGATATTCCTTCAGGAGGGGTTCCGGAATGCTGCCCTCTATTTTCCAGCGGGAACGAGAGAATTCGGAGACATAGACATCGGTTGGACGGATTCGACAACCCACCAACGCTCTCCGCGTCTATATCACCTCTTCACACAAAGTGAGATGCGGGATCTTCTGAAAGTGTTTCATATTATGCTCGTGAAGCTGGCGGGGCATCAAGAAAGCAAAGATAACTACCTCGCGTGCGTGACAAAAGAAAGGTGAAGGACTTCACACCTGCCCCGAGTGGCATTGGAGCGATTTGAACGCAGTTTCAATGAGGGGGGTGTAATTGTCGCGAAATTGTAAAGTCGTGTCCCCGTGGAATTCAATCAACCGCTGGGTTTCCTCGCAATAGAAGAGGGCGTGTATGATTCCGATTTGATAGACGCGTTTTTGTTGGAATTTATTTCGTCGCCCATACCAGATGGCATATTCGTGGTGATTGATCCACCCGGAATCCCGCCGCTCGACATTGACTTCGACCCCAGACCATTCCTTGATGGAATTTTGCACCGCTCGGCCGTGGTGGTAATCCTTCGCTAATTTCGGTTCCCACATTACGTAAAAGCGGGATTCAGCTCCGAAAATTTCATCTGTTAGACGCACGCTCTTGAAAGAAACCCTTCCTTTTTGCTGGTCTCCCGTTTCCTCATCTCGTTCGTAATAATTTGAGATTTTTCCTATGAAGAAATTGAATTCGGGATTGCGATACACCCACGTAGTATATTCCATAGAATGTTCCTCTTCTGGGTCTTCTGAGGATGCCTTGTAGCTTTGATCGACTGCGCTGGAATTTGTTCCCTAACAATTCAATGTTGGATTTTATTCCTTTATACCTTTCAGGATTTTGGCTACCGCGAATTGGTGCAAAAATTCAAAAAGTAGGGGGAATTGCCTAAAGGCATTGGATATGGATGTGCAAGTAGAATGGTAAACACCACCCCTGTCATAGCTTACGTGGCCTCTCGCGACCCCGAAGCCCGCACTCGCAAGGGCAGAGGATTTTCAATCACCGAGATCAAGGAAGCGAAAATTTCCAAGATTCTCGCCAAAGCGATGAAAATCCCCGTTGATACCCGGCGCGAAACTTCTTATCCCAAGAATGTTGAACTTTTGAAAAGTCTTCAAAAACCCGAGATTAAGAAGAAAGCAAAGAAACCTAGGAAAGAGAAAATCAAGGTACCAAAGAAAAAGAAGGTAAAAGGCGCCGAGGTTGCTGAAAAGACTCTAGGGATTCCCGCCAAGAAAGCGGCCAAGAAGGTTGCCAAGAAGGTTACCAAAAAGGTTGCCAAAAAAGCAACGAAAGCGGCGAAAATCGCGGA
>MBAA01000100.1:0-1539 GCA_001940655.1 Promethearchaeota archaeon CR_4
ATCCTGTAGTCCCCATGAACCTCGATTTGAGAGCGAAAAAGTTATTGAATTAAGGGGTATCAACCTTTCCTTGTAAAGTCAAGAAATGAGTATTGTTTTTTCTTCGTTTTTTCAGAATTGACATTCTTCTCAAATAACAAAGTTAGACGCTTAGTTACCTCTGTCTTTATGATTTTTTCAAGATTTCTATTCACATTATTCGCAATTTCCTCTGAATATGCATTGATGATATGAACTCGAAAATTACGCTGCGTGAATTTAAGTAAATGGTGTTCGTATCCTTTGGGATTTCCGCTTTTTGGTTCCATTTTACAAAGTTGACAAGAATCGAATTTTGCTTTCGCGAGTTCTTTCAACAAGTCTATTTTCAATTTATGATTAAATTGAACACCAATTTCTTGAATCCATTTAGAATAGCAATCAAAAATCACATTTGTTTGAAAATTTTCCGTCATAAAATTCGGGAAAAAGAAGGAAGTATTCTTTTGGTGATCTACCAGTTTTTCTATGTACTTACCTTCAGTCTCATAATCTAAAAAGAAATGAAAAATATGCGTTTCAATATCATTACAGACTTTTTGAAAATAAGGGGTCTTGTCAATACCTGTTATATTCACGATTTGAATATTCACTCCGAAACACCGTCTTTCCTGCCATTTTTCCAACAAATTTTGCTCAGTACTTCCTTCCACGTATAGTATAAAGGGGGTAGCAGGGAAAATGTCATATTCGCAACAAACTGCGAACCGATAATCCTTCCATTCATCGATATTATCACTTATGAAATATGGTTTCCTATATTGAGTATCTTTAGTGGCAAGGGTGAAAAATGCTTTATCGTAATCCTGAAGATTTTCATTAAACAATGTCCAACTTGCGAACTCGAGGAATCTTTTCATAGAAAGGATGTCTATAAAGTAATTAATGTCTCCTGTCAATTGCCCTTTTTTGTAAGCCGGGATAATATTTAGTAATTCCGCCCAATTATTGAGACCATCCGTGGAGTTTGCCATAAACCAAAGATTACGAAAGAATCGTTTCAGTTGTTCTTTTTCTTCTGAAGTAAAAAAAGATTCTTTCTTCTCAAGTCTTTCTTCTCGCCATTTAATGAATTGCAAGTTAGTTTTTTGAATTATTTCTTTATCAAAGGGATTGCAATCAAATTCCATTTGCACGGAATAATGATCTGGGGTGATTATGGTTTCGCCTGGCCACAGAGATTCTAGCTTTATCCATAAACAAAGAAATTCCTCTTTTAACCACCTCAGATACTGAACATGATCAGCCATTATACCTGCCATTGGACGCAGATGAAAAATTAAATTTCTTCTCCTCCATTCTCCACGAATTCTGCGTATCATGAAAGAGACAGGTCTCGCCTCCTTCGATCGTCCTAAGTATATTAAGGGGGAAAGGATTGCTGCCATATGCCACCATCTCCCCCGGCAGAAACCCCGCTTGACTGGGAAAATCCCGAACTTTGCCATCGAAATCGAGAACCCGCGCATTGCACTCTCATTCCATACCCGGACACTCGGA
>MBAA01000100.1:1550-3096 GCA_001940655.1 Promethearchaeota archaeon CR_4
CGCGTGGTTGCCGCTTCGCCCTATTACCTAACCCTCAATGGCAAGTGGAAATTCTGTTGGTCCCCGAATCCTGACGTGCGCCCCGTGGATTTCTACGAGCGGGACTACGATGACACGGCGTGGGGCGAGATTCTCGTGCCGTGCAATTGGGAGTTGAAAGGCTTCGGCTACCCCCATTATACGAATACCCGATATCCCTTCCTTGAACGGCGTGACGGCAAGGGACGCAATGCGATTAAACCACCACACATCCCCCACGATGATAACCCTGTGGGAACGTACCGGCGGGAGTTTGTCATCCCGGACGGGTGGAAGGGAGGGCAGGTGTTCCTCCACTTCGCGGGCGTCCAGTCGGCATTCTACGTGTGGATTAACGGCGAGATGGTGGGCTTCAGCAAAGGTAGCATGACCCCCGCCGAGTTTAATATCACTAAGAATCTCTACGAGGGGACGAATATCATCACAGTGGAGGTCTATAAGTGGTCTGATGGTAGTTATTTAGAAGATCAAGATATGTGGCGCCTCGCGGGAATTTTCCGGGAAGCGTTCGTCTTTGCCACGCCCCCGGTGCACGTCCGGGACTTCTACGTCCAGTGCGATTTTGACGAGAAATATCAGGATGCTGTGTTTCAGATAACTGCGAAAGTGCATAATTATTCGAAGATCATAGCGAAAGGGTATCGCGTTGAGGTCACCTTGCTCGACCCGAATCGGACTGTGCTACTGGACAAAGCCTTCCTCGCGAAATCGGTGAGTGTCAAACCCAAGAGCGAAGAGACGGTGGGGATGGAGGCGAAGGTTTCGGCCCCTCGCAAGTGGACTGCGGAGACCCCACACCTTTACGAGGTTCTCGTTACGCTAAAAAATTCTCAGGACAAAGTCGTGGAAGTGGAACGATGCAATTTCGGCTTCCGGAAGGTGGAAATAAAAAACAGTCAATTCTTGGTGAATGGGGTGCCAGTCCGCTTAAAAGGGGTCAATCGCCACGAGTTTGATCCAGACTTTGGCAGAACTGTCCCCCTAAAACGGGCGCTGCAGGATGTCAAGATGCTGAAACAGCACAACATTAACGCCGTGCGCACGAGTCATTATCCCGATGACCCGTCCTGGTACGACCTCTGCGACCGGTATGGTTTGTACGTGGTGGACGAGGCCAACGTGGAGTCACATGGTTTGCGGCATCGCATCCCAAAAAGCGACCCGCAATGGACGGGCGCGGTCGTAACTCGCATAGAAGATATGGTGGAACGGGATAAGAACCATCCGTGCGTGGTAATGTGGTCTCTGGGCAACGAGGCCGGCATGGGGGACAATTTCCACAAGATGGCGACCGCCGCCCGCCTCATTGACCCCACGCGCCCGATCCACTACGAGGGGGACTATGGTCTCGAGATCTCGGACGTATTTTCGTCCATGTATACTCCCCCCGGTGCCCTCGCCAAGGCGGGCGAGCACGGGGAAATCAAGTGGGAATCTCACAAGCTCACCCCGGAGCAATATGCCCAAAAACCGGTCATGCTCTGCGAGTACGCCCACGCGATGGGTA
>MBAA01000100.1:3133-5044 GCA_001940655.1 Promethearchaeota archaeon CR_4
CGAGGAATACCCGAATATGATGGGGGGATTTATCTGGGACTGGGTCGACCAGGGCATTCGGAAAAAGTCCTCCGAAGGGATCGAGTACTGGGCCTATGGGGGAGACTTTGGAGATATACCCAATGATGGCAATTTTTGCTGCAACGGACTCGTGCAACCAGACCGCCGCCCGAATCCCGCTCTGTTTGAAGTCAAGAAGGTCTACCAAAATGCCAAGGTGACACCAGTGGATCTCCTCGCGGGCAAGGTGCGCGTGCACAACAAGTACCAGTTCACCACCCTCGAATTCGTCGAAATAAAATGGGAACTCGCCGAAGATGGCATTATCATCCAGCACGGGAGTCTCCCCAAGTTGTCCACGGCACCCGGATCTTCGGAGGACATAGCGATTCCCTTCGAGAAACCGGATCTGAAACCGGGAGCCGAATATTTCTTAAAGATCATATTTTTGCTAGCGGATCATTCCGCGTGGGCGAGCAAGGGACATATAGTCGCGTGGGATCAATTTCAGGTTCCTTTTGACGTGCCCCCGCCAGAGCGAGTAGAACCCCGGGAAATTCCGACATTGGAACTCGAAGAGAGCGAAAAAGGAATAATCGTGCGGGGGAAAGACTTCGAACTGCGTGTCGGGAAGGGCAGTGGCACTGTAGAGTCGTTCCGTTACGAAGGGATGGAAATGCTGGCAACCCCTCTCACCCCCAATTTCTGGCGCGCCCCGACGGATAACGACTTGGGGTGGCAAATGCAGGTATGGTGCAAGGTCTGGAGCCCGCAAGAGCAAACCCGGGGAACGGAAATCGTAGCGGTGTCTGCCGAGCGAGTGAGCGACCACGTGATTCGTATCGTGACTCGCATGAACCTCCCGGATGCTCATGAACAAAAGGGAGCAGATGAGCCGAAATCAGAATATCGAAGTTCTCTAACGGTATACGGGAGTGGGGAAATGGTCGTGGAAACCACCTTCCGGTCGGGGGCTTTAATTCCGCGATTTGGATTGCAATGTGAAATTCCGAAGGGACTCACGAAAATGACCTGGTTCGGGCGAGGACCCCACGAGAGTTACGTTGATCGCCTCACGAGTGCGGCGGTCGGGTTATACGCGGGCAACGTGGCTGACCAATATCACCCCTATATCCGCGCGCAAGAAACCGGCAACAAGACCGATGTGCGCTGGGTCGCCTGGCTTGATGAGGCCGGGAAGGGGTTGCTCGCCGTGGGAATGCCCCTCCTCAGTGTTAGTGCGTGGCCATGCCAGATGCGGGACTTGGCAGAAACGAAGCACGGCCTCGAAATACCCCGCCGGGAAACTACCACCGTCAACTTAGATTACAAACAGATGGGGGTCGGTGGGGACGATAGCTGGGGCGCTCACCCCCATGACGAATACATGCTCCACCCGGGGGAATATCGGTACAAGTTCCGACTCTACGGGTATTCTTCAGGAAAAGGTGAAATCGACACAATTGCACGGCAAAAAATCGAGTAATCCCTTCAGTGTTATTTGAATCTCGAATCTCGACCTTTTAGGCGTATATGGTAACAAGGGTGTGCATTTCGTGAATCGGGAGCATATTCTATTGCGGTTTTTATTTCGCAGAAAAAGGAGTGGGATGGAAAACGCGAAAAAAGGAAGGAGGATGAAGCAATCAACCGCGTCTACCACACCGCGTCCACCACGCGAGGTAAATTGTGACGCAACTGGCGGCAACCAAAAGTATAATGGGTGAATATCCGGAAATTGCAGGACGATCGCAGCTAATAATAAAGAGGTAAGTCCCCACCCTGTCGAATACCTGCACGCGACGATTGTTAGAGTCCGCGATGTAGATGTGCCCGCTAGCATTCACTGCTATCCCTATTGGATGATCGAAGTGGGCGTTATCAGACCCGCCACCGGGTTCCCCGATGGTG
>MBAA01000100.1:5103-5188 GCA_001940655.1 Promethearchaeota archaeon CR_4
ATATGAAATTCTCCCGACCTTATCTCGCCAGTGAGATAACACAATTTTTTTCATATTTTTCAATCCTAAACCTTTTTGATTTATC
>MBAA01000100.1:5210-11546 GCA_001940655.1 Promethearchaeota archaeon CR_4
GGATCCATTCCATCATAGGATTGAGGCAGCCCTCCGGGAACGCGGCGTGCTTCGCGCCTAGGATGACGTGAAATTCTTTTTGCCCTGCCGGTACTTCCTCGTACAATTTGCGGACTTGATCCACTGCGAATAGTTCATCATTCTCCCCCGCACCGACATAAATAGGAATCGTAATCCTATGAGGAAATGGCATTGTCCGAGGATTCATAATCCGCATGAAGCGGAGCGTGTAAGTAAAGGTATACATCGGGTCGCCGACTCCTGCGATGCCGGGATGGGAATATTTGATAATGGGGTGACTGGGTCGAAATAAAGCATTCAGGCCGATTTTGAGATTGATCTGTAAGGTGGTAGGGCGATGCACCCCGGTCTGAAACTGTCGCGCCATACTCAGGAAGATCGCCGCAGAGATTCCGGCGGGGCAGTGGGAGAGGGCATAAACGGTGGCAACCACGCCAATGCTATGGCCGAGGAGCACAAGATACGGGTGCATTGCTTTCAGGAAGGCAATGGTCTCGCACAGGTCTCGGATTAACCGGGTTTTGCTGGGCATATCGCCTCTCGTACCATCAGAGAGACCATGTCCGCGGAGATCCAGTCCATAGACTGTAAACCCGCCCTTTGTGAGCGGGGTTGCCAAAATATTGTTGTATGCCCCGCTATGGGCGCTGATGCCGTGAATGAAAAGGATAGCAGGATTTTCTGACCCGGGAGCAGGAGGATACCATACGCGCAAAAATAATATTTTGCCATCGGAAGTGGGTACGAAACAATGAGATCCCGGGAATGCCGCACGTAATGTTGTAACCGAAAAGTCTGTGGGAGATTTGTCCATCGAGGCTTCGTATACGAGTTATGTACCTACCGAATTAAACAGCTATGAGTGCTTTTACTGATGTAAAAATCCTAAGACCAATGGATGTTAACCATTGTTAATGCTAATAATCGTACTCCCTTAGCTTTAAAAGTATTCGGCAGGATGAATTATAAGGTATTAGGATACGTAAGGTGGGGCAATGTCGGGAGAACAAAAAATCCTCCGCGCAACGGAATTCTTGTGGAGATTTTGGTGGTTTTGCTTCTACATAATTTTATTGCCCATTCTTTGTGCGGTTGTAGGATATTACGTCTTCCCGCTTCTTTTTCCTGGCCCGAGAACGCCGTATTATGGCGCGATTTTCACACTTATTGGATCGCTCGCGTTCTTCTACCATTTTTTCAAGAAATACCGGAAGCAACGCATATATCAAGACGATATCAACCTGTTTAACAAGAGAATTTCAAGTACGTTCATCCTTTTGTTGGTCGCGACCATAATGGAACCAGTGGGCACGATAATCGCCCTACTCCCGTACGTTTCAGAAGTTATCGCAATGATCTCGCTATCCCACATCTATACTTTCATCTGGATTTATTTTTATTATCAATTCTTCCGATGGGACGAGAATGCGAAATATACCCCCCTCTATGCAAGGATTAATCTCATTCTAACCCGAAGTTCGCACGAAATGATCTACTTTGGCATCTACATCGCAGAAACGCTATTCGCTGTGATTCTTCACGACATTCCATTTATTTGGTTGCACGCGTTTGTAAGCCCCCTTCTATTTTTCGGACTTATCTGGTTGTACACTAGATCCGAGCGGGGAGCTTTACGCAGGATCCTCGTACAGAATGCACACAACTTTGGATTTCCTGCTTCGCGGCAGGAGGAGAAACATCCCGTGGAATCAGAATGGAAGTATGTAAATGAAAGTGAATTCGAACGATTAGCAACGAAATATCTCGAAAAATTCACTAGAATGGGAATTTCTCTCATATTTTTATTGTCATTCCAAGTTCTCCTCGAATATACTCTCATTAATGCCACCCTAATTCTGACAAACCCGAATCTTGCAGGGACATACGCGCTCCTCTTCACCTTATTAGGAATAGCATATATCAAGACTCAAGTAGGTTTAGCGCTCTATTATAAACCGAAACGGAGCTGGAGCAGGGAAAATGTGCCAAAGATCAGAAGATTACACAAATTCAATATGATACTCGCTTTCCTCGCGGTCTACCTCATTTTCGGATGGTCTTTAGTGACATCTTCCTACTTTGTGACGCTTGGAATCTTGATTATCGTCATATCCATCACCTACTCTGAAGCTAGACACAACCTCTATGGCAAATTCAATATGTTGGCTCAATTAATAACGTGGTCAGTGTTTGGGATGGAAATTTGTTGGGGATTGCTTCCGTTTGAATGGATTTTCCAATTTATCGCATTTCTCCTCTATATGTATCTATTATTAGAAATCGCAAGGAGGGCGTGGGCATCTAATAATAAAGACATCACAGTAATGCAGAATCTCCTCGTGACAACCACGATCTTTGCGGTTCTATTTGCAATATATCCCCCGGCATTAGAAGCCTATTTATTTTCACCCGATCCAGCGATGATATTAATAACCCACACTTTATTTGTCATTTTATTCCTGTTGATTGCAGTCATCGCAATCCTCTATCGATTATTTTTCAGTCTGTTTCGTGGGCAGGCATCGGTATTTCTCAAGAATACTTTATCGACAAGTATTTTTATTTTCCTCTGTTTTCTCGCGGTTGTCATAGATTTTCGGGTATTCTCGCTATTGGATATAAGTTCATTCATCAAAATAACACTCGCGTCCGCATTTCTCGTTTCGCTCGCATTCATGGGATTTTCTTCCCTTAATGTAAAAATAGGCATTTTATCGCAAAGAGATCATCAAAACCATAATTACTATTCAGCTTGGACATTGAGTATCATCATCTTTCTCTTCTTTGGGGTACTCTTCCCTACATTTATTGGAATTCTGACGAATCTACTTTATGTTTTAATTGTCCTTCAAGCTCTTGTTCATTTTGCGGTTAGACTGCAAAAAATCTCTGCGGAATTTCGCCAAGTCTTTTCCCGTGTGTCTTGTTACTTGTTCGTTTTTGTAGCTTTCGCCCTCTTTTATGAGGTATTCGTAAATCAATTGTTTCTAGATTCCCTCTTTTCTATATTTCTTGCTTTGAGTGTAAGTAATTGTATCACATATATCCTAACTCGGGGACATCTCTTCCCTGCCACATTGGTGCATTACTATGCGGCTTGGCCGTTGTTGCCGGTCGTTTTCCTCCTCATCCTCTCCAACAATCTCACCATTATGGGTCTATCTTGGAGCATATTCTTTTTCTCGTTTTATCTACAAATTCTGATTTATTGGACCAATTCTCTGAGAAAACTTGACCAAACCTTCTATGCTAAATTCACAAATATAAATTCCATTGCATTTTTAGCAGGCGTCTTCGGCGTCATCGTTGGCGTTTTTCCTGCTTCGTACTTCACATCACTATTCGCGGTTTTCCTTGGATTATGTGGAATATGTGGCGCAGTTTGGTTATTTTCCGTATTGTTCAGCCTGTATCCACCAAAATACGTGAAAATATTAACATCCATAACTTTATATTTTCTCCTTTTGGTCGTATTGTACTATTCCGTCATTGCCCTCCTCCCAAGCTGGTACACGTACACAATCCCTCTATTATTAGCAGCAGCGATCTTACTTCTCTCTCATTTTATAACTTACAAGCTTGGTCTTATGGAGAGGGCAACCTTTCTCCGACTTATAATATTTAGCGTGTTAATTATCGCAATCGCAATTTGTTGCATCCCTCTCGTTATAGGATTAGAATTTATGAGAATTGGATTGCCATTTCCCACGTGGGGGGTTATCCTATGTACGAGCTACCTCCTATTTGCGTGTGTCTTGGGGTTTCAAAAGAAATCCTCGCAGTTTGAATTCAAACCTCAGGTAATATTGCATCTTAGGAAGACTCTTATTTGGATATGGTTTGCCACGACCCTTTTAACACCGATTTATTTCTTGATAACTCTATTTTCAACTTGGCAGTTAATTATTTTCCCCATCGGTGCGTTAATTTTCTTCTCATTGAATATTTACACGGTAATAATGCTAAAAACCATTAAAGTTAGAGATGAGATTGTACAGGTAGTTCAGAATTTTCTCGTTTTTGGGATAAATTTCTCCATATCTGGTATAGTAGCGATTACCCTGCTGACAAATCATGCGATACCTCTATTTTCGATTTTTATTTCCCCAACATTTGCAGGTTGGGATGTGATTTGGTATTTTGGTATTTTTTCCCTCCTCAACTTGATCTTATTCAACCTACAATCCCGCTATGCACACGTACAATTGGCCCGGTGGATTGAGTGGGTTGAGATGATTTTCTGGTTTTATGTCAAGGGCATTGTCTGCGTCGGATTAGCAGTGGTTTTCCCCGTTACTTCCCCACTTAACCTTTTATTTTTAATTATCGCGGCAGGCGCTATGTTATCTCCAATTACTGTGTCGTATCTGCAGAAGATTAGAAGAAAAATGCGAGATCAGGGCATTGTAGTGGATAAAGGGATTGCTCTTGTCTTCATAACTGCGTTGTGTGGAATATTTCTTTCATCGTTCTGGTTTACTGATAGTGCAGTCCCAGTGTTCGCGGCAAATCCTGTATTAGGGATTATGTTTGGAATAGCAAATCTATTGATCTTCTTGAATTTTTGCATTGTTTCTTACAAAAGATTAACCGCTAAATTCCAACCAAACCTTACGAATGGCGAAATTTCTTCCAGATATTCACCAAGTTCGAAATGGGCAACATTCTTCGGAGCTGCTTTGATTTTATTTTGCGGAATTTTCTTCCAGATTCCTTTAATTAGTCCATTATTGCTTCTCATTATCTTCACAATTACATTTAGCTTCCGAAATTCGAATCTCCTCTTGAAAATCGCCCAAGTTTTCCTTTTGAGTTATATAACCTACATTACTGGTAGGATTTTCATCGACTTTTATGCAAACACGATACCTGTGAATCTGATATCAACATTCATACATAATTTTGCCACAACCTTGCAACAAAATTATTCCGAAATAGGCGATCACATATTACTTTATCTTATCTCCTTGCTTACGATCTTGATTTTCTCGATGGGATTAAATCGCAAGCAGAAAAATTTGTTCGAGGCATCCACCTCTTTTGTCGTGATTTCTTCCATCGTATTCACTTCCCTGCAATTGTTTACTGGTATTCTGTTTCCCAACATCGTGGTGATTTCCCTCCTAGTACTCCTGCTCCAATTGACGCCCTTCTTATTTTATTACAAGCATCCTTATGCGGTTTGGTTTGCCAACACCTGCATCGTTCTTTTCGTTTTCATTTGCCTCAACTATTTCTCGTTTCAAGTACTATTCGTGCCTGCGGAGTTCGGAACTACCAAGTACATCCTCGCTCTCACCTCGACGCTGAGCGGAACGCTCTTTACCTTCGTGCTACGCTTTAATAAATTGCCGGAAAGATACAGGCCTTATAGTTACTTGAGTGTCCTAACAGCGATGATCATTTCAATTCCCTCTTTTGTCTATTTCCTACTCTTAGAATCAATGCCTACGTTGAAAAGTTCCATATCGCTTGCAATTGCATTAAATTTCGGGATACTCCTCTTTTTCTTGTCCACTGCAATCTACCAGTGGCAATTTTCCCGCACGATTTGGGAAGCTGCGTGGGGCGCTTGGCTTATCCTCCCGATTGTGAATTATGTAATCATAGCAGAATTACTCGGAGGCATCGATCTCGCAACTAGAGCATTAAATCTCTTCGGTGCTAAGGGTCCATCTGGTTCTTTGATCCTTTCGGTGATACTTTGTACGTTGCTCTACTTGCCGATATTCTACACGAAAGTGAAAATCCACTTCCGGAAAATTTTGTTCTTCATTTGGGGCGAGACGCTATTTCTCGTAGCTTGGATTGCCCAGTTGCTTTTCGGGCCAAATATATTCCTATCAACAGGATTTTTCAGCATTATTGCTGTCTTCCTGTTATTACCGCTTCTTTACTTGCTAAAAGCGTGGAAGTTCTTGTCTTATTTCTGGATTCTAATGACCGCCTTCAATGCAATATTCTTCTATGGTTATTTGTCGTTTCTTGGCATTTCGCTAGAAAATGTCTTGTCAATTGATTTGATCCTCGTAGGATTGTTCTTGATGGTATTTTCTTTTTTCCCGCATCTCCAAAACAGAAAGTTATTTTTAATTATCTCGTATGGCACGTTGTTGACTGGGGTCTTTTTATTGATTTATTTTGCAGTCTTGGCAATCACGTTAAACCCCTTTATTTCAATCAATATCTCTTTCATAATCTTAGCACTAAGTCTGTTTTCGTCCAAATATTTAAAACTCAATCAGAAAAATATCCACTTTGCGATTGCCGTGATATTGATCTGCAATACATCCCTCTTAGTATTGTTTTCCTTTA
>MBAA01000100.1:11574-16836 GCA_001940655.1 Promethearchaeota archaeon CR_4
AATATTTTTCTTCATTGCAGTCTTTGGCGGGTCGTTTTACGTGTTTAATTGGTTCGAAATGATCAAACCGATTGATAGTCGGATCCCATGGGGGATTATGGCTTTAGGTTGCGCCCTTGCAATCTCGGATCTGTGTCTTGTCTTCTGGCAGGTCAACGTAATGTTTCTTGGTTTCATGTGTAGTTTAATTCTCCTTATTTTCCTTTTCCGTTATTTGCATCCATACCGGTATGTATTGTGGGTGTTCTACCCTGTTCCCTTTACGTTCCTAATTCTCGGATTTCTGCTCCCATATCTGGGTTCTGTATTGATTTTCGGATGGGTAGCGGTATACATTGCCCTTTTCCAAATAACTTTCAACATCTTCCACCGAAAAGCTATGATCAAAACTCTCCCACCTCAACGGCGCTATCTTGAAATTCTGCAAAGAACGGATATTTCCAAGGAGGTTAATTCTGTTTGTTTCCTCTTAAATTCTGTCTTCGTTGCCATCATTGTAACTGTAATGACTCCAATCTCGTGGATCAATCAGATGCTCGAATTTCTGATTCTATGGTGTCTTTTTACTATCATCTCTTTGAAATATATGAAATCTATAAGATTTGAGAAAATAGGGTTGGGACTTTTCAAAATATTACAGGATATCACGCTATTCTTCTATATCCTCGTTCCATTTGCTGTATGTTTCAATTTCATCGATTTATTACTTTCAAGCGGTCTCCAACTTAGCAATTTTATTGTTCTAATATCCTTCATTTTTAGTGGAATTCTGTTTATTGAGACATATCTTATCGATAGGTTGTGGGTCGTGGGCCTCTTTCCAAAAGTCAGGAATCAATTAATCTTTTGATCTTGGTTACTAGTTGGAAATATGTTCTCGATTCAGCTATTCTTGGTATATGGAAACCTCTTCTTCTTTTTCCTTATGTTATCCATTCTAAATTTAGCATCCGTTCATTTTCTCGGTTCTCTCAATGTCCAGGAAAAGAATGTGGTATTCGTTCGATATGCATTGCTTTATTCGATTCTTGCACAGTCATCTCTCTATTTAGCCTCAGTGTTTACGGAATTCGAGGAAAAAATCATACCCACCACCATTGGAGGCCATTCTTTCGTATTCTTTATTCTTATCTTCATAATATCGTTTCTCGGTTTAAATCTTATTTTTAGAAAAAACCTACAGGCGAAGTTTTTCCAGCGTTTAAACCTCTGTCTCTTCATCGGATTTCAAACTACTTTTGCCATCTATTACATAATTCTCGCCGGAATCTCGCATGGAGTTAATCTACCAATCGCATATAATGTGCTAGCCATCTTAGAGACTCTCTTAGTTATGTACCCCGTTAAGGTTGTCCACCAACTCTCAATGCAATCTCGACAAGAAAAGGGAGATTTATTCGATTCCCAAATTGGTTCTGAGGAATTATCCATCCGATCTCCGCAAGAACCGAAGGCTCTCGCAATATACCGCTTATATCTTGGGGGGTTCGTTTTTCTGTTCTATTTTGAACTTAGTTTTTTAATTTTTAACGTAAGTTACCCAGCACTCGCTCTTCTGCCGAGTCTCCTATTCTTTCACCTTACTTTGTTTTCTTTATCTGCCATAGACGTAAGTTTGGTGAAAATTGTGGGAGACAGACTCATCCGAACGATCCACACGATTAGTTATTTTAACTTCTCAATATGTTGGTTGCTTTTCTTGCTCCAATTCAACGATGTATCCCCGATTGTCTTAGGTTTAAACCTTTTTGGTTTTATCACTATGCAATTTTACACGAATGTTTCCCTATTTAAGACTCTCGAAGGATTTTATCCAAATGCTACAGAGAAGATGAAACTTCTAAAGAGTCGTATTCAAACAGCGATCGGACTTTGTTTCTATGCTTCGATTTTGCTCTTCCTCCAACATGGGATTTCTTCTTTCAATGTACTGGGACAAGGGGTTACTTTATCCTTAGGCCTGTATCTCTTGATGTTTATTGACCAAGGAGTTTTCAAATTCATGGTAAAAACAACTTCCCAAAAGTGTCAGGCTCTCGCGTGGGTAGGATTACAATTATTCTTAGATGTTTCTGTGTGGTCAGGAATAGTTCAGGTTTTAGCTTTGCTACCCTTATATATTATATCAAACTTGGGGGGAGTGTCTTACTTGCTCAAAATGTTAAACTCAATCGAATCCGTGAGGACACGGAGGGGAAAAATCAATCAGATTCTAACAATCGCCTCATACATCACTTTGACTACGTGGCCATTCTTCTTTATCTCGATGGATCTTGTTGGGATTTTTCTCCTTTGTTTCTGTTCCACTTGTATCTCACTAGTATTATCGTACCTGGATAACTATATCGGTGCAATCGGGGAGCGGACACGCAAGAACATACAAAAAGCTAGCTCCATCATAGTTGGAAACGTTCTCGCGGGTTGGATTACCTTCCTAATCGGCCCCATCATTGAGAACATATTTGTAACATTTGGCTCTGCTTTGAATGTATGTCTTTTCTTGTTGTTTTCCATGGGGATTTTCGCCCTGTTTCTCCGCCCCCTCAAGCGGCATTCTGCCCAAGCAGTAATATGTTGGTACACGATTTTTTCACTTGGTGGTCTCATCCTTTTTTTCATAACCGAGTCACTTCTCTCCGGAATAATCTTTATCCTCGTATTTCTCATTGCATACTGGGTCATTTTTGTCGCAAGCGTCCGGCAGATCTTACTCCGCCTCGTTCGCGTGGTGTTCACACAATTTCGGGTTCTTTACTTCACGATCAAAAATACCCTACTTCACGCCTACCAGAAACTCGTTGCCTTCTTACACACTCATTTTCGAGGAATCTGGATGGGAATTTGCGCTTTATGCGGGATAACTGTGTCAATTTTGGCACGTATCTTTTTTACGGTACCAATTCTTTCTGCACTGCCTATTGGACTCGTCATTTTCGTTTTAGGGGTATATCTCATTCTCTCAAATTACGTGCGCGAATATGCAGAGGAGAAAACATTCAAAATAGAGTTCCTTTATTATGCTGTTCTTTATTTCACGACAGCTTGGGCCCTTTTCAGCTTCTTTCCGTGGAGTACTTTCCTCTTTTTAGGTGCCATCCTCCTTTTCGGGGGAGTGCTACTCTTTTTCATCGGTCGCGAATGGAAACAAAAAAGAATTGGTTACAAGTGGCGATTTATCGCCATTTCCTCGTTTGTGGTATTATTCGGAGTCACTGCATTCTTATTTGTTGGACAACTTGCTAGCTGGTTCATAATAATATAAATAAAGGTACCTTGTTACCTATGGAATGCGAGGTGGTTATGCTTTCTGAGAGGGGATAGAGAAGTAGAATGTAGACCCTTTTCCTGCCACCGAGTCTACCCAAATCTTTCCCCCGTGCCGTTCTACGATTCGTTTGCAAATCGCGAGACCGATGCCCGTGCCGGGGTAATCCCTAGGATCCTGCAATCGTTGAAACAGTTGGAATAAAAGATTTACCTGGTCCATGTTAATCCCAATCCCATTGTCATTCACCGTAAAAATCCATTCATTATTCGATTGGATAGCAGAGATATGCACTCGTGGTAGATTCTCGCCGTGAAATTTTAAAGCATTACCTATAAGATTGTAAAAAAGTTGCCGTATTTGTTTGGCATCTACTGAAAGTGTGGGTAGGTGGTCAAAAGTCACCTCTCCCATGGTATCCTCGATTTGGAGCTGCAGGTCTGCCAACGCGAGCTTGAGGACGTTTTCAAAGTTAATTGGTTCAAATGGCGCCCCCTGGGTTCCAATGCGCGCATACTCGAGCAAATCGCCAATCATTTGCTTCATTCGGGTGGCACCATCGACTGCAATCCCGATAAATTCCATTGCTTCGGCATCTAGGCGATCCTTATACTGGTCTTTCAGGAGGGACAGGAATCTGGAAACTTTGCGAAGGGGCTCCTGCATGTCGTGGGAGGCGGTATAGGCGAACATTTCCAAATCCTGATTGGATCGCTCTAACTCCCGGTTTTTCTGCTCGAGGTTTTGTTCGCTTACTTTCAATTTCCGGAAGAGCAGGTCATACGGATATTCTAGGAAAGTCTGGATGATTGCCTTCGCGAGAAAGAAAAACGCAATGACTTTTGCTAGGTGTCCGATGAGACTGAACGTGCCATACACGTCCACATCGTAGAGTGTGAAACAACCTTCTGAGATTATCGTGAAGAGAACTGACACTACTATCAGCAAATACACCCGGTGATCGAATTCTGCCCTTTGTCTATAAATCAGAACAATCGACAGCATGAGAAACCCAATAATCACATATTCGCTAATTTTCTTGAAGAGTGTGAGACCTACACCTTCGATGTAACAAACTGGGAAGATTCCCAGAAGGAGGGATAATGTCAAAATGAAATAAATGGTGAAAAATCCAAACAATAATTGACCGACTTTAATTCTTCGATTTATGTTAGTGGATGCATAAAAGAGGGCGAAGGTTTGAAGTGATCGTGCTGCGATCCATAGCGATGTGGCCAGATTTGAACCATATTCCACGAAAATTCCCATCCCCTTGTACGCAAAGGTATGGAGAATATCGAAAATGGCAACAAAAACGAGTGCTATACTTAAAGTATGTAAGAACGCATTTTGCCCATACTTGCGTGAAAACCACCCAAGGAGGAAGATTTCGAACGAAATTAGTATACTCGCAATCTCTACGATATTATGAAAGAGGAGGAAATTATAGAAACTCGTCAAATACACGCCAAGTAACATCAATCCGAAGATGTAGAATTCCGAATACGGAAGAACTCGTCGTGGGGACGTTGCCACTTCGTGTTACCTCGAAATGTGTTTCGTTAACCAAGAATCTTTCTCGGCAATAGGACGACAATCCTTGTTCCCTTGGTATAATCGTCTTTCACTCGATTTTCCACCCAGATTTTTCCGCAGAATTCGTCAATGATACGTCCGATCAATGCGAATCCGATCCCTGAACTAGGTGCGCGCCGGTCCGTCTTTATTAACCGCGTGAAGAGGGAGGTCTTTTTCGCGTCGGGGATCCCCGGACCATAGTCAATGAATTCAATTTTAAGGAATTTCGGGTCTTCCCACGGACTCGCATCAATATCTATCTTTATCTCCAGGTTCGGGTCAAATTTCAACGCATTCTGAAGGATATTTTCGAAAAAGTCTCGCAAAAAATCATTGGCGACAACGTAAAACTCCCCAGGGTGAATATTGGTAGTTAATTGAAATTTTTTCGATGGGAAATTTTGTTTCACCGCAATAAT
>MBAA01000100.1:16858-19603 GCA_001940655.1 Promethearchaeota archaeon CR_4
ATGTCCAGCTCTCGAACCATAAGAGTCTTAGAGTCTAATTCTGAGAACTTATGGACCTTATCAAGTAGATCCCAAGCATTGAGGATGCACTCCCGGATCGTTTCGTAGGGTTGTTTGTCATCATCTGAACACTCGTGTCGCTGTTGCAGCACCTCGAACGTCCACTCGAGATTCTGGATGATATTCCCAATATCGTGAATCAAGAGATCATTAAATAATCCCGCACGATTAATGGCAGCATACATATATTCCTCCGCGAGTTTCCGTTCCGTGATATCTTCTCCAGAACAAAGTACCCGCAAATATTTCCCCTTGTCATCAATTACAGGAGAAAATTTCCAGGTTATAAGTCGTTGATATCCGGACTTAGTCTGCACGAAACTATCAAGTTCTGGGATACGTTTGAATTCGCCTTCGAAGATCATTTGGAAAAAATCACGAGACTTCGCCCGCCATTGCTCCGGGACAAAATTATCGTGCCAATTTTTCCCGATAATATCGCCTTCTTCAAAGCCGAGGACAATACATCCGCGCTTGTTGATTAAGGAAACACGTTCATCCGCTTCGATAACTAAAATTAAGGCACCAGCAATGTCGAGGTATTGCTGCACTTTTTCTTTCTCTTCCTCTAATGCCTCTTTAATTTGTTTGCGTTCTATCGCATAGCGAATCGACCGCCCGAGTTGTTCACTTTCCACGGTATCCTTGACGAGATAGTCCTGAACCCCAGCCTTGATTGTATTGGTTGCCATCTCAACATCACCTTGAACGGTAAAAACGATTATGGGAACTTTTTTCGCGTGTGGCAAGATTTTCAGAACCGTGTCTAACCCCTTACTGTCCGGCAAATTCAGATCTAACAAAATCACGTCAAAAATTCCAGAAAAAAGCCGTTCGATCGCTCTACTAATTCGGTCTACCTGTTCAACGGTAAATGTCTGGACTTTGATCTTAGACAGTAAAATCTTTATCATGCGGGCATCTTGGGGATCATCTTCGATGATCAACACACTAATTGGTTCGGTTTGCATCCTTATGGTGCCTCCGCTGAGTCTTCTATTCTCTTTTGAAGGTTCAAATATTCCCTAATAATCCAGTCTAATGCGAGATCGAGTCCTTGTCCCGAAAGCGCTGAAACGTCAAATATCTGCCAGTGGTCTCTCTTAATTTTAGAGAGGTTCAGCAAATGAATAATCTCAGGTTGTTTCTTGCATTCGGTTTTATCGATTTTGTTGTTCAGAATCACGATCGGGGTTTTCTGAGTCGATCTGGCATTTAACATTTCGAATAAGAGTTGTTGAATCCGCGGAAATTTTTCAGTATCCGTGCCATCGATGACAAAGACGATGACATCGGTTTTTGCACAGATTTCAATTAGATCTAGCGGAGTTAAGGATTCTGGGGGGCTATATATCAGAAATTTGGTTCCACGTAATACCATCTCGACAATGTTAATATTTTGGATGACTGCATATTTCCCATGAAGTTTATTTTTCTGAATCCGATTTAGGATTGTCATCTTTCCAGAATGGTGGAGACCGAAAATTCCTAATTGCATTTTTTGCTTCCCAAACATCACTTTGGGAAGAGAATCATAGAAATCATAGATGAGATTATTGATTTTTTCGTTAATGTCGCGAATTTCAGGGTGAATTTTTAATTTGGAAACATTATTCACGTAAAAACCCTTGAATCCGTTATCAATTTTATTTATTAATTTAGTAAAGTGCATTAAGTATGGTCGATATGTATCGATCAAATTATGGCATCCAACATCCACTAAGGTTACCATGCAAATTTCTCGCATTCCCCGCGCCCACTCGGAATGAATGCTAAAAATGAGATTGATTGCATTGATCTTTTCATTTCCATAACAGATTTGGAATAAATCATTTTCCCGGTGCACGTCCATGTGGGAGGCGATATTTTGGAGAATCTCTGCTTTAAATGACTCTTTGAGATTTTCCGGGTGAAATTTGAAGGGATTAGGGCCAACTAGTGAATCAAAATAGGATAGAATTAAAATGGGGGGTCGATTTTCAAGATTTAATTTTGTAAATGATGTTCCCATTTTTTTCACTATGCTTTCTATTTTTCGTATATTTGAGCGTATCCCCAAAAAAAGGTAAAAGCCCGATAATGACTACCTTTAAATTATATGTTTTTGGAAAAAACTAGTGAATCTTTTTTAGAGCTTGACGCTGATTCTTTCCTTCTTATTGTAAAAATTCAATTGAAAACGTGTTTCACATGAACCGATTCGAACATCTTAACCGATCCACTGAAGTGGAAGAAGAGGAGCCTTGCTGCGATGTTCCGGACATTATGATTACTGATGATGGAATTCGCGTCTGTCGTAATTGCGGACTGACATTTGGTGCTGAGATGGTCTCCCACGAACGACGGGCCTATACTGCGGACGAAGTACGCAACCGAAGGCGAACCGAACCCCGCTGGAGATGTTTTGGCCCCCGAACGGTGATATCCCAGATCAAATCAGATGCGAAAGGTCGACAACTGCCAGCAAAGAAACAGGCCCTCTTCGCTCGCTTGAGTAAGATTCAAGGATCGTTAATTAACTCCCTCGAAAGAAATTATTGGGAAGCCAAACCCAAGCTTCATGCTCTCGCCAACAAGTTCCCGATTCCCGATTATATCGTAGAAACCGCCTGGAAGATATACAGCGAAGTTGCGCGGCAAAAACTCACAATGGGTCGTTCGATAGAAGCGTTCGTGTGCGCGTCT
>MBAA01000100.1:19628-22893 GCA_001940655.1 Promethearchaeota archaeon CR_4
GTTTTCCCCGGTTGCTCGAGGAATTGAGTGAATCATCTCTCGCCCCCTTCCGTTTTATCCACCGTGCGTTGGCGCTCATCATTCGTAACGTCTTCCCCATCCTCAACTTAAAGTACAAACCAATCGAACCGGAACCCCTCGTCTATCGTTTCGGCAACGATTTAAACTTGAGCATAGGCGTTCAAAAAGTGGCTGCGAGGGTGCTCACCGATGCGTCTAAGAACGGTTTGTTGCGAATGGGCAAAGATCCTAAGGGGCTCGCCGCGGCGGCGATCTATTTGGTAGCCAAAAATACTAAAGAACGCAAGACTCAAACCCAAATCGCGGAAGTCTCACGCATCACAGAGGTGACTCTACGGACTCGGGCGAAACAGATCAAGAATTGCCTGTATCCGGCGAATGCACGCGAATCTAATTATAATAATACTATGATTGAGGAGGATTTCTCCGCGAGAAATTTGGATTTGGATGACTAGAAAAAATATACCAGATTTCTTTTATAAAACCTGCTAATCACTTTTCAAAACGAAGACCTGCAAATTTCTTTTGCTACGTGTTGAATCCCCTAACACGTCTTGACACACCCCTGAACTTCAAAGGTTTTACAAAGTTCCGGGAATGTAAACACTATGTGTGATGTCTGTGCCTGAATATAAGAATCTGAAGATTGAGGAACGGAGTGACGGGATTGCGATAATCACCCTCAACCGTCCTGAACGCCTTAACGCGCTTAGTTTTGACCTCATCGATGAATTGAACGCCTATCTTGCCCGCTTGCAGGTTAATCTTGACGTCCGGGTAGTTATCTTGACAGGAGCAGGTCGTGGGTTTTCCGCCGGGATTGACTTGAATGATTTAGGGCAGATCTACAAGGAAAATGTCCCTGAGCAATACCACCACCACCAATACCTCCTGTCTCGTGACACCTTCAAGCGAGTGGCCATAATACAGGAACTCTTGACCTACCTCATCCTCGGATTCCGCCGAATCCCCCAACCAGTCATTGCGGCAGTTAATGGCCCGGCCTTTGGCGCGGGATTTGCGCTTGCCCTGGCGTCAGACATTCGGGTGGCCGGAGAGAGTGCGGTGTTCTGCAATGCGTTCATAAAGATCGGCATATCCGGGGGTGATTGTGGGAGTACTTACCTGCTCCCGCGACTCGTGGGCCTCTCTCGTGCCACGGAAATTATCTTTACCGGGAGGAATGTCACAGCCACGGAAGCAGACCGGATTGGTCTCGTGTCAAAGACGATTCCGGACGCCCAGCTGCAGGAAACTGCGCTTGCCATTGCCCAAGACCTTCTCGACAAGAGTCCCCTCGGGTTGCGGTACACGAAAGAAGCGTTGAACATGAACGTTGATGCCCAATCCCTCGAGGCCGCCATCAAGTTCGAAAATCGAACCCAAACCCTCACCACGTCCACGAAAGACGCGGCCGAGGGGATTGCTGCCCAGCGCGAGAAACGCAAACCGAGATATGGCACGTGGTAGAGCGTTTGAAGATTGTGCTAGGCAAAAATCATAAATACTTGCTTTTTTATCGTTTTACCTAGTGAGTAAAATGGAACTTGGGAAAACTGTTGATTCAAAAGCAGTTACGATCACCAACCGTGGGATGATCACGATACCATCTGGATTTCGCAAACGATTCAATCTTAAGGATGGGAACAAAGTCTTTATTATTGAGGATGAAGGATCGTTAAGAATTATCCCCATAAAATCCGAGGAGGAATTAAGGAAAGATTCGTATTCCGCGGAAGAGATGTTGAAATCGATGGAACAATCGAAAAAGGAAGAGTTGGAGCAAGAGGACAAGTGAAATTAAAAGCTTGCCTTGATACAGGTGTAATAACACAATTCTATTCCAAAGATGTGCCAGAAAAGATTAAGAATTTCAAAAATCAAATCAAAACTCGAACAATTGACGCGTGCACATTATTTCCCCTTGTTGCAGAAGCTACTTTTCATATTTGCAAATTAGAAGGTAAAGATGCAGCTCTCCAGAAAATATCTAATTTCCTAAATACATACCCAATTCGTATTATACTTCTAGATTCTGGCACATCAATCAAAGCAGGTCTCTTGAGATGTCAGCATAGAAGAATGTTATCCTATAACGATTGTCTGGCCATTGCATTCTGTTTGAATAATAAATACACACTCCACACGACAGAAAAGAAACTGAAAGATTTGATACCCAATCTCTCTTTAACCACTTATTTTTTTTAATGTATTTCATCTACTATTTCTAGAGTCAAATGAAATCTAATTGGAACTAGTTTAACATACGTATAATCTCATAAAACATTAGGACAGAAGGATGGATGTAAATGGATCCGATGCACAGTCCCCTCAAGGCGGAAATCATTCTCATTGGTAACGAACTTCTCATCGGTAAGATCAAGGACACGAATGGCGCGTGGCTCATCCAGCGATTACTAGAGTATGGATGCTTTGTTACCCATATTACGATGATTCCAGACCACTTAGAGACCATTGCCCATATGATTCGGGACGCCATCACGCGGAAACCACGCTTTATCTTCACGTCCGGGGGACTGGGACCAACGTTCGACGATATGACTCTGGAAGGCGTAGCTCAGGGACTCGACGTCCCGTTGGAGCAAGATCTAGTTGCCCTCGAAATGATCCAGCAGCGATATGTGGAAATAAAGACCAAGCTATCACCCCATTTACTAGAAAAAGTAATGACGCACGCAAGGGTGAAGATGAGTTATTTACCGAAAGGATCCAAACCCCTGAAGAATCCCGAGGGTGCGGCCCCCGGTGTCCAATATGACGTACCCGGGCTACATACCACTGTTTTTTGCTTGCCGGGTATTCCAAAGGAATTGATGGGAATCTATACCAACCACATAGATTCTCAAGTTGCTCGGATGCGGGTGGAATTTTTCAACGTGACTTTCTTCTCTAAGGGCCTAGGAGAATCTGACATGGCTGATTTCGTTCCCCAAGTTATGCAGAATATTCCTGGTATATGGATCAAGTCTCACCCAAAGGGGCGTGGCACGTTGATAATAGAGTGGCAGGTCACGTCATTCGGCACCAACGAGCTTAATGCAAGCATAGGTAACGCTATTAACGCCCTGAAAGCAGAGATCCTTCGCTTGGGGGGTAAAATCAACTCAACAGGTGAATTTAACTAAAAGACAATCCGGCAACCATTTTGCGTGAATGGATGCTCCCCTTCGCCCCCAAGGTTTACGGCGAGGAGTCATAGCGTGCCGGTATACTCCGCAGTCAC
>MBAA01000100.1:22996-26787 GCA_001940655.1 Promethearchaeota archaeon CR_4
CACAATCCAAACCCTGTGACGTCTGACATAGCCTGCACGGGGAGTGCACCGCAAGAATGGATGGCATCGACAACTCGCTTATTGGAGGTGGTCATAACGGTAATTGCTTGGGTGATTCCCTTCCGAATTTCGACCTCGTCCAACTCGTTGAGGACATCATCTGCGTCAGCCAAAACCCGATAAGCTGCGAGCAAGGGTTGCGTGCCAAGAGGTTTCGTCAGCAGTAGGACGTTTCCGGGTTTCATCTCCCGCTTATGTACGAGCTTCGCGGTTTCTTCAATCCCGGCTGCCTCACCCCCGATGAGAGGCCACTGGTTGTAAATCGTGTGGCCGCCTAACACGCGGGTGCCGATATCGCGGGCAAAATCGTCCATTCCCTTGAGGATGTCCCGCGCAATTTCCATAGGCATGTCAGTCGGCACGCCAATAAACGCGAGAAATCCCTGCACTGTGCGGACGTTGTTCGCGAAGATATCATTCGTCACGTTGCAGGCAGTGATTTTTCCTTGCACGTACCCCTCATCAACGAGCGGTGTAAAGATGTCAATATTTCGCACCAACGAGAATTTATCATCAATGCGAGTCACGATGCCATCTTCAACGGGATTATTCAATCCCGCGTCTTTTAACAACGACTCTAGCGCGCCTTGCGGGACTTTACAGGCTCAACCGTGGAACCGGACTTTCATAGTCATCCGATATGGTTCTTTTTCTGGCAAACCACCTCACCAGCTTGTTACCGAATCCGTTTGGATTCTGTATAAATGATTGTCGTTACAGTATAAATGCGTGTTTTTTCTAGAAAAAAGACAATTCCAACTTCTTAATAAATGATTAAATCAAATTCTTTGAATTTCGTTTGGGGGTGATTCTGAAAATCGGTGAAGTTTAACATCAGCGTGACTTTCCCAAGCTTCATGCGCCGTTTCATAGGGTCAGTACTTATTCGTAACTCCCACTCCACTTTTTTCGTTGCATTTGGTTCATATTCTCCCAAGTTAAGGTAATTTTGGGATGTTTTCGGGTTTTCTGCTTCGAGTATGCAGGGCAGTTTGAGGAGGATGGAAACATCTCGAATAACGAAGTTGGATCGATTAGTAACCCGGAGAATGAACTTCAAGCGATTTCCGAGCATTTCGTATTCTTTTTGAATGGAAAAAATCTTTTCAGGACGATTGGATCGATCGTGCCCCCGAAGAAAACCCCCTTCCATACGGGCAAAAATGAGTTTCTTGTCAAGAATCCGCATCAGAATGTCTCGCAGCTCAGGTTCCGAGAGCTGAACGTACTGGGCAATTTGACTGAACTTGAGGGGATTAACCATTTGGAGCATACCTGAGATTTCTTTCGCGAGGATTTTCTCTAACGTTTCCTGTTCGAAACTTTTGATCCGTTTGAGAACTTCGTCCCGAATTAGTTGCCAGTTTTCCACATACACGCGAATGTTCTTCGAGCGATCAAATTCCGGAAAGAGCATTTCCAGATCTTCAGTTAATTTGATAATCTGCACATTTCGCTGGTCAATATCCCGAAATCGTTCTAACACGTGAAACTTCAATAATTCTCGCGCTTTCCCAAAATCTCCACATTCAATTAGGTTGTAGATGGGTTGAAAGTCCGCGAATATATTCTCCACTGAATCAAGATAGATCCGGATGCTTTCGGAAACGAGTTCGAGGAGCTGCTGCATTAGAACCTCAAAAGTGTAATTTTCCCGAAAATTTGCTCCACACGCAGGAGAATCCCGAGTTTGGCGATAATATTGTTTTACGGTCTCATTTTGTTGCTCGAGTAGTTTGAGAATGTTTTTTTTTAAATCTTGCCAACTTTTGGAAAAGTGGTTAAAGAGTGGTTTGAAATCTAAGTAAATCACGTAAGCTTTATTGAGATCCGTTTCAAACTCGAATATTTTTGAGCGTAGATTGATGAAAGCGTCAATATTGACCGTAACTTGCTGGGAATCTCCCGCAGAGGTTTTTGGAAGATTTGCAAGTTGTATTCTTAAATACTCGAATTGGGATTCAAGAATCGTTTTTCGCTTGTCTAAATGACGTAAAATTTTCTGCAGTTCGTCTTGACGTTCCATTCGGCGTCCTGTGATGATATCATTCAAATACGCTTTAACATCCGACATCTCGCTCATAATCTGATCCCGCAAATCTAACCAATCTTCAAAGAGCATAACTAACAATGCTTTCTGGTGGGATTGTTGAAATTGAAGGTCAAATTGGTGTAACCGATCGTTAAATCTCTTGAAATCTTGTTCCAGCACAATTCTTGCTTGGTCTAAAGCGCCCGCGTCAATTAATTTATTGATCTGAAGACGCAAGATTTTCGGGAGGGTACGTAATTCCTGTATCTCAATCTCCAGTTCATGTTGTTTTTTCTGGAAATTTGCGATGAGTTCCTCGATGTTAGGATGAGTTTTTTTCAGACGTCGGAAAGCATTTTGAGCTTCTTCACTTACATCTACGTCCTCGTCAGCGAAAAGTTCCTTAAATTTCAGTGCAATAAACGAGATGTAATCCGGTTTTGTAAAAACTCCTGCAAGCGTTGAAACTATTGTCAACGCCTGTAAACGGTTGCGCCAATTATCTTCTTCAAAATTGAGGATGAGATCGTAGAGGCGGCCTTCAATTTTATGGGGAACTTCATGGTATAATTCTCTTAACACATTGAATATGCTTGTTCGGATAGTTGCGTTGGGATCTTCTAGGGCAATAAGCAAATATGGCAATATTATTTCTGGATTTTCCGCTCCCAAGACGATTAAGACCTCTTCCAACCCTTTCTGGCATTCTGATCCAATCTCGACGATCTTCTCTAATAGAACTGGAATGGTATGGGTAGGATCGCCGAGAGCGACCTTTACAGCCGCCTGTGTCGCCTGGGTTTGTATCAACTCATCAGGATGCGCGAAGAATTTCACTATTTGAGGGATAATGATATTTAATCGGGTGGGATTTTGCCTAGCAATTTCTCCAATGACGTAAAGGATTCCATTTTGGATATCAATAGAGTCTCCGGGACGCTCCCGGAGTAATATAGGCAAGATTACCTGATTTGGAAGAATATGACCTGCGAGAACCAAAAGTCCAAGCACCTCATTATGCACTTCTTCCCCCTCCCCGAGCATATTCACGATTTTAGGAAGGATTTCGATCAGGCGACTCTCCAGTAATCCCCCAGCTTGGAGGATTTCTTTCAGTTTAGAGAGTGCCCTAATTTTTACTTTCCACGAAGAGTCATCGAGGGCGCGGAAAAGGATGGCACAAATATCATCCCGCGGGGCTAAACTAAGTTTTAAAATATTACCGAGAATGTTCATTGCGATTTGTCTTTCGTCTTCGTCATCAGATAGCGTGAATTGGACACTAGGATCCACGAATCTTAGTAAGAAATTGGGTCGAAAGTCGGAAATGGTTTCCAAAGCCTTTAACGCGTGATATTGGAGAAACTCGTCAGGTAATTCCGCGATGCGGAGTAATTCGGGTACGATCCATTCCAGCGTTTCTGTACTCTTGTCGACGATCGACCGAACTTTCTCTATAGCGGTGTAACGAATATCGGGATTTTCGGGGTGATCCCAAATCAGTTTAATCAAATGCGTTTGGGCTTCTGCAAATTCCCGTTTGGCTATGAGTAAGTCGATGGGGGCGAAAAATTCCAGAACATCAATTTCCGATTCGATGAGTAACCCCTCGACAAATATCTTTTTCTCAGCTCCCAAATGAAAATTTTACTTTTTAAAGTTTGTCAACTGGGGTCTATTTTACAAAAGCGGCGACTTT
>MBAA01000100.1:26813-31410 GCA_001940655.1 Promethearchaeota archaeon CR_4
TGACCGCGAGGAATTTTTCCCTGCTCTGAATGCCTGCCACGATTTGAATTTCTGACTTGGGAACGCCAAAAAGACTAGTTAAAAACTCGACTAATTCTAAGTTTGCCTTATTTTTCACGGGGGGGGATCGGAGATTTACTTCCAAAGCTTCAGGAGTCGCCGCAACGATTCCGGACTTCTTTGCATTCGGATGAACGAGAACTCGAACAACGCATCCCTCCATTGTTTCGCGAAAAATCTCGGCTTTCACTGCGATCAATTAATAAGTCACAGAGGAACATTAAAACTTGTCTAGGAACAAAATGCTCGCAGTTCGGAAGGCACGTAGGAGCGCAGACTGGTGTCCGACAAAAAATCCATCCAAGTAACGCTCTTTGATCAATCTTCCCCCCCCCTTAGGAATAAAAAAGAATTAGCGAATTTCTTGAAAAATTTTTCCCGGAGCACTGATCTTCCGGATGCCCCGAAAACGTCCCTTGATGCTGTGTCAATCCGGGATCAAGACGTGATTCGCTTCACAAATAACTATTGGACGGAAAAACAGCGGCAATCCTCTCCCATTCACGAGATTTCCTACCGCGCCTGCTACAAACCACAACTACCTCGCTTTTTCATTCAACGCCTTTCACCGTTGCAAGGAATCATATATGACCCCTTTAGCGGGAGAGGTACTACTGCTTTGGAAGCTGGCCTCTTGGGGCGGAATGTAATCGTCAATGACATAAACCCCCTCAGCCAAATCTTGGCCAGACCCCGCTTTTTTCCTCCCAGCATCTCGGAATTGAAATCCCGCCTGCAAACTATACCCGACCAGAGTAATTTAAGCCCAGACATCGACCTTTCGATGTTCTTCGAGAAACAGACGTTGACCGAAATTCTTTCGTTGCGAGCGTATCTAAAGAACCGCCGAGAGACGGGTTCGGAAGATGAGATTGATGCGTGGATCCGAATGGTGGCAACAAATCGACTAACCGGACATTCTCCCGGATTCTTTTCAGCCTACACGCTGCCACCGAACCAAGCGGTGTCCCCTGAACGTCAGATAAAAATAAATGTAAAATACGGGCAAGTCCCACCTCATCGCAATGTCCGGGAGATTATAATCAAGAAATCGAAGAGTCTACTCCGAGGGTTGACGAGCGAAGAGAGGCGCAACCTGCAGAAAACGGGAACACGAGCGATATTTCTCGCTGAAGATGCTCGCCACACCAATGTTATTCAAAGCGAATCGGTAGACTTGGTCGTCACTTCTCCCCCGTTCTTAGACGTGGTTCAATACGCCCAAGATAATTGGTTACGGTGCTGGTTTAATGCCATTGACGGGAGTAGCGTGGCACAGAAAATAACTGTCCTGAAAAACATCGCAGCGTGGGAAGCTTTCATCGGCGATGTTCTTAAAGAAATCTTCAGGATTGTCAAGAAGGGGGGGTGGGTCGCGTTCGAGGTGGGAGAAGTTCGAAACGGGAAGATCAAGCTCGATGAGCACGTGGTTCCCCTCGGTCTTGACGCAGGGTTTACGTGTGCAGGCATCCTCTTCAATTCCCAAACTTTCACGAAAACCTCCAATATCTGGGGCGTCAATAATAACACGCGAGGCACAAACACCAATCGTGTGGTTTTATTTCAAAAAATTTAACTCAACTTGGACATCAGTAGCAGCATATTCGCCGAGGCCCCATAGTCGATAAATTACTACCCAATTTTTTCCTGGGCGTAGATCGGGTATCTTCCAAAAAAGCAAGTCTTGATCTTTTGAGGATACCTTATCCACGATGGTCGCGATGGTTCACGCCTCCTAAAACATTGTTCTTGGTGTTTTCAACAAATAGGGTAATTTCATAGTTCCCCTCGCCTTTCAGGGCATTGATCTCTTTCCCTTTGCTGAACTTCCTACGCACGTGAACAACTGGAATCTTTGGCAAATCAAGAATCAGGACGAGAGGAGACTCATTCTTCGATGTTCGAGTGAGAAGGGTAACTTGGGGTTCGTATACATCTTCTGCAGATGGTTTAGCCGCTAGCACCTGATATTCGACTCTTAATGTTTCCCCAGAATTTAGTTCACCTAAGGTTCCCCTTAGTTCATCTTTGGAATCACCATCAATGGTAAACGCATCTTTTGAGATCGCCGAAATTAACCTACTTTCTCGAGCGGATCGAATTGCATTGATGTCGCTGGCCGCCGGTGGGCAAAAATCTTTATGTATGAATTTTTCCTCGAATTTCACATCAAATAAAGTAGCTGCACCCGTATTCTGGAAAGCGTAGGCAATCACGAATGAAGTTTCCCGGAAAGCCGGTAACTGTCGAGTGGTACATTGATATTTCAAGCATAAATTATGGGGAAGAGCAAGAGATGGAGTGTACCGAACACTCTGGAAGGGTACCCATCCGGGCAGGGCGATCCTATGAGATTCGGATAATGATGTAGGTAAATCTACAATAAAATTATTTCTTAAGTGTACTGATTTTAATGTTCGTATCTCACCCAGAAACTCCGGCACTTCAACTAATCGGTTATTTTCCAACCCGAGCGACTCAAGATGTTTGAGACGAGCTAAATTGGGATGTAATTTTTCGATTTTATTGTCTCATACCCACAACCGATGAAGATCTCGCAGTTCACCGATACTTTCAGGTAATTGATCCAATTGGTTATGGCACAGGACGAGCTCTTCGAGATTTTTCAACGCGCCAATGGTTTCAGGTAGAATTTTTAGCACGTTATGATTAAGGTTCAAACACTTAAGGGAAGTAATGGTTGTCACGATTGGGGGCAAATCTGCAAAATTATTACCTCTCAGGTAAAGATCTTTTAGGAAATGCAATTGTCCAAGGGATGTAGGGAGATCTGATAACCCTTTGTTGACTAAGAACAACTTTTCGACGTGTCCATGGAATGTTTGAACATCAACCCTCCGGGCTATTCGTTCAAGTTCTCTCAAGCATTCGCACTCAAGATCAGGGATTTGATTGAAATTTGTTATGTTCTTTGAGGTCGTATCAAGCGCGGGGTATAAGGAGATATTGCAACGAGATTGACCCCCCGAAAAATCCCAGTATGCTCTTTGCTTCAATTCTGCGTCTAAATCTGTAATAAATCCCGCTAGATCGCTCCCTGTGAAATTGACATAATTTCCCTCTACTTTAAAACCAAACTGAGCCGACAACTGAGTAATTAAAGTATTAAATTCGGTTTCAGGCATGTTTAGAGCCTTTGAGAGCTTCTTAATCTTGACACAATCAGATTCGCGCAAGATTTTCTTGAGAAGTTCAACGGCAGAAGTTGAAGTCACCATTTGAAAATAATTATCCTGCATTTTACTTATAAACGTTTTACCCATTCGTTTCCATACAGTTCCCGTGTACCTATCATTACTTGGAAATAGGTCTGGGAACCATCGCGAACCTCTTGCAACATCCCATGAATCTCTACTTCGTCCCCCGGAAAGTAGTAACCTGAAATCTCACGTTCCATTAGGAATAAGGTTGTGATTTTTTTTTCAAAATCGAAGTCGGTTATCGTTTCATCAGTTTTTCCTTGGAGCTCTAATTGCTCTATCTGGATTTTATATTCTCCGGGATAAAAGTATCCCCATCGATCATCTAGTATCCGCGCCTTGACTTTTACTGGCATCAAAGTGCGAAACGAATACGCGTCATACTCTCGTGAAATTTCGCCAAGGGAAGGTACAAAACCCAAGGAAAGAAATTTATCCTTATAAAAAAGATAGTACGGTTTCTGGGCGATATATTGCATTGTCAAATTCAATTTCAACCCGGTTTTCTTGGTAAGAGTACTTGCGTAACGTTTAGTGAATTCTGGGGGTGGATAATGAATAGACGATGACTCTTTCGTTAGCAGTGGAGCATTCCGTATAAAGCGAAGTGCATTATCGCTTCCATAAATTACCAGGTCAATGTCACTGGCCTCGTGTTGGGCTCCCCACAACAACGACCCCGTAATGCCCATCGATTTTTCATCAATATTGAGATACTGCTTGAATTGGGTTATAATGTCTAGTAATTCTTGTCCCCACTCCGTCTCTCGTTGATTGTTCAATAAATCCTGCAACCCTTGATCTGGATATAGATATTCTGTGATCTCGCTCCGTGGGACTTCGATCATTGGAACGCCAAACACTTGGGAGACACGACTGTAATTCGATTTAGCAATGTTCTGGGTTGCGTTCGAAGCATCATAGGTTGGAATCGATCGAGTAAAATATCCTTCCCGTTGGAGACTCTGCCAGAAGAAAATCCCATAAGGCCTTTCAGTGATATGATGATATTTACGCAATGCTACAACCCGGTCAACAGGGTGAACGTTGGTAATGACTTGGAATATGTCTCCATCCTTCGCGAAAAAAAGGTCCTTGTCAAGGGGTTTTCGGTTCATAAGTATTTCTTGCCCCCCGATGGTGTTATTCGGATCCTTGGAAGTAATTTTCTAGCGTGGCTTTAAAGCGGGCAAAATCTTGCGGGGAAATCTTCAATCCTCCTGCGAGGGTGTGGCCTCCCCCCATTGCGCTGAAATCTTTCCGGAGACGCTGGATTACTGAGTTAGCATTATCCCCTTGGTGGGTATCAATGAATT
>MBAA01000100.1:31425-35347 GCA_001940655.1 Promethearchaeota archaeon CR_4
CACTAAATTTGATCTTTTCCTCTTCCTTCCCAGCCATGAAGAGCATTTTTTTCGGGTCGAAAATTTTATTCACCGAGGAAAAGCTAGCCGTATCAGACCACGAACTTGGGGGTACCACACCCTCAACATCAACAATCACGCTATTACTTCCCTCTATCCGGGGAAGTTGGGAAAATATTGTCAAGTTTTTAGAGAGATTCGTCACGTGGTCTTGGTATCGGTGTTTCATATGAGACGAAGGAGTTGCACCCGAGATCGCTTGCAACGCGGCGTTGTGTTCCTTAAATCCAAGGACATTCAGGAGCAGGGCATGCTCGAAAGCATAACGCAAGAGACCTTGTTTTTTAGGGAAGATTGCTATGCTCCCCACGATAGCGGGGCCAAGTGCTTCGATCAAGCGTTCAACTTCTGCGGTTTCAAGACTTTCCACGATCTTATTCGGGGAAATATTTAATTTCTGTAGCAGGGCTTCCGCTTTCTCAGGATCGCTTTGAATTTGAGGGACATAGGGTAAGATGGACCACGCGAGGGCATTCTTTAGTTTCTCGTGAGTTGCACCATAGAAACATGCTCCTGCTTTTTCGACTATTTGCCCTTCGCTTACAGCTTCCTCGTAAATCTCCTTGTTATAACTCCGCAACTCGTCGACGTGCATGAGGGAGTCTCCAGAAATGCCAATAACCGCAAGCCACGCTAATTTGATCGCATCCAAATCAACCTGCTTGGCAAATAAGTAAGTCACTGCAGCACCTGCCACTTCCTTCAAGCCATCCAAACCATATAGAACGGGATTACTCACGATTACATTTTCAGGAAAGGGCATGTCATCCAACACCGGTTGGTGATGATCGAGAATGACCACTAATTCTGACCGTCCTTCAAACAGGCGGGCAATCTCGGAAACTTCTCCTCCCAGGTCGGTGAGAATGAAAGCAGTGCTCTCTTGCTGCTTTTTGAGGAGGGGTTTAAAAAATTCAGACCAACTCTTCTCTCGATTGAAAATATAATACTGGATCGACACCTGCTTCTTCGCAAGTAATGTCTGCAACATGACGAGGGATGCAAATCCGTCAGCGTCATTGTGTGTAATCAAAACAATCTTCTTTGGTTTTGCGTCTACAAAGGCCGCTGCCGCTAATTCGATGCTTTCATTGAATTTACCTTTCATATTACCACTCCTCGCGAATTTCAAAGGGATTACTCACCACATAATCCCAAAACTTGCTAATGACATCAGAAATTTCTGCATGTTTGGGACGTAGCAAAAGAATCTTGCGGATGAAAGGGGAAAGATCCTCCATCTCAAGAATACTAACGAGTCCAGCAGATTCCGCTTTCTTTGCAACAATGGCACTTAGGATGCCCAGCATTTTGGAATCCTGCACCGCGGTAATTATCGCTTGGGGACTATTAAGTTCAAGACCGACTTGGAACGTTTTTCCATATTGCTTTTCAAATTCTCGCTGTGTTCCAGATTGCTTTTCTCTCACAATAAAGGAATAATTATCCAGTTCTTTACTTTGAATGCGATATCGAGATGTGTCTGGATTGTAACTTGCTTTTTGAAGGACGGGATGAGATTGTCCACAAATTACCACAATTTCTTCTTCGGCCATATTGTGTATCAACAAACCCGATGTATCCTTTATTTCAAGGAGTGACCCTACTGCCACGAGGTCGTATTCTTTGCCCTGCAATTTTTTCAAGCAAACTCCGCTATTTGAGATATTCACGACAAATTCCACGTGGGGATTAATCGCTCGAAACTCCGCGATGAAGTGGGGCAAAATATATTCACCAGGGGTAGAAGACGCACAAATGGTGACCTTCCCACTCAACACTTTTGATTTTTCTAGTATCTCTTTTTTTGTTTGATCGACCGACTGCAGGATTTCCCGACTCTTTTCGAACAAAATTTGCCCTTCTGGAGTTAGAGAAAATCCGTGGGACGTCCGATTGATTAACTTCGCAGAAAAATAATCCTCTAGCTGCGTGATTTGCTGTGAAATTCCGCCTTGCGATTTTTGAAGTTTTTGTGAAGCCTTTGTAAAACTTTTCAGCTCGCAGACGGTTCGGAATGTTTCTAGAAAATCTATTCGAAGCGACCGTGATTCCGAACCCATTTTCAACGAGTCATATCTGATTGGAGGAAATTTAAGTTCTCGCCATCCTTGGTAGTATGAAAAATATGGGAAATATCTTCCCTCGTACGATTGTTCACATATTTACGGCAAGCGCTGGGAAAAATTTTATTTAGAAGCCCAGTTATTTGATTCCCAGATCACTCCTCAAGTGAGATTCAATTGGTGCCAAGAAAAACTTCCTTGTCGTGGACTCTCCTATTTGCTTTGTGCACGATTCTATTGATGCCTATGGTTCTTTCAAGTCGCATAAATATTACCGCTCCCCAACCGGAACCGAAACCATCTTCGTTTCGATTTACTCTACCGTTTACACCAATCGTGAGCGATGCTGAAAATCCCGTGGGAAACATAAGTATAACGAATATCACTCTCGTCCCTGGAGTGAACTTGACCTATGGAAATATTTCACTGAAATCGTGCATCACATCTTTCAATCAAACCAATAGTTTTGCCCAAATGGAAACCTCCACGCCGGGCGGTTCTGGAAGAAGCTCGAATGTTGATATTTCATGGTTTGAAAATTTAGAGGTTCACAAGACCCGACTTATAGCTGCACAGTGGTATAATTACACGAGTAATGTTTCCAAGGCACAGCTCGATTCGGTTGAATATAATACTACAATATCGGGAGGGTGGGCACTTGCACCAGCAGACTGGTATGAATACTATCTCAACTCATCGTGGGATCCCGAAAATCCCGGCGATTCACGCTACGTCCTCAACCTCAGCCTTGGAAATATGAATCCCTCCGCTTGGAGATCTAATATAACGAATGCAACAGAACTCCTGCGAATCAAATTCTCTTATCAAATTCACATCACTAGCTGGAAGGTTATTGAAAATTCCACCGACACCCCAATTCTCCTCCCAAATATTACTAATATAGTTGAGCAGACCTACTATGAAATGTATCGGATTAATGATCCAGATCTAATTTCAGGTAATGTTACTTGCATAACCCTGAATCTCACCTACGTTCCTTTTTATGGAGGAAGTGCAAGAGGTGAAAGTGGTGTGAAATTCCTTACGTTGAAGACAAAGAATGCTGTGAGCCAACCCAATGAGGCGGATTACTGGGAAATGCTACGGAGGGAGGATCTCACCAAGGGATATAGAATCAACACAACATTGAACAACATAACTTTGTTGACAAATACCAGTGCTGATTATCGGGTCTATTTTAATGCAACCTTCAACGTGAAATTTGACCAACCCTTCAACGTCCCGCAAGTCTACGCTGTCGACCGGCTCGCGAGTCAGAATAACCTTCGACAACACTGGTATTACTTGAATGTGTCCGCCGGACCGGACTTGCTCCGCATCACCAATCTCGAATTCAATGACACAAATGTTGCTTACAATAACACTTATGCCGCCACTACATATTTTGGCCGATCTCTCACGTGGTCGGAAAATAATGTCACGCTTATAGAGGTACCAGAGGAGGGGGACGAGGTGATAGAGGTAGAAATTAATAATGGTACTACCCTCACAACCGGAAGAACCGGATACATTGTTAAAGGGGAGACAGACGTCTTGATGCTTTCTTACCGTGCAACAGCGAATCTTACCATTTTAATCACGGATCAAATTAAAACCCCTATTCCGAACGCTAACGTCACATTGCACCGGGATGGCGTCCGGTATGGTAGTTATCTGAGTCTTGCGGAAAACTTCACGCAACCCTGTAAAACTACGGATGCGCGGGGTATGGTCATATTTCAAAATCTCCCGACCTTTGGTAACTATACCATCCGGGTAGACTACAACAGTGAAAG
>MBAA01000100.1:35395-39771 GCA_001940655.1 Promethearchaeota archaeon CR_4
TACCAGCATCCCTCACGTCCCTATTTGGATTGTCGTTTGGGTCAGTTTTTGTGCCATTATATTTGTCATTGGTTTTGTGAAGTACAGGACATCTCGCATCGTTCCAGAATCTTAGAATTTTACCAAAGGGGTAACATCCCCAGATTCCGTCCATAAATGCCCCGTAATACTCTTCCTTATACCTTTCTTTTCGCAATCGTAATTGCAGTCAAAAAGGAAAATGTGGTGTTACACATGATGCGTAGAATGCTTGTCAAGATGATCGAAGATTCCCAAATGGAAGCGACAGTTGACCCCCTAATGAACCAGCTCGAGCAGGCTATTGAAGCCGGTCGCGTTTCCGAGGTTCGCGTACTCTCGCGTGAAATCTCGGAGCTTCTCTGGGCAAAGATTTAGGGTTTTCTTCTCTATTTCTTTCTTTTTTGGGAATTCCCAACCAGTATCGGAAGGGAAGAGAGGTTCCACATCCCTATTTCGCCACTCGCATATCCGGCGACTAGCTGTGTCCCGGTGCTCCAGAATAATTTTACGACTTTACCGTACCTCGGGGAAAGCATCGCGATTTTATAGCCATTATAATCAAATAAGTGAATTACCCCATCGAGCGCCCCACATGCGAAAAGTGGGAACTCGGGGTGTGGGGCAAGTGCGTTGATTGCGGCGTTGAGTCCGTAGATTTTATTAAATCCGTTGTTCTGAGGCCAGAAAATCCCAATTACGCGATAAAATCCTGCGATGAGTAGTGGGGCGTCCAACGATCCTAATGCGAGCGCCTCAATAGGTCCTAAACTATGGGACTGGTCAATAATCTTCTCGCCCGTAGCATCTTTCATAAAGCGCCAAATTTCTCCACGTTCAGTACCAGCAAACCATATATTGGAATTCGAGGTCTTGACCACACTTGACGCGACGAAGTTTGGATCATCGACTGGATATGATCTATCTGACTCTAAGATTTCAAACGAGGGGATGTTCACTACCTGGTAGACTCCGCCTGAAAATATCGATGCGGTAGTTGAATTCGCGTCGTACCACCCCCCTACGAGTGGTTCATAGACTGCTAGTTCCTCCACAGGTTCTTTGCGGGAGAGATCCACTAGCCACGCGACCCCTGAATCATCTCCCAAATCTAGATCTTTTAAGGAATAATTCCCCAAAAATATTGCTGAAGAGTCGTTTACAGGTAATATCTGGACTGCCTCTGCCGAGCTCGGCAGATTCAAAAACTGAGATCCCCGCGAGTATTTACCGCCAATGACCCAAATCCCCCCACTATTGGTTCCCGCCAGGAAATTACCTGGTTCCTCGGAATTCGGCACCAGTGCCGCGAGACTCTCGACCCGACGGACTTTTTCTGTTACCAGTTCTCCTCCCCACTCCCATACTTGCAGGAGGGACGTGTTCATTAAATGATCTATACCCCCCACCACGATCCGCCTAGTTGCAGGGAGGACAGACAAGCTTATTACGGAAAAATCCTCACCCCAGGGGTCGTTTTCGAAAAATGGTGTTAGTTCTCTCGCTTCAAGATCGTACTCGAGTAACCCCTCTTCGTCTGACGCAATCAAGAGCTTGTCTTTTGTGAGTGTTAGCGTGCTAACAAAAGGGGCTCGTAGTTCGTGAGTCACTCTCCCTTCGGCGTCACAAATAATAATTTCATCTTCTTCTTTGGAACTGAGAATTCCCCCCTCGCTCAAACGAATGCCGGCGAAGAAATCAGCGTCAGGAGCAACCCTAACCATCCCCAGATGACCTCCAATATATGAGCGATGAAGGGTATCTCCTCTTCTCCTACTCAATTCTTCGATGAAACCGTTCTGCAAGACTGCAAATACGCTGCCTGCTTCATTCCGGGTAAATCCCCGGCAGGAGAAACCATCCTTCGGGCGGAGTGGGTGAGATGTCCCTTTGAATTCTCCCAAATCTTGAGTGTATTTAGCATGATAGATACCCCCGCTAGAGGTTCCAATATAGATGTCCTTGCCATCCTCGCTCGCAAACCCACATGTAACTAATTCCGTCCAATTCGTGACAAACTTCTCGTTGAAAGATCCTGACGAATAAAGCTGGAAAGGAGAAAATTGTGGTTCATTTTGTGGAACATCTGATTGAATCGAACACTTGTAAACTCTAAGCAATCCCCCAATAGTGGCAATACAAGTATAATCCCCCCCCACAGATGGAAAGATAATGAAATCCGTAGCTGCTACGGGCGGGAAGATTCCGCGCTGAATTCCTTCCTCGTCCCACACCCGAATCATTCCCAATATATCTCGCGTGAAAAATCCCCCTCGCACGGAAAATAATGCCACCACCTCAGTCGTGTGAGCGGTTGGTAACGGTATTATGGGTAAAAACGCAGAGTCAAGATATTCCATTGCAAGTTCTATAGGGAAAACGTCAAAAAAAGGATTCTTTATAGTCGTAACAAAGATTTGCTTGGAAGCAACCACGACTCAAATACATATTTTGGAATGATCTTTCCTATTTTCTATGCAAAGTCTGACTATTATAGAGTTCCCAATAATTTGCCATATATCGCAGAAAATACCGCGTCAAAAACTTTCAGAGATGTTCTATTGAATTATTATGCGTTAATCTCATTGGCATTTGCCACAATTAGCTTCTATGTAGGCGTTGTCGTGTATCAGCGAAAGCCCTATGACAAATTACACCGTATTTTTTTTGTCGATGCGTTTTTCATCGCTATGAGTTTATTTGTAGAATTTTTGTATAGATCCGCCGAAAGTATGGAAGTTGCTTTTATTTGGACGAAAATAGGTTCGTTTTCGCCAATGCCCGTTGCGTTATTGTTGCACTTTGCAATCGAATATGCTTCTCCACCGTTGCAGCGTCAACGTCGGATTTTGTTATTAGTTTTGGGGTATGTTACGACTTTCGTATTTATCTGCCTCTATTTCTTTACAAATTTAATGTGGGAGGAACTAGTTCTAATGGATTGGGGTTGGACACAAGCGTATAAGTCGGAGGGACTACCAACTATTTTAGTTTTTATTTGGGTTGCCTTCATGGTGTACACAACCCTTTATCTCTTTGGATGTACATACAAGAATAGTAAAAATTCCCACCAAAAACAGCAAGCGAAATATCTTTTTTTTGCAAGTCTCATCCCATTCATTGGTGGCACTGTCTTAAACTATATTCTCCCCTTGTTCACGCGTTTTATACCTCCCTTATTTAATTTCTCGTACATTATGAGTATGATTATCATTGCATATGCAATTCTCAGGTACGACTTGTTTATGCTCCGTACAACAGAGATTGCCGAGCACCTCCTCTCGAAAATGTCCGAAGCGGTTCTATTAGTGGATCCAAGTGAGAATGTAGAAAATTTAAACCAAGCATTCGTCAACCTTACAGGATTTGGGAAACAACAAATTCTTGGACAATCTATAGCAGGTTTGTTTCAAAGAGAAACTACTAATGATAAAGGACAAGAAACAGCTGAGATCATCTCAATTCTTAAACCAACGGTCATTCAGAATTTGGAACTAAATTTGAGGACAAATTCAGGGAGTACTAGACCTGTTATAATCTCGAAATCCCCCTTAGAAGATCGAAAAGGGCGCCTCCAAGGTTTTTTATATTTGATTACTGATGTTGCATCGAGACAGCAGGCCGAAAATAACATGCAAGTGCACAAAACCCTTGAGATCGCAGACGATCTTAACGCGGATCTCCTTAATTGGGCTTCTCACGAGATTAAAACACCATTGGTTCCCATCCTCGGATTGTCTGAATTGTTCTACAACGCAAAAAAAGAAGGGAAGGATCTAAACACTATTTTCAATGAGGCAGATTTCCAAGCATTGTGGCGAAGTGCAACGCGCCTGGAAGATATCGTCAAGAATTTTCTGGATGCGGGTCTTATTCAGAAACATGGCCTTAAACTAACACCTGTTTCTACGGATATTTCTGGTCTTCTGAAAGAATCACTAGATGTCATGGAAAGATATGCGTCCGAAAAGAGAATTCGCGTCAATCTCCCTACTATCTCCATTCGGGCAGAGGTAGATGAATCAAAGCTCCGTCAATGTCTGATCAATCTGCTCTCAAATGCGATCAAGTACTCCCCTCCTAATTCGGAGGTGGCTGTCATGCTCGATAGAAAAACCGCCAATCAAATCCCCGGATTCGAGATCCAAATCATCGATCATGGTTATGGATTTACCCCTCAGGAATTAAACCACGTTTTTGAACCGTTTATGAGAGTGCACACGCAGCAGGAAGAAAAGAAATATGTCCCTGGGGTTGGCCTCGGATTATACATTTGTAAATATATTTTGAGTCTTCACGGCGGACAAATAACGTTAAATTCAGAAGGTCAGGGAAAAGGCACAACCATTCTGGTGTGG
>MBAA01000052.1:0-1896 GCA_001940655.1 Promethearchaeota archaeon CR_4
TGATTTTATGACTTTAAAAACCAAGGAAGAATATTTTGAAAGTATCAGGAAGTTAAATTTGCCCGTTTATGTGATGGGAGAAAAGGTTGCAAACGTGGATCATCCCATGATTTGGCCTTCCATCAATAGCGTGGGAGTTACCTATGATCTTGCCCAGGATCCGCAATATGATGATCTTGCAACAGCCATGTCGCATATCACGGGCAAAAAGATTAACCGGTTCTGTCATATCCATCAAAGTACGGAAGACCTGAGGAAGAAAATAAGGCTCCTCCGCCTCATAGGTCAAAAGACGGCGTCCTGCTTTCAGCGTTGTGCGGGTCTTGATGTGATGAATTCCCTTAATGCGATAACCTATGAAATGGATGCTGATCTGAAAACGGAATATCATCAGAGATTTTTGAATTTTTTAAAGATCATACAGGAAGAGGATCTAGTCTGCGATGCGGCCATGACCGATGCGAAAGGAGATCGCTCCCTGTCTCCGAGCCAACAGGCGGATCCTGACATGTATTTACATATTCTCAAAAAAGACGCCAAGGGCATTGTCGTGCGGGGTTGCAAAGCCCATCAAACTGGCGCTACCAATTCCCATTGGATAGCGGTGGTTCCCACCACCGCAATGAAAGAGGCGGATAATGATTATGCCGTTGCTTTTGTGACACCCTCTAACACCAAGGGGATCACCTATGTTTATGGTCGCCAGTCCTGTGACACGCGAAAAATAGAGGATGGCACCATTGATGTTGGAAACCTCAATTTTGGAGGTCAAGAGGCATATATAATTTTTGATAATGTTTTCGTCCCTTGGGAAAATGTTTTTATGTGCGGTGAAACCAAATATTCGGGGCGACTTGTTGAAATATTCTCTAATTATCACCGTACCAGCTATGGAGGCTGTAAGGTCGGCGTTGCCGATGTCCTGATCGGTGCCGCATCGTTGATGACGGAATACAACGGTACGGTCAAAGCCTCCCATACCAAAGATAAGCTGACTGAAATGGTCCACCTCGCCGAGACATGCTATGCATGTGCACTTGCCGCTCAAACAGAAGGAAGCGGTCACGTTTCTGGCGGCTATCTTGTTAACGGGTTATTGGCCAATGTTTGCAAACTCAATATTACCAGATTTCCTGCCGAAATTTCACGTCTTACTCAGGATCTGGCTGGGGCCGCTATAGGAACAACTCCTTCGGAGAAGGACTTTGAGATTCCCGGTGAAATCGGAAAACTCATGAAGAAGTATTTGAAAGGTTCGGCGGATTTTTCCTGGGAGGACAGAGTCCGCTGCATTCGGTTGATTGAGAACATTACGATGGGAACCGGAGCCGTAGCATTCTTTACAGAATCAATTCATGGGGCTGGTTCCCCGCAGGCACAGAGAGTAATGATTTCCCGCTATAGTAATTTAGATATGAAAGAGAAGCTGGCCAAAAAAATTGCGGGAATTCCAGACGACTCGGATAGTAAATAGGAGGCAATCGGAGTAAAAATTTCAGCCGGCACATGAGGATTTATTATAAATCAAGAGGAGAATTGGATAAATGTCTAGAGACGTAGTTGTAGTGGAAATGGGTAGGACGGCGGTGGGAAGGATGGGAGGTGGACTTGCTAATGTTCCATCCATCGAACTGGCCACCTTTATTATCTCTTCGATTATGAAGAGGGTCAACTTCGATCCGGCAGAGATCAGCGAAATTATCTTGGGCAATGTGGAAAACCGGAGTAACGAATCGTGCCTTGCTCGCTGGGCAGGTCAACGGGCCGGTCTACCGGTGTCGGTTATCGGATACTGCATCAACAAACTGTGCGGATCAAGTTTGAAGGCTTTGCATAATGCGGCAGATTCAATATTAGTCGGACGTAATGATGTAGTTCTGGCAGGCGGCGTGGAAA
>MBAA01000052.1:1924-2335 GCA_001940655.1 Promethearchaeota archaeon CR_4
TAAAGCCAGGTTTGGCTACCGCATGGGAAACAACATTCTGATCGATACGCTGATGGAGGTACTGGCGGACAATCCTGATCCACAAAAACGGCCGGCTGCGCAAACGGCAGAAAATCTGGCTAAAATATACAATATTACCCGGGAAGATCAGGACATTTTTGCCTACACGAGCCAGCAGAGAGCCATGACGGCCATTAAAGAAGGCAAGTTCAAAGAAGAGATCATTCCCATTGAGGTGAAGGTCAGCGAGAAAGAAACAAAAATCATTGACACGGATGAGCATCCCCGCCCAGCAACCACGGTGGCAGGGCTCGCCGAATTGTCCCCAATTGTTCAGGGCGGGACAGTTACGGCCGGTAATGCCTGCGGTATCAATGACGGAGCATCACTCATGATGCTTATGAGTGAGAA
>MBAA01000052.1:2363-6123 GCA_001940655.1 Promethearchaeota archaeon CR_4
ATTGCCAAGATCAGAGGATATGCCTCAGCGGGCGTCGAGATGCACATCTTCGGCATCGGACCCGTTCCAGCAATAAGGAATTCACTGAAAAGAGCGAACTTGAGTCTAGATGATCTGGGGTTGATTGAAATCAATGAAGCGTTTGCCGCCCAGGTTATTGCCTGTGAAAAAGAACTGGGTCTTGACCACAACATCGTCAATGTTAACGGCGGCGCCATCGCCCTGGGCCATGCCCTGGGCAACACGGGGACCAGGATCAGCATTACCCTTCTGAAAGAAATGATCCGCAGAAAATGCAAATACGGCGTCAGCAGCGCCTGCATCGGCTCGGGATTGGGCATCGCCGTTGTCTGGGAAAACCTGACCATATAGAACAAAATCACTCAATTTTATACCTTGTTTGATTTGAAAAGGAGAAGAATTATGGAAAAATATCCCTGATAGACGGAAGCACAGATCCAGGTGACTGAGGATGCGCGGGCGTTTATCGATGAAGTATTGTTACCCCTCAGCGAGCGCGATGCGATCTTGAAAAAATTCTCCTGGGAAGGGAGGGATGAGAAAAATCCCCACTAAAGGATGGTTCGGCACCTACCCACTGGCAGCGGGGCAAATCCCACCTGCAATTGCGAGGGACAGGCGTAGATCCCGAACTCCTTGAACCCCCGCTTCCACGTTGGCTGGTTGCCCGTCCGCCCGTAGCTCGTGTACTGGTTGCGAAACCGCCCGCGGTACACCACGTCTGTCGGGTCGGCAGCGAGCATGAACTCCCCGGGCCATGTGCCCTGCTTGCGCATTTGCGCCTCGATCGCCTCCAAATGCTCGCGAAAGGCAGCATCTGCCTCGGCCACGGGAAACCGGTCGAGGTGGGCGGACAGGGTCGGGGGTGACACGCTGAACATGGAAGGGGCATCCTCGCTTGATAATAACTGCGTAACTTCGGTGAGGGTTGCAATAGGGTCTGGCATGACGAGGATTGCCTTGGAATAAACTCGAAGACCGAACTGGAACAAATCAAGGAGCTGCTGCGAGGCGCCGGCGCTAAGTTTCGCCACCATTTGCACCACGATGGTGTTGAGGAGTTTAGGGCCCGTGCCAGGTTGGAACCGGGGATTGGGCCGCTTCGACACGGGGCGACTGAGGAGGTTTGCCCCGCACCCCAAACCTTTTTGGAGTTCGGCAGGATTAATAGTACTGGGGAACAAGTCTTGGGAAGATTTTGTCTTTGGGGACATAAATCTCCTTGAGATTTCTCCCCTTTTGAAGTTTACTCGACATCCTCGCACAGTGGGCGAAGGTACAATTCGGGGTTCCGCCGCGCCAAGCAACGCAGGCTTGTTTCGCGCGACTGCATTCCACAGCGCGGAACTGCACGTCAAGTTTGCCCGGGGCGCGGGAATTTGCAAGTAGTTCATTGAATAAAAGTTGAAATATGTCGGGGTTCAGGTTAATTTATCGCGTTTTCGAAATGTGATTATCATTTTACTTAATCCATTAGGACCAAACATCGATTTTATTGACTGCGCCATCGACTTAATTTGGTGGAATATGGATTCTCTAAGATTCTCTCCGTGAATTCGCGTGACGGCCTCGTTGTAAATACCTTTGCTGTTAAGTCCGAGTTGTGGTTTCTTCTTGGCAATCATGGGGCAGTTTCTTCTTTAGAATTTGGGAGGTGGGACTTCTGGGTAGTTCCCCGCGTCTTTCAAGACTTGACTCATCTCTGGAAATTCGTCCAAATCTGCGTATGGGATGATATTGGAATTTAGGAAAACCTTTTGAAAATCCGGGTCGATCCCAAGTTCGAGGTACTGCGTAAACTTGGACATTTCCTCAGCGAGAACTTTTTCTGATTCTGAAACCAGGCACATTCTTGCCCCCGTTCCCGCGGCATTTCCAACAAAGACAATTTTATCCAAGTCGATCTCGGGGAAAATTCCGATCATCCTGGCACTCTCTTTATTAATATGCGAGCCAAATGCTCCAGCGACAAACAAAACCGCGACATCCTCTTTTTTAATATTCTGGCGTTTGAACAGCAGCTTGATTCCCGTGTGAATCGCCGCTTTGGCGAGAATTATTTGACTAACGTCCTTCTGGGAAAAGGTAATTTCCGCTTGCGTCCCACTTTCACTTGCCGGAACCACGACAAATTCCTTAACATTTTCTACCTCTCTTATCCGCGGATTATCGAGATCTCGCTTAAAAATCCCCCCGACACCGATGATGCCCGCTTTCAGCATTTCTGCTACAAGATCAATCATCCCGGACCCGCAAATTCCGACCGGCGGTTTACTGTCAATGGTCTGGACTATTACATCCAATGTTTCAGGGACTATCACAATCTTTTCAATGGCCCCGCTAGCCGCCCGCATGCCAAATTTAATGTGGGCTCCTTCGAATGCGGGACCGGACGCACACGAAACTGCCGTTAACTGTTCTTTATTCCCCAAAACAATCTCGGTGTTGGTACCGATATCCACTACAAGAGACAATTCGTCTTTTTTATGAATTTCCATCGCTAGGATGACGCCCACCGTGTCCGCGCCCACGAACCCTGCGATTGTTGGCAGAACGAGGATTTTTCCGTTGGGATTAATGTTTATTTTGAGGTCGCTTGCAGGGACGGCAATTGAATTCCGGACGACCGGCGGGTAAGGAGCCCTTCCTAAATATAAAGGGTCAATCCCTAAGAACAAATGATGCATAACTGTATTTCCGACTGCGGTCATCTCATAAATCTCCTGAGATTTTACGCCCGTCCTTTCGAGAAGCATTTCCAGGATTTGATTAATCCCTTCACAGACCGCCTGCTGTAGTTTATTCTGCTCTGGGTGATTTAATCGTGAAATTATGTCTTCTCCGTAGGGTACCTGCGGGTTCATTAAGGAATCTGCCGCGGCAACCCTTCCCGAACTTAAATCAATTAAATAACCTGCTAGTTTTGTTGTTCCAATATCAACGGCATAACCAAAAAGTCGGCTAGTCCTATCGCCAGGCTCGATATCAATAATTTCGTTTTTCCACAAAATCGCAATAAATTTCCAATCATTCTCCCGCAATTTCCTCGCGAGCGTTTTCAATAAATTCAGATTTACAAAGAGATCCGTAACATTCCCGACATTCTGAACCGCATTTATGACCCTATCTGCATCGCACCTAGGATCTTCTAATGTGGGGGCTTCCAGTTCGAGGTAATATTTTTTTACAGTGGGGTCAAGATGGACGGGCGTTTCAATGCCCTCGATTTGAAATCGTTGCTTCCCCGTTCTACTATATTCGGGGACTTTAATTGTAACATCACTTGAAACTCGTGTAAAACACGCTAAACGAACACTCTTGTCCACTTCTTCTGGAGTAAGTATTTCCAATTCTTCAAGCGTAACCGCATTAACCGCTGCCACCTCGTCAACAATGACCTTGCATTTCCCACAACTGCCTTTTCCACTACAAATGGAAATTAAGTCAATTCCCGCTTTTAACGCAGCAGATAATACTGAAGACTCTTGTTCGACCTGAACTCGCTTTCCATCTGGTTGAAAAATAATGGTTACTTCGGACATTTTTCTACCCACTTCAATCCCTTCCATATAGTTGGAAAAAAAAAGAAAAGAGATCCCTTACTCTTTTTGTGGTGGAGGAAAGACCTTTGCAAATTGCTGTGCAAGCGACTGCGGTCCTGTAAACCGAACCTTACCTGTCATATATGCTTTCGCCCCGCCAATTTTGCCTAGCGAAATGTTCACGAAGTCCTCCATAG
>MBAA01000052.1:6184-6488 GCA_001940655.1 Promethearchaeota archaeon CR_4
GTTTTCAAGGATCACCTGCCATACGCCACCGCCTTCCCCATCAACATTTTCTTGGACGACAACCTTCGTCTTGATTTCCAATGCCTTTTCCCTGTTGAATGTCTTTTTCCAAAGATCAAAGACGTCTTGTACTGATGCCATTCTATAACCTCCTGACCTTACTTCAGGAGTATGTGAACTAATTTAGCCTCCGTCTGCATTTAACTTGCATCACTCGAAGAGTATTGTCACTTCTAGCGGAAAGAACATTTGATAATTGTGCTTGCTCCGGCAGGTAGTATGCAATTATTGTATTTTTCCACTT